>NZ_JAWHTE010000006.1:0-223245 GCF_032586175.1 Ovoidimarina sediminis
TCCTCCCAGACAGGATGAATCACAAATCAGCTCCAACAGGAATCCCCGCGATTCAGGTTTTCAGTCGGATGCTTTAGTCCGCGACGACGTCCAGAACGAAGGCCCGCACCTTCTCCTCTGGCATCTCGCAGGGCTTCAGAAGCGCGTCCCCGCTCGCCAGCCGGTAGAGGTTCAGGCTGATGTAATCCGGCCCGCCCAGTTCCTCGGCCTCGAGCTTCTGGCTCCGCGCAGCGGCGAAATGTGATTTCGTGATCCGGTAACGGCGGCCTTCGTACGTCCCGCCATAGCCCCCGAAAGGCAAAGCGTCGAAGGCGGCCAGAAAGGCCGGATCGACGCTCACTTCCCGGCCCCGATCCGGGGCTCCGTCCCCGCCAGGATGCGCCGGATGTTCGCCGCGTGCCGATAGATCACCAGCGCCGCAAGGCAGATCGCCAGCGCCACGCCCTGGGGCCAGCCCAGCATCACGGCCCAGACCGGCGCAGCCACCGCCGCGACCAGCGCGGAAAGCGATGAAATCCGCCCGATCCCCGCCGCCACAAGCCAGGTCAGGCAGGCCGCGATCCCCACGGGCCAGGCCAGCGCAATCAGCGTGCCAAGGAAGGTCGCCACGCCCTTCCCGCCCCGGAACCCAAGCCAGACGGGAAACAGATGCCCCAGAAACGCGGCCCCGCCCGCCAACTGCGCAGCATCGTCCGCAAAGAGCGCCCGCGCGATCAGAACCGCGATCGCGCCCTTCCCGGCATCAAGCAGAAGCGTCGCCGCCGCCGCGCCCTTGTGGCCCGTGCGCAAAACATTCGTCGCCCCGATATTCCCCGATCCGATCTGCCTCAGATCGCCCAGCCCCAGCGCCCGCGTGATCACGATCCCGAACGGGACGGAGCCGAGGAGATAGGCGCAAAGCGCCGTCAGCGCGAGAAGAAGCGGGGCGGTGTCGAGTGCGGGCATGGGCGGCGGTCTTCCCCGAAGGAGCGTCGCGCCTTCATCCGGTCTCGCGCGCCGTTTGGCAACCCCCGGGGGCTCGGAGCGTAAGCTCCAGAAGCGGCAGAACCCGCCCCGGGATCGATCCCGAGGGCGCCTCCCCCACGTCCACCGCCCCCATACTGCGATAGAAGGGCGCGGCATCGGGATCGGCCTCGATCGTCATCCGCCCCGCGCCCATCACCCGCGCCGCCTCGACTGCCCAGTCGAACAGGCGCCGGCCATGCCCGGCACCCATCGCCGCCGGATCGACAAACAGCTTCAGAAGATCTGCGACCGCCCCCTCCCCCCTGATCTGGACCACGCCCACGGGCCCCTGCGGCCCGTCGATCATCGCAATCCTCGTGGTGGTCAGTTCTTCGGGCCTCAGCGTCAGCTCTTTGACACAGGCCGCCATGAACGCTTCGTCATAGCCCCAGACGGCCTTCGACCTCAGGCACAGGGCACTCAGCGCCTCGAGATCGCTCTCCCGCGCGGCCCGGATCCCGCTCACGGCGCGAAAACGCGGTTGCCCCCAACCCAGGTTCCCAGAACCCGGCCCTGCAGGCGCGCCCCGTCGAAGGGCGTGTTCTTCGATTTCGATCTCAGCGTCGCGCGGTCCAGCACGAAGGGCGCATCGGGATCGAACAGCACCAGATCCGCCGGGGCGCCAGCTGCCAGCCGCCCGCCAGGCAAACCCAGCCGCCGCGCGGGCGCGGCCGACAGCGCGCGGAACAGCTGCGGCAGGCTCAGGTCCCCCGAATGGTAAAGCCGCAGCGCGGCGGGCAACAGCGTCTCCAGCGCCACCGCTCCCGAAGCCGCCTCCTCGAAGGGCAGGCGCTTCGATTCCTCGTCCTGCGGCGTATGCATCGACGAAATCACGTCGATCAGGCCCGAAGCCACGGCCTCCACCGCCGCCCGCCGGTCGTCTTCCGATCGAAGCGGTGGCTTCACCTTGAAGAAGGTCCGGTAATCCCCGATGTCTAGTTCATTGAGCGTCAGGTGATGGATCGACACGCCGGCGGTGACATCGAGCCCCGCCTCCTTCGCCCGTTCCAGCCGCTTCAGCGCCCGCGCGGTGGTGATCTGATCGGCATGATAGCGCACGCCGGTCATCTCCACGACAGCCAGATCCCGGTCGAGCCCCATGCGTTCGGCCATCTGCGACACTGCCGGCAGGCCCCTCAGCGAGGCGAACTTGCCCGAAGTCGCGGCGGCCCCCGCCGACAGGCCCGGATCCTGCGGATGCCCGATCACCAGCGCGCCCAGCGACCGGGCATAGGTCAGGCAGCGCGAAAATACCTTCGTATCGGTGACGACCGCGTCGCAATCGGTGAATGCTGCCGCGCCTGCATCCAGCAGAAACCCGATCTCCACCATCTCGCGGCCCTGCCGCCCCTTGGTCAGCGCGGCCATCGGCAGCACGCGCACCGGCGCCGCCTCGTTCGCACGCCGGGTCACGAATTCCAGCGTCTCGGGAGTGTCGATCGCCGGCAGCGTATCGGGCCGCGTCACCATCGTCGTTACCCCGCCCGCGGCGGCGGCCAGCCCTGCCGAGCCGAAGCTTTCCTTGTGCCGCTCCCCGGGCTCCGACACCTTCACCCCGATATCGACGATGCCCGGCGCAAGGCACTTGCCACCGCAATCCACCGTCTCCATTCCGCCTTCGGGCGCAAGATCGAGCCCGACCGCGGCGATCTCCCCGTTCTCCACCAGAAGTGCGCCGGTGCTCTCCCCTCCATCGGGGTCGATCAGGCGCGCGTTCCGGAAAAGCGTTCGGGTCATGGGCAAATCTCAGTTCATCAGCACAAGGACGAGGGCGATCAAAACCGCCGCACCGATCAGAAGCGCCAGAATCCAGCTTCGTCCCTTCCCGTCCACCGAGCCGGCGGGGCCGGCACCGTCAAGCGCGCCTTTCGCGCTCTCCAACGACAGCCGGTCGAAGGACGGCACCGGGGCGGGCTCTCGGAACGTCCCGATATGTGTCAGCACGGGCGTGGGCGCAAGCGTCGCCTCCCGCCCCCCGAAGGCCCCCGACAGAACAATCAGCACATGGCCCGACAGCGCATCAAGCCGCGAGCGCGCGCCGGAGACCTCCTCGCGCGGCAGCCCGATTCCCTCCACAAGGTAATCGCTCAGGGTCATCGGCTTCATCTCCTGCGGCCGCACGACCTCCACATATTTCGGGTCAAGTCCGCCAAGGCCCAGCGCCTCGGCCATCGCCGCGCCATCGCCCTCGGTCCACGGTGTCGCGGCACCCTCATCCAGGTTCAGCGCGAACACGCGCACCACGCCATGTTCGTCGCGTGCAACTGTCAAATCATCGGTCATTTCAAAGCTCCCAAAACAAGGGAACGTCCCAGACGGCGCCCGGTTTCCCCGCGCCCGCCGGTCATTGCGCCGACACCCAGATCACGATCGCCACGATCGCGAAGATAACCAGAAGCGCCAGCATCGCGATCCGGCCCGACATCTTCGGATCGCGCGGCTCCTCCATCAGACCATCACCCCGCCATCGGCCCGCGATGCCTTCAGGTTTCGCGCCAGAAGCTCCATCGCCGCCATCCGCACGGCCACGCCCATCTCCACCTGTTCCTGGATGACAGACCGGTTGATGTCGTCGGCAATCGTCCCGTCGATCTCCACGCCCCGGTTCATCGGCCCGGGATGCATCACGATCGCATCCTCGGCGGCATACGCCAGCTTCGCGGCATCGAGCCCGAACCGGTGGTAATACTCCCGCTCCGAGGGGATGAACCCGCCATCCATCCGCTCTTTCTGAAGCCGCAGCATCATCACCACGTCCGCATCCTTCAGCCCCGCGGCCATGTCGTCGGTGACTTCCACGCCCCACTCCGCCACGCCTGCGGGCATCAGCGTCGGCGGGCCGATCAGCGTCACCC
Source organism: Ovoidimarina sediminis (assembly GCF_032586175.1). Taxonomy (NCBI): domain Bacteria; kingdom Pseudomonadati; phylum Pseudomonadota; class Alphaproteobacteria; order Rhodobacterales; family Roseobacteraceae; genus Ovoidimarina; species Ovoidimarina sediminis. The sequence continues at coordinate 3,861 of NZ_JAWHTE010000006.1, forward strand.
GGTTCTCCATCTTGCCCAGAAGAAAGATGTTCGACCGCGCCACCCGGCTGTGCGCGATATCCCCGCAGATCGCGATTCTCAGGCGGTGCAGCCGCCCCTTCGCCCGCCGGATCGTCAGCGCGTCGAGAAGCGCCTGCGTCGGGTGCTCGTGCCGCCCGTCTCCGGCATTCAGCACCGCGCAGTTCACCTTCTCCGCCAGAAGGTTCACGGCGCCCGAATGCGGATGCCGCACCACCAGCAGATCGGGATGCATCGCGTTCAGCGTCAGCGCCGTGTCGATCAGCGTCTCGCCCTTCTTGATCGACGAGGCCTGCAGCGTCATGTTCATCACATCCGCCCCAAGCCGCTTGCCTGCCAGCTCGAAACTCGCCTGCGTCCGCGTCGAGGCTTCGAAGAACATGTTGATCTGGGTAAGGCCCTTCAGCGCGTCGGCATGCTTCGCCTCGCTTCGGTTCAGATCCACATAGGTCTCGGACAAATCCAGAAGCGTGCGAATCTCGGTGGGGGAGAGTGTTTCGATCCCCAGAAGGTGCCGCTGGCTGAAGCTCATGAAAAGACAGACCCGCTCATTCGGAGCCTTCTATAGAAAGCCCGCGCGGCGGCGACAAGGATTTACCTCGCCCCGGCGCGGGCCTAGGGTCGCGGCATGACGACGGCGAACCTGCGCGCACTTCTGGAATGGCAGATCGAACTCGGCGCGACCGAGGCGATTGGCGACGCGCCGGTGAACCGGTTCGAGGTGCCCGCCGCCGCCCCGAAACCAGCGGTTCGCGTGGCCGGGGCCGCGCCCCCGCCCCCCGTGACCGAATCCGATCCCATCGCCGACGCCCGCGCGATGGCCGAAGGGGCAACCTCGCTCGAAGAGCTTCAGATGGCGCTCGCCGCCTACCCCCATTGCGAGCTTGCCAAGGGCGCGCGCAACCTCGTCTTCGCCGATGGCCAGCCCGAGGCCCGCCTCATGCTGATCGGCGAGGCCCCGGGGCGCGACGAGGATATCGCCGGCAAACCCTTCGTGGGCCGCGCGGGCCAGCTTCTCGACATCATGTTCCGCGAAATCGGCCTCGACCGCGCCAGCCCCGATCCGGACCGCGCCTTCTACATCACCAACGTCCTGCCCTGGCGACCGCCCCAGAACCGCGATCCCAAACCCGAAGAGATCGCCATGATGCTCCCCTTCGTGGAACGCCACATCGCGCTCGCGAAGCCCGAGCTTCTCGTCCTGATCGGCAACCACGCCTGCCAGGCGCTCCTGGGCCGCAAGGGCATCACCCGGCTTCGCGGCACATGGGCCGAGGCGCAGGGCCGCCCCGCGCTTCCCATGCTCCACCCCGCCTATCTCCTGCGCAACCCGGCCGCGAAACGCGAGGCCTGGGCCGATATGCTGGAACTTCAGGCCAGACTGAGGACGCTCTGACCCATGTCGCAGATCGACGAAACCCGCCCCTTCCACCCGGTCCGCATCGCGGTGCTCACCGTGTCCGACACCCGCAGTCTCGAGGATGACCGCTCGGGCGACACCCTCGTGGCCCGGATCGAGGCGGCGGGCCACGTCCTCGCCGACCGCAAGATCCTCCCCGACGAACGCGACGCCATCGCGGATCAGCTCCGCACCTGGTGTGCCGATCCTGAAATCGATGCGGTGCTTTCCACCGGCGGCACGGGGCTCACCGGGCGCGACGTCTCGGTCGAAGCCCACCGCGACGTCTACGAAAAGGAAATCGACGCGTTCGCCACGGTTTTCACGATCGTTTCCATGAAAAAGATCGGCACATCGGCGGTCCAGTCCCGCGCCTGCGGCGGCGTCGCGAACGGCACCTATCTCTTCGCGCTTCCCGGAAGCCCCGGCGCATGCAAGGATGCCTGGGACGAAATCCTGCAATATCAATTCGATGCGCGCCACCGGCCCTGCAACTTCGTCGAAATCATGCCGCGCCTCGACGAACATCTGCGACGGAAATAGCCCGCCCGCACGTATGCGTGAAGGATTTGGAAAAATCCTGAACTGGCCTTACCTTAGGTCGGTAACAGTGCCCGGGATGGCAGCATGAGATTTCTGAGACGCAGTCTCACAGGCCTCTTCCTTTTCGCACTCACCGCCGCCTTCGTGGTGTTCGCGGTCGATCTCGTGCGCGGCGCGCTTCAGGAACGGATGGCCGATGATGGCCCGAACCGCCCGGTGCGCGAACGCGTCTTCGCCGTTACCCCGGTCGAGGTCACGCTGGGCTCCGTCTCTCCCGAGATCGTCACTTTCGGGGAAATCCAGAGCCGCCGGTCGCTCGAAATCCGCGCCCCGGCCTCGGGCGAAATCGTCTGGCGCTCGGCCTCCTTCGAAGACGGCGCGCCCGTCCTTGCGGGCCAGACCATCCTCAAGATCGATCCGCAGGACGCGATCGGCCGCCGCGACACCGCCGAGGCAGATCTGGCGGAAGCCGAGGCCGATCTCCGCGACGCACGCCGCTCGCTCGAAATCGCCCGCTCCGAACAGGCTTCCGCCGAGGATCAGGCGGCGCTCCGCGCCCGCGCCCTCGCTCGCCAGCGCGATCTTCTGAACCGCGGCGTGGGCACCGAAGCGGCGGTCGAAACCGCCGAACTCGCCGCCCAGTCCGCCGATCAGGCCGTTCTCTCCCGCCAGCAGGCGGTGGCCCAGGCCGAGGCGCGGGTTGACCAGACCCGCACCATGCTCGACCGCCGCCGCATCGCGCTGGCCGAGGCCGAGCGCCGGCTCGCGGAAACCGAGATCACGGCGGAATTCACCGGTGTCCTCGACGAGGTCGCCGCCGTCGAAGGCGGGCTCGTCGCCCAGAATGAACGCCTCGCGGTGCTGGTCGCGCCCGAAGATCTCGAAGTCGCCTTCACCCTCTCGACCGGCCAGTATGCGCGCCTCATGGGCGCGGATGGCGGGATTGTCCGCGCCCCCGTTTCCGTCTCCCTCGACGTCGCCGATATCGATATCGTCGCCTCGGGCCGGATCACGCGCGAAAGCCCCGCGGTCGGCGCGGGCCAGACCGGGCGGCGCATCTTCGCCCGGCTCGAGGCCGCCCGCGGCTTCCGCCCCGGCGATTTCGTCACCGTCCGCGTCACAGAACCGCAACTCACCCAGGTTGCCACCCTGCCCTCCGCCGCTCTCGATGCCTCCGAAACCGTGCTGATGATCGGCGAGGATGACAGGCTCCGCGTCACGCCGGTCGAGCTTCTGCGCCGCCAGGGCGACGAGGTGATCGTCCGCGCCCCCGGCCTCGCCGGGCAGATCATCGTCTCCGAACGCACGCCGTTTCTCGGCGAAGGCATCAAGGTCCGCGCGGTTCGCCCGAAAGCCGAAAACGCCGACAGCGCGGAAGACGACGAAATGGTTGAACTCGACGAGGCCCGCCGCGCCCGCCTGATCGCCTTCATCGAGGCCAGCGAGGCGATGCCCCCAGACGCGAAGGAACGCGTGCTGGGTCAGCTCCGCCAGGCCCGCGTTCCCGCCCGCACCGTCGCCCGGATCGAAGCGCGGATGGGCAGCTAGGCCAATGGCCCCTTCCCGCATCCTCTCCTACTTCGCCCGCCACCGCACGGCGGCGAATCTGCTCCTCGCGGTCCTCCTGATCCTCGGCCTCGCCGCCTTCCCCAACATGCGGGCGCAATTCTTCCCTGACGTGGTGGTCGACGACATCGACGTCAGCGTCCGCTGGGACGGCGCGGGGGCCGACGATGTCGACCGCGCGATCATCGACGTCCTCGAACCCGCACTGACCGCCGTCACCGGTGTCACCGAGGTGTCCGCCACCGCCCGCGAAGGCAGCGCCCGGATAGAGCTTGAGTTCGAACCGAACTGGGATATGGCCCAGGCCGCCGACGACGTGCAGGCGGCGATCGAAACCATCAGCGATCTACCCGAGGATGCCGACGATCCCACGATCCGCCGCAGCACCTGGTGGGACAGGGTCACGGATGTCGTCATCACCGGGCCGGTGGGCGTCGATCAGCTGGCCCGCTTCGCCGACGAATTCACCGCCCGCCTCTTCGCGGTGGGGGTCACCAATGTCACGATCCGCGGCGTTGCGGCGCCCGAAACGATCGTCGAGGTGCCCTCGATCAACCTGATCCGCCACGATCTGTCGATGGCAGAGATCGCCGATGCCATCGCCGCCGAGGCCGCGGTCGATCCCGCCGGAACCGTCACCGGCGCCCAGCGCCTGCGCACCGGCACCGAGCGCCGCGGCGAGGATATCGCGGCCATCGCACTCCGCAGCGAGGCCGATGGCACGACGCTCACGATCGGCGATGTCGCGACGGTCTATGTCGAGGGCGTCGACCGCGAGCGCGCCTATTTCGTGGGCGACGATCCGGCGATCTCGATCCGGGTCGACCGCTCCGCCCAGGGCGACGCCATCAAGATCCAGCGCACCGTCGAAGAGGTCGCCGCCGAAATGGTGGCCACCCTGCCCGCCGGCGTGTCGATCGACCTGATCCGCACCCGGGCCGAGGCGATTTCGGCCCGCCTCAACATCCTTCTCGACAACGGGCTCATGGGCCTCGGCCTCGTCGTCCTCCTGCTTTTCCTGTTCCTGAACGCGCGCACCGCATTCTGGGTCGCTGCGGGCATCCCCGTGGCGATGACTGCGGCCATCGCGATGATGTACGCCGCTGGGCTCACCCTCAACATGGTCTCGCTCTTCGCGCTGATCATCACGCTCGGCATCGTGGTCGACGACGCCATCGTCGTCGGCGAACACGCCGACAACCGCGCCCGCCGTCTCGGCGAAAGCCCCCCAACCGCCGCCGAACGCGCCGCCACGCGCATGTTCACGCCGGTCTTCGCGGCCTCGCTCACGACGATCATAGCGTTCTTCGGGCTCACGGTGATCGGCGGCCGCTTTGGCGAGATGATCAAGGACATCCCCTTCACCGTGATCGTGGTGCTCGTCGCAAGCCTCGTGGAATGCTTTCTGATCCTGCCCAATCACATGGCCCACAGCCTCGCCCATTCCGCGAAGGAACACTGGTACGACTGGCCCTCGCGCCAGGTGAACCGGGGCTTCCGCTGGGTCCGCGAACAGCTTTTCCGCCCGCTCATGGCTGGCGTCATCTGGCTCCGTTACCCGGTCATCGCGGGCACGATCCTCGTGCTGGCCAGCCAGGTCACGCTTTTCATCTCGGGCGAGGTGCAGTGGCGCTTCTGGAACCCGCCGGAACGTGCTTCGATCACCGGCAACTTCTCCATGCTGCCCGGCGCCACGCGCGAGGATACACTCGAACAGGTCCGCCTGCTGCAGGAAACGGTGGACGAGGTCGAGGCGCGCTATGTCGAAACCTACGGCACCAGCCCGGTCAGCTACGTCCTGGCCGAGGTCGGCGGGGTCTCGTGGCGCGGTCTCGCGGGCTCGGACACCAAGGAACCCGATCAGCTCGGTTCGATCTCGATCGAGCTGATCGACGCCGATCTCCGCCCCTATTCCAGCTTCCAGATCGTGGGCGATCTGCAGGATGCGCTGCGCCGTCACCCGATGTCGGAAACGATCAGCTTCCGAGGCTGGCGCTCGGGGCCCGAGGGCAACGCGCTCGAGGTCGAAATCTTCGGTGCCAATGCCGAAACCCTGAAGGCCGCGGCGGAAGACCTGAAGACGCAACTCGCGGGCTTCCCCGAAGTCTCCGCTCTCGAAGACAGCCTCTCCTACGACCGCGAGGAGCTGATCCTCAACCTCACCCCGCGCGGCCAGGCGCTCGGCTTCGACATCGACGCACTGGGGCGCATCCTCAGAAACCGCCTCAACGGGGTCGAGGCCGCCACCTACCCCGCCGGCACACGCACGGCGTCGATCCGGGTCGAACTCCCGCTGGGCGAAATCTCCGCCGATTTCATGGATCGGATCATCCTGCGCGCCGGCGAAGGCGCCTACGTGCCGCTCTCCGATATCGTAACGGTCGAAAGGCGCACGGGCTTCTCCCAGATCCGGCGCGAGAACGGCCAGCGCGTCGTCACCGTCTCCGGCGACATCAACGAGGATGATCCCGCCCGCGCCGCCGCCGTTGACGCGGCACTCTCGGGAGAGATCCTGCGCGACATCGAGGAACGTTACGGCGTCGTCACCGAACTCTCCGGCCTTGCGGAGGAAGAGAACGAATTCCTCGCCGATGCGCTTCAGGGCCTGATCCTCTGCCTCGCGGGGATCTACCTCGTCCTCGCCTGGGTGTTCTCAAGCTGGTCGCGCCCCGTGATCGTCATGGCGATCATTCCCTTCGGGCTTGTCGGCGCAATCTACGGCCATGCGCTGTGGGAACTGCCGCTCTCGATGTTCTCGATCGTCGGGCTGATCGGCATGACCGGGATCATCATCAACGATTCCATCGTTCTGGTGACAACGGTGGACGAACACGCGCAGTCCCGCGCGCTGGTGCCTGCGATCATCGACGGGGCGGCAGACAGGCTGCGGCCCGTCCTGCTGACGACGCTCACAACGGTCCTCGGGCTCACGCCCCTTCTCTACGAAGGCTCGCGGCAGGCGGAGTTCCTGAAACCCACGGTCATCACGCTCGTCTACGGCCTCGGCTTCGGGATGGTGCTCGTCCTTCTGGTCGTCCCGGCCCTCCTCGCGATCCAGCGCGACGTGGGCGACGCCATGCGCGCCTTCCGCCGCGCGCTCCGCGCGGGCGGCGCCGCGGGGCGCATCGCCCGCGGCACCGGTGCCGTCGCCGCGCTGATCTTCGCAGCCACCGTAGGGCCCGTCCTCCTCGGCAACGCGCCAGCCTGGCTCACGGGCACACTTCCGGGTGCCGATCCGCTCCTGGCGGCGCTCGGGCTTTTCACCACGGGCGTCCTCGCCCTCGTCCTCATTGTCTGGATTGCGGCGGGTCTCGCAGTCCGCCGCGCATAACCGGTCTCGGCTCAGCTGCCGGTACAGCCTCGGATATCCACTGCCTGTCCGCCGCCCAGCACGGTCACCCGCACATCCGACCGCGCCATCGCGAAAGGCTTCGCATCCGGCGGCACCATCTCGGCCGCGGTGACCAGGCGCCCCCCGTCCCGCCGGGTCTCGGGCTCCGAGATCCAGACGCTCCGGTCGGCGAGTTCCACCACCGTCTCCTCCTCCGGAAAATGCCGCGGCATATCGACCGATACGGTCACCCGAATCCCGTCGGAAATCGGCTCTGTCGCACAGACGACGCGACCGACGCCGGCCTCGTCCGCCGTCATCGGGCGGTTTGCCAGCGCAGCCCGGATCACCGGATTGGGCGCCGCACCGGACGCGGGCAACACACCTGAAAGTTCCAGCGAGACCGGCACGCAGATATCCTCGCACACACCGATATCGAGCCGCGCGTCCAGGTGAATATCCTCACCCGCCCGCTCGCTCGCGATCTCGATCGGCACGACGACCTCGCCCTTGTACCCTACACTGCGCATCCCGTTCTGCCAGAACACCACCGGCACCGGCCAATGCGCCTCGATCCCGCGCACGTTCCCACCCCCCGACCAGACGATCTGCGGCGGGATGCCGGCATCGCCGGGCGCGCGCCAATAGGTCTTCCACCCCGGCTCCAGCGCGAGGCGCACCGCCGCCATGTGGCGGCCGTCCTCCATCCGCCAGCCCGGCAGAATCCGCGCATTCACCACGTCGGCAATGCCCTGCGCGACGGCAGGGGCCGAAAGAAGCGCGGCGGTCAGCGCGGCGGGGATAATCTGCAAAACTCTCATCGCAGCGAACATAAGCACCCTGCCGCTCCGGTGAAATCACAATACGGCGATGGAATGCGTGCGCGGCCCGCTTGCATCACCGCCCGCCTTCGCCTCAGAGTGGGGATATGACGGATTCGCCCCCCGAAAACCTGACAGGCAAGCTTCTGATCGCCATGCCCGGCATGTCGGACCCGCGCTTTGAAAAAAGCGTGATCTTCCTGGTCGAGCATTCCGCGAAGGGCGCGATGGGCCTGATCGTGAACAAACCAACGCCTGACGTGAAACCGGAAGAGCTTCTCGAACAATTGGGAATCGAAACGGGGCCGGGCTTCCACGGCCTCAAGGTTCATTTCGGCGGGCCGGTGGAACACGGGCGCGGCTTCGTCCTGCATTCCCGCGACTACGACAGGAACACCTCGACACTGCCCGTCACCGAAACGGTCGGCATGACGGCCACGCTCGACATCCTGCAGGATATCGCGGCGGGCGACGGGCCGGACCGGGCCTTTCTGGCACTCGGGTACTCGGGCTGGGGGCCGGGCCAGCTTGAAACCGAACTCCAGGCCAACGGCTGGCTGACCGCCGATGCCCCGCCAGAGATCGTCTTCGATCCCGATGCGGGCGGCAAATGGGTCGCGGCCCTCAAAACTCTCGGGATCGACGTGCACACGCTGTCTTCAGCGGCCGGTCACGCCTGATCGGGCCGGGGCGCCGCCGCCCGGCGCAGCCGGTCGTTGATCGCACGCCCAAGCCCCCGCTCGGGGATCGGGGCCACCGCGATCGCGCCGCCCTTCCCGTCGTCCAACCGCCTGAGATAGTCGAAAAGATGCGCCGCCGCCTCGGTCAGATCGCCCGAGGGTGAAAGGTTCAGCTCCCCCGCGACATCGCCGAAGCCCAGCATCCGCTCTCCCGGCCCGGGCCCATCAGCCTCCAGCCGCAGCCCGGCGCCCGGCGCGTAATGCGACTGAAGCTGCCCCGGCGCCTCCACCCCGCCTTCGACGCCTGCGCGGAGAAGCGGCACACCAAGACACGCCTCGATCGCCTCCGCCGGCAGGCCGCCGGGGCGCAACAGCCGCGGCGGCGGCCCGGGCGCCACGATCGTCGATTCCAGCCCCACCTCGCAGGGCCCGCCATCCAGAACCGCCTCGATCCGCCCGCAAAGCCCCTCGATCACATGGGCCGCCGTGGTCGGGCTCAACCGGCCCGAGGGGTTGGCCGACGGCGCCGCGACGGGGCACCCTGCTTCCTCCAGAAGCGCCCGCGCCAGGGGATGGGCCGGCACCCGCACCGCAACCGTCCGAAGCCCCGCGGTCACGAGGGGGCTCAACCCGCTCTCTTCCCTGACCGGCAGAACCAGCGTCAGGGGGCCCGGCCAGAACGCGCCCGCCAGCCGCTCCGCTTCCGCCCCGAATTCCGCGATCCCCCGCGCGGCCTCCAGCGACGCGACATGCACGATCAGGGGGTTGAACGCCGGCCGCCCCTTCGCGGCATAGACCCGCGCCACCGCAATGCCGTTCCGCGCATCCGCGCCCAGCCCGTAAACCGTCTCCGTCGGGAAGGCGACAAGCCCGCCAGCGCGCAGCACCTCCGCCGCCGCGCGCATCCCCTCCGCATCGGGGGCCAGCCCTCTGGTCTCGTAGCTTTCCATCGCTCTGACGCAGCGTTCCTGTTGTGGCGCGCCTCCGCTCGTCGCATCGTCGCCCGCATTGTCCCAGCCGTTAAAGTACCCCGTCTGCCTTGCCAAGTCGGGGCCAATTGGAAAGACCACGCGAATGCCGTACCGCGCCGCCGCCGATGAAATCCGTTTCCTGCTCGAAACCGTTTGCGGCTTCGACAGCCTGCGCGAGGCCGCGGGCGAAGAGGCGCTGGCCCCCGACGTTCTCGCCGCGATCCTCGACGAGGCCGCCAGCCTCTGCAACGAGGTGATCGCCCCCCTCCAGCGCGTCGGGGATCTTCAGCCACCGGTGATCGAAAACGGCGTCGTCCGCGCCTCCCCGGGCTTTGGCGAGGCCTACAGGGCTTACGCCGAAGGCGGCTGGGTCGGCATGCTCGGCAAGGAAGAATACGGCGGCATGAACCTGCCCGTCAGCGTTGCCATGGGGGTGCATGACATGCTCGCGGGCGCCTGCATGTCGTTCCAGCTTCAGCCGCTCCTCACCCAGGCACAGATCGGCGCGCTCGAGGCTCACGCCTCCGACGCGCTGAAGGCGCTTTACCTGCCGAAGCTCACCTCCGGCGAATGGGCGGGCACGATGAACCTGACCGAACCGCAGGCGGGCTCCGATCTCGGCGCACTCCGCACCAAGGCCGAACCCGGCAGCGAGGGCACCTACCGCGTCTCGGGCCAGAAGATCTATATCTCCTGGGGCGACAGCGACATGACCGACAACATCGTGCATCTGGTCCTCGCTCGCCTGCCCGACGCGCCCGCGGGCACCAAGGGGCTCAGCCTCTTTCTCGTCCCGAAATTCCTGCCCGACGCGTCAGGCGGGCCCGGCCCCCGCAATGGCGTCCGCGTCGTCAGCCTCGAACACAAGCTCGGCCTCCACGGCTCCCCCACCGCGGTGATGGAATTCGACGGTGCAACGGGCTGGCTCGTCGGTCATGAAAACGGCGGCATCGAAGCCATGTTCACCATGATGAACGAGGCCCGGCTCGGCACCGGCATGCAGGGCGTGGGCGTGGGCGAAGCCGCCTATCAGCACGCCGCCGCCTTCGCCGCCGACCGCAAGCAGGGCAAGACGGGCGGCGAAACCGGCGCGATCCACGAATTCGCCGATGTGCGCCGCATGCTCGTCTGGATGCGCGCGCGCGTCACTGCGGCCCGCGCCGTCGCGCTTTCCTGTGCCACCGCGCTCGACATGGCGGCCGTCACCGGCAGCGCCCAGTGGCAGGCACGCGCCGCCTTCCTCACCCCGATCGCCAAGGCCTTCTCCACCCAGGTCGGCATCGACGTGGCCCAGATGGGCATCCAGGTCCACGGCGGCATGGGCGTGATCGAGGAAACCGGCGCGGCGCAATACCTGCGCGATGTCCGCGTGTCCGCGATCTACGAAGGCACCAACGGCATCCAGTCGGTCGATCTCGTGGGCCGCAAGATGCGCGACGGGGGCGAGGCCGCGCTCGCCCTTATCGACGAGATCGAGGGAGGCGCCGAAGCGGCCCGCGCCACACGTGCCGATCTCGCGGGCGCTGTCTGGGAAGCGGCCGAAACGCTGCGCGAAGCCACCGAATGGATGGCCGGGCAACCCGAACCGGTCGAACGCTTCGCGGGCGCGCTCCCCTATCTCCAGGCCTTCGGGCTCGTCCTCGGCGCGCATTTTCACCTTCGCGCGGCGATGTCCGAGGCCGAACCCGGGCCCCGCACCGCCCTCGCCCGCGCCTTCATACGCCGCCAGCTCCCCGAACATGTGGGGCTTCTGGCCGAGGCGACGGTCGGGGCCACCGATCTCTTCGACGTCACGCCCGAAGCGCTCGGCATCTGATGGACGCGTCCCCGGGCCGGATCGACTATCCCTTCGACACCCCGCCCGCGCCGGGCGCGGCCATCGAAGTGGCCGACGGCATCCTCTGGATGCGCCTGCCGCTTCCGATGGCGCTCGATCACGTCAACGTTTACGCGCTCGACGATGGCGCCGGCTGGACGCTGGTCGATACGGGCTTCGCAAGCCGCAAGACCCGCGGGATCTGGCAAAGCCTCCTCGACGGTCCCCTCGGCGGGCGGCCCGTCTCCCGCGTCCTCGTTACCCATCACCATCCCGATCACATCGGGCTCGCGGGCTGGTTCCAGTCCGAACACAGGGCCGAACTCGTCACCACCCGCACCGCCTGGCTGTTCGCCCGGATGCTCCAGCTCGACGAACAGGATCGCCCGACCCCGGAAACGGTCGCTTTCTGGCGCCGCGCCGGGATGGCGCCAGATATCCTCGCCAAGAGGCTCGACGAACGGCCCTTCAACTTCGCCGATATGGTGGCCCCGATGCCGCTCGGTTTCACCCGCATCCGCGAAGGCGATACCGTCACCGCGGGCGGCCGGCACTGGACGGTGCGCATCGGACACGGCCACGCCCCCGAACACGCCACGCTCTGGTCCGCCGACGGCGATCTTGTCATCGGCGGAGATCAGCTTCTGCCCTCGATCTCCCCCAATCTCGGCGTCTACGCGACCGAACCCGAGGCCGATCCGGTGGCCGACTGGATCGAAAGCTGCACGCGCCTTTCGGCCTTCGCCAGCGACGGCCAGCTTGTCCTGCCCGGCCACAAGATGCCCTTCACCGGCCTGCCCCACCGCATGTGGCAGCTCGAGGAAAACCACCACGGCGCACTCTCCCGCCTGCGCGGATTTCTCGACACGCCCCGCACTGCGGCAGAATGCTTCCAGCCCCTCTTCCTCCGCAGGATCGGCGTCGCCGAATACGGGCTCGCGCTCGTCGAGGCCATGGCCCATTGCCTCCATCTCTGGCATCAGGGAGAGGTAGACCGGACGGAAAGTGAAGAGGGCGCGTGGCTGTGGCAAAGAAGAACCTCTCCGAAGACGACCTGAAACTGACGGAGGCGCCCAAGGGCCGCGCCGTCCACACCGATCCCGACGTGCCGCTTACGCCCGAACAGGCGCCCCTCCCGCCCGAGGTCGCCCGCCGCCCGCCAACCCAGAAAAGCCCGGCGGAATGGGCCTATCAGCGGCTCATCCTCTATATCCAGAACTTCGAATCCCGGCTCGATCCCGAACACGAGGTCGCCATCGGCGTCACAGGCACCGAAACCGGCATCCTCCGGATCGAGGGCATCGGCTATTTCGATCCCGATATCGTCACCTTCTACGGCACCGACCAGACCGGCGCGCAGCCAGCTCATTCAGCATGTCACCCAGCTTTCCGTGGCGCTGCGCGCGATCCCGAAACCCGGCGACGTGCCCGAGGCCCGCCGCATCGGCTTCCGCCTTTTCGAAGAGATCGACGACGGGTAACCTGCGGCCAGATCGCGCGGGCGCTGCCTCGTGACATGGCCCCCTGAATCGGCTAGATCGCTTGCGAAACAAAGATAACCCGGGGAACCGACATGGCTGAGCACGAGCACGGCACGATGGACATCACTGCGCAGGAAAAGACCTTCGAGGGCTTCGTCCGCTGGACGATCCGCGTCGTCATCTTCTCTATCGCTGTCCTGATCTTCCTTGCGGTCTTCAACAGCTAGGCCCGCGCGCCCATGATGCCGCTCCGTCTCGCGGCCATCGCGGCTCTTCTGGCGCTCGCGGGCTGTGCGGAACAATCATGGGCCCCGGAAGCCGAGATTCAGCAAGCGATCCGCCCCTATGAGGGGCCCACGAAACTCACCCTCTTCACGGTCCAAAGCACCCGCAGCGGGCAGGGCGCGCATTCCGCGCTCATGGTCAGCGGCGCACACCGGGCGCTCTTCGATCCGGCAGGAACCTTCCGCATGCCGGGCGCACCGGAACGCAACGACGTGATCTACGGCGTCACCGACCGGGTGCTTTCGGTCTACATCGATTACCATGCGCGCGAGACCTATGACGTCCGCATCCAGGAGGTCGCGGTTTCCCGCGATACCGCCGCCCTCGCGCTTCAGCTTATTCAGGATCACGGCGCGGTCCCCAAGGCCCATTGCAACATCGCCGTCACCCGCATCCTGTCGCAGCTTCCGGGCTTTGCCGAGGTGCCGCGCGGCTACTACCCGAACCGCACCGCCGACTGGATGGCCCGGCGCCCCGGCGTCTCCGGCCGTCTCGTGACCGATGACGATGCCGACGACAATCATGGCGTGCTGATCGCCGCCGCTGCGGCCAGCCCGGGCTAAAGCCCGAACACCGCCCCCAGCCCGTAGAACACGAAGGCCCCGGCCCCGATCGCGGCCAGCATGTTCTTCGTCAACCACCCCGCCATCAGCGTCGCCGCCGCCGCGCCAAGCCGCAAAGGGTCCGCCGTCCAGCCCGCGCTCTCGGGGGCCGCCAGAACCAAGGGCATCGCAAGCCCCGGCAGGATCGCCACGGGCGTGTAGCGCAGAAGCCGCAGCACCACGGGCGGCAGATCCCGGTCTCCGATCAGGCCCAGGAAAGAAAACCGGATCGCGAAGGTCCCCGCGGCCAGGAGCCCGATCACCAGCCAGATTTCCGCTGTGGAATAACTCATGCCCGCCGCCCCATCGCCGTCTCGGCCACGGCGCCCGTCACCATCGCCGCCGCCCCGGCCAGAAGCAGCCCCAGACTGTAGGGCATGTCGTAAAGAACCAGCGCCACCACCACCGACACCACCGCCGCACACCAATGCGCCGCCGTCCTCAGCATCATCGAGATAAGCGCGAAAAACGTGATCGGCACCGTGAACTCCAGCGACAGTTCAGGCGGGATCAGCCCGCCCGCTAGGGCCCCCGCCACGCTGCTCCCCGCCCAGACCACGAATATCGGCGCCGCCGTCCCCCAGAAATAGGCGAATTTCACCGCCAATGGCTCTTCGGGCCGCGCTTCGTAGCGCGCGACGCTCAGCGCGAAGGTCTGGTCGACGTTCATATAGGCCACGCCCATCCGCTGCCCGACGGGCAAGGCCCCCAGATGCGGCGCGAGCGAGGCCGAATACATCGCCATCCGCAGGTTCACCGCCAGGGCTGCCGTCACCACCAGCGCCACATGCGCGTCCTCGATCATGAGCTGCAGGGCGGCGAACTGCGCCGACCCCGCGATCACCAGAAGCGAAAACCCGATCGTCTGCGCGAAACTCAGGCCCTGCTCGGTCGCCAGAACCGCAAACACGATGGCGAAGGGGCCGATCACCACCAGCATCGGCGCGGCATCGCGCGTGCCGTTCCAGAACGCGGTTTTGGGGGTGGAGGATGACATGTCCCGGGCCTAAAGTGACGTCCGCGCCCGGACTATCGCGGGGCGCGGAGAGGTGCAAATGACAACGCGTGATCTGACCGATCAATATCTGATCGCTCCCGATCCGGCCTCGGCCCGGCTCACCCGCCGCGTCACGGGGCACGACCAGACCAGCGCGGAAACCGAGATTTCGGTGGTCGAGGAACGGCCCCTCACGATCTTCCTCAACGGGCAGGAAATCGTGACGGCCATGACCATCGGCGATTACCCCGAATACCTCGCCCTCGGCTTCCTGAAGAACCAGCGCATGCTTGGGCCGCACGAAACCGTGCTGCGCGTCGATTACGACGACGATCTCGAAACCGTCATCGTCCGAACCGACGGCACCACGCTCTACGAGGAAAAGCTTCGGAAGAAGACCCGCACCTCGGGCTGCGCCGTGGGCACGGTCTTCGGCGACATGATGGAGGGGCTCGAGGGCCTCACCCTGCCCGCCGCCCCCGTCCGCACGTCCTGGCTCTATACGCTCGCCCACACCATCAACCGCACCCCCAGCCTCTATCTCGAGGCGGGCGCGATCCACGGCACCGTCCTCTGCCGCGAAGACAGGCCCCTCGTCTACATGGAGGATGTCGGGCGCCACAACGCGGTCGACAAGATCGCCGGCTGGATGCTGTCCGAAGGCGAAGCCGGCGACGACAAGATCCTCTACACCACCGGCCGGCTCACCTCCGAAATGGTGATCAAGACAGCGCTCATGGGCATCCCCGTCCTCGCCTCCCGCTCGGGCTTCACCGCCTGGGGGGTGGAAATCGCCCGCGAGGTCGGGCTCACCCTCATCGGACGGATGCGCGGCCAGCGCTTCGTGTGCCTCTCGGGCGAAGATCGCCTGATCCGCGACGCCGATGTCGAAAGCATCCCCGCCGAAGACCGCAAGCACCGGCGCAAGAGCGCGGTGGAATAGGCATGGCCATCGGCGTGATCCTCGCGGGCGGCCTCGCCCGGCGCATGGGCGGCGGCGACAAGTCGCTGAACATTCTGGGCGACATTCCGATTCTCGACCGCGTCATCGAACGCCTCCGCCCCCAGGTCGACGAGATACTCCTGAACGCCAACGGCGATCCCGCGCGCTTCGCCGGGCACGGGCTTCCGGTGATCGCCGATCCCCTGCCCGATTACCCGGGGCCGCTCGCGGGCGTCCTCGCCGGGCTCGACGCCGCCGCCGAACGCGGCGCCTCCCACATCGTCACCGTGGCCGCCGACACGCCCTTCTTCCCCGAAACCCTCGCCCAGCGCCTCACCGCGGCGGCAGAGGCGCAAGCCACCCCCATCGCGCTTGCCGCCACGCCCGGCGACGGCCGCACCATCCGCCATCCGACCTTCGGCCTCTGGCCCGTCGCGCTCCGCGACGACCTGCGCGCGGCACTCCAGGACGGCACCCGCAAGGTCGTCCTCTGGACAGACCGGCACGGCGCGGCCACCGCGCTCTTCCCCGCCGATCCCTTCGATCCGTTCTTCAACATCAACACGCCCGAAGATCTCGCCCGGGCCGAGGCCATGCTGGAGGCGATGTGAAGATCTGGGGCGTCACCGGCTGGAAGAACGCGGGCAAGACCGGCCTCGTCGAACGACTTGTCGTCGAATTCACCCGCCGCGGGCTCACCGTCGCCACGATCAAGCACGCGCATGCGGGCTTCGACATCGACCACCCCGGTACCGACAGCGCCCGCCACCGCGCCGCAGGCGCGCGCGAGGTGCTGATCTCCTCGGGCCGCCGCTGGGCCATCATGCACGAACTGGGCGAAGACGAAGCCGAACCCACGCTCGACGATCTCCTCTCCCGCCTCTCGCCCGCCGATCTCGTGCTGGTCGAAGGCTTCAAGACCGCCGACCATCCGAAGATAGAGGCGCACCGCGCCGCCACCGGCCATCCCCTGATCGCGCCGGGCAATCCCACGATCCGCGCCATCGCCGCCGACAGCGCGCTCGACACCGGGCCCTGCCCCCGCCTCGATCTCGACGACACCGCCGGGATCGCCGATTTCATCGCGCGCGAGCTGGGGTTGTGAGCGGGTTCGACACGGTTCTCGTCGTCGACTGGTCCGGCGGCAACGACACCGGGCCGCGGCCCCGGAAAGACGCGATCTGGACGGCGGCGGCCCGCGCGGGCGCGGGCGACGCGCCCCTCTACCACCGCAACCGCGACGCGGCGATGGACTGGATCGTTTCGTTCCTCGCAAACGAACGCGCGGCCGGTCGCCGCGTCCTCGCGGGGTTCGATTTTCCCTTCGGCCTGCCCGACGGCACAACCCGCACCATCACCGGCGCGGATGATCCCCTGAGCCTCTGGGACTGGCTCCAAGCCAACCTCACCGACACGGGCCAGACAAACGACCGCTACGCCCTCGCCGCGCGCCTCAACGCCCTCTTCCCGGGCCACGGACCCTTCTGGTTCAACGGCACGGGGCAGGAGATCCCGGGCCTTCCCCACCGCAAATTCGACCGCAGCGGGCCCTTCGGCGTGTCCGAAACCCGCGCGGCGGAAGAGGTGGTGCCGGGCGCCTTCTCCCCCTGGCAACTGGGCGGCGCGGGGGCTGTCGGCTCCCAGCTTCTGACCGGCCTCGCCCGGCTTGCCAAGCTGCGCACCCGCTTCGCGGGCGATATCGCCGTCTGGCCCTTCGAGGCACCCGAGGCAGGTATCGTACTGGCCGAAATCTATCCCTCGATGCTGCGCGATGCGGTGTCCGCAGCACTTCAGACCGACCCGGACGAGATCAAGGACAGGGCGCAGGTCCGCCTCCTCGCCCGCGCCCTCTCGCGCCTCGCGGCAGGGGACGGCCTCTCAGAGGCTCTCGCCGCCCGGCGCCCGCCCGGCGCGGCGCGCGAAGGCTGGATCCTCGGCACCGGGATCGAAGACAGACTCGCTGCCGCCGCCCGCCCCGACATCGCGCCTCCGAAACTCCGCGACGATTGCTTCGCGCTTCCCGCCGGGGTCGACTGGGTGCAGGTCGACGAGGCGCTCGAACGCCTGCAATCCGCCCTCACCCCGGTTACGGCCACCGAAATCCTGCCCGTGGCTGAGGCCGATAGCCGGATCCTCGCCGAAGATCACCACGCGCTGCGCTCGAACCCGCCCACCCCCAACGCGGCCGTCGACGGCTACGGCTTCGCCCATGCCGCCACCGGCGCGGGGGCGCAGATCCTGCCCCTTGAACCGGGCCGCGCGGCGGCGGGGGTGCCCTTCGCGGGCCGCGTCCCCGAAGGCCGCGCACTGCGTATCCTGACGGGTGCGGCGCTCCCCGACGGTGTCGACACTGTGATCCTCGAGGAAGACACCACCGTGAAAGAGGGTCACATCGCTTTCGACGGGCCGGTGAAGCCCGGCGCGAACACCCGCAAGGCGGGAGAGGACGTGGTCGAAGGCAACCTCGCCCTGCCCGCGGGCCGCCGCCTCGCGCCCCAGGATCTCGCCCTTCTCTCGGCCCTCGGCCTCGGCACCGTCACCGTCCGCACGAAGCTCCGCGCCGCCGTCCTCTCCACTGGCGACGAACTCCTGAACCCGGGCACCCCCGCCGGGCCGGGCAAGATCTTCGACGCGAACCGCCCCATGCTTCTGTCGCTCCTCGACCGCTGGCATCACGCGCCCGTCGATCTCGGCATCGCGCCAGACGACGAAGAAGCGGTGATCGCCGCCCTCGACCGTGGCGCGCGCCAGGCCGACGTGATCCTCACCTCGGGCGGCGCGTCCGCCGGCGACGAAGATCACATGTCCCGCATCCTCCGTGAACAGGGTCGCGTCACCGCCTGGCGCATCGCGCTGAAACCGGGCCGCCCGCTCATGCTTGGCCACTGGAAGGACGTGCCGGTGATCGGCATGCCCGGCAATCCGGTCGCGGCCTTCGTCTGCGCGCTGATCTTCGCGCGCCCCGCGCTCTCGCGCCTCGCGGGCGCGGCGTGGAGCACACCCCGGGGCGAAACCCGCCCTGCTGCCTTTTCGAAAAACAAGAAACCGGGGCGCCGCGAATACCTGCGCGCCCGGCTCGACGAGGCGGGCGCGGTCGAAGTCTTCAAATCCGAAGGATCGGGCCGGATCTCGGGGCTGAGTTGGGCCACCGGCCTCGTCGAAATCGGCGACGCGGCCGAGGTCATCACCCCGGGCGACCCGGTGCGCTACCTGCCCTTCAGCGCATTCGGGCTTTGAGGCGTCAGCCCCGCATTTCCGCCGTCCAGCTGAAATTCTGGCTGCAGAGCGCGACAAGCCGCAGCGCCGTGCCGCCCAGCGCGATCACGTCGCCATCGCGCAGGATAGAAGGCTGCGTCACCGGAATGCCGTTGAGCCGCACCGCGCGATCTTCCCCGCGATAAAGCACGAAGGCGTGCCGCGGCTCGTCGTAGTAAAGCTCCGCATGGCCTTCCGCCGCGATCCCGTCATCGCCTGAGCCAAGCCGCACGGCCTGGCCTTCCGCGGTGCCGATCTGCGACAAGCCGCGTTCCAGGACGAACCACGATCCCGTCCCGGCCCCCTCGACGACCACGAGCCAGCCATGGGGGAAGGGCGCCCGCGCGGCCGCTTCCGCGTTCGGGGCGGGGCGCTTGACGGGCGCGGGTTCGGGCTGCGGTTCAGGCTCGGGCGCACGCCGGGGCGTCCGCGCGAGGCCCCGCGCAACCGGCGCTGCAGCCGCCGGGGCAGGTTTCGCGGCAGGCGCGGCTTCGGGCCGATCGCCAACCGGGGCCTCGTCGAGCCAGGACATATCCTTTTCCTCGGGCTTGTGCCCGGGGCCGAGAAGCCGCTCGGGATTGACTTCGTCGATGAAAAGCGCGTCGTCGTCGATCTCGGGCATATCGTCCGAGCCTTTGGACGATGCCGCGTCACCCGCGGCGGGACGGCGTTTGATCAGTCTCGAGAACATAGCGTGCTCCGGTCCATATCATCTTGCGAACGCGCGGCGCCGCCCGGGGTTCCGGGCCGCGCGCGCGGTTTCAACCGGCTTGCCCGAGAAATGCGACGAAACGAAGGCCCGGGGCGGTTTCCCTGCGCAATCGGGGCGAAAACCGTGGCCCCGGGGCCACTTGGGGGCGCTGCCCCCGCCTCCCTGACGGTCGGCCCCCCGGGATATTTCAGGCCACATGAAGGGGCGGGTCAGCCCCCGAAACGGGCCTGCCAGGTGGGCAGAAGATCGCCCTCGGCCGGGGTCGCGGCATAGACGGCGCGCGCCATCGCGCGTGCGAGGCAGGTGGCGGCGGCATGGCCCACGCGGATCATGTCGAGATCGCTGGCGGGCCCGCGCCGCGCCGTGGCGGCGGCGAAGACCGCATCCCCGTCGAACGGCGTGTGCGACGGCACCACGGCGCGCGCGATCCCGTCATGGGCCATCACCGCCATGCGCTTGCACTGCGCCTTTGAGAGCCGAAGGTCGGTCGCGACGATCGCGATCGCCGTGGCGCTGCGGGGTTCGACCTTGGTGCGGGGCGGTGCGCCCGGGGCAGCCGCCATGCCGCGCCCGCCGAATTCCGCCCCATCCTCGAAGGCGGCGGCCCAGAATTCCGGCCCCTCGCCCACCGTGACCTGCCCGATCGGGTTCGCAACCGCGAGCGCGCCGACCATGGCCCCGGTTTCGAGCCGGGCGGACGCCGAGCCAAGCCCGCCTTTCAGGTTCACGCAGGTGGCCCCCGTGCCGGCCCCCGCCGTTCCGATCCCGAACTCTTCCGATGCGGCCCCGAAGGCCGCCCGCCCGAGCGCCCGCCACGGCGGGTCGTCCCAGTCGACCGCGCCGCCGTTCCGGCCCACGTCGAGGATGATCGCCGCGGGCACGATCGGCACCCGCACATGATCGCTTACCGGAAAGCCGCGCCCCGCGGCCCTCAGGGCCTCCGACACGCCCGAGGCCGCGTCGAGCCCGAAGGCCGATCCCCCCGACAGAACCAGCGCGTCCACCTCCTGCACGGTATTCGCTGGGTCGAGAAGGTCGGTCTCCCGCGTCCCCGGCGCGCCGCCCATCACGTGCACCGAGGCGGTGAAGGGCCGGTCCGACGTCAGCACCGTGACACCGGATTTCACCCGCCCGTCGGCAGCATTCCCGACCAGCACGCCCTCGACATCGGTGATCAGGTTGCGCCGCATCGCCCTCGCCTCAGATACAGCGCCCGCCATCCACCTCCATCGCGACGCCGGTGACCATGCTGGCCTCGTCGGAACAGAGGTAGAGCGCGGCATTCGCCATGTCCTCGGGTGTCGAAAACCGCCCCAGCGGGATCGTCGAGAGGAATTTCGCCCGCATCTCGGGCGTATCCTCGCCCATGAAGGATTTCAGAAGCGGCGTTTCCCCCGCCACCGGGTTGAGCGCGTTCACTCGGATCCCCGAGGGCGCCAGTTCCACCGCCATCGCCCGCGTCGCGGTGATGACCCAGCCTTTCGAGGCGTTGTACCAGTTCAGCCGGGGGCGCGGCGACACGCCCGCGGTCGAGGCGATGTTCAGGATCGCGCCCTGGCCGGCATGTTTCATCGCCGGCACGATCTCGCGCGCGGTCAGGTAGATCGATTTCACGTTCACCGCGAGGACGCGGTCGAAATCCTCTTCCGACACCTCCTCCATCGGCGCGGGCAGATGGGTGATCCCGGCATTGTTCACCAGGATGTCGATCCGCCCCCACGCCTCCAGCGCCGCCCCGGCCATCGCGCGCACGCTCTCGCCATCGGCCACATCCGTCGCGCTGTGGCGCGCCCCGATCTCCTCGGCCAGGGCCTGCGCGGCATCGCCGTTGATATCCGCGGCCAGAACCTCGGCCCCCTCGCGGGCAAAGGCGCGGGCAATCCCGGCGCCGAAGCCCGATCCCGCACCGGTCACGATCGCGGTTTTTCCCTCAAGTCTCATGGCACGTGTGTTTCACGAAACGGGACGTTCGAAAAGCGGGATTCGCCCTTGGCGGCGGCGTCCGCGCGCCCCAGATTGGGGCCATGGACTGGACGGTATCGACGGTCATTCCCATCCTTACCCTGGGCCTCGCGGGCGGGGTGCTGCCCGTCATGCTGGCGCGGCGCTTCCCCGATACGTTGCACGGCCTCGCCCAGGCGCTGACGCTGTCCGCGGCGGGGCTCGTCCTTCTGGGCGCAGTGCTCTTCGTCGCGATCTATTCCGATGCGGGCATCGGCCTCTCCGCGCTGGCCGCCCGGCCCGGCGACAGCCTGCGGCACTTCCTGGCCCTCGGGCTCAAGGCCGCACTCGTCTGGGCGCCGATCCTCGTTCTGGTGGGCATCGGGCTCGCCCAGGGCGTCGAACGTCGGAAGGGAGAGAGGATCGCGGCCCGCGATCCCGATGGCGAAGACGGCTGATGCCGATTGCCCCCTGGCCGGGGTCTTCCTATGTATGGGGCACCCCACCCTTGGAGATTTCCGATGCGCTATGTGCTCTGGGCCCTGCTTGCCGTCTTCGTCCTGCTGATCGGCTCCGTCCTGCACTACACCCTGCCACAGCACGATATCGTCCGCGTCGTGAACACCGAGGTGCGGCGCGTCGATTTCGGCGCGAATTCGATCTTCTGGGGCACGGCGGGCTCCGGCGATGCGGTGGGCACGATCAACCGCGACATCCCGTTCATCGAGGCGATCCGCCCGAACGGCAAACCCATCGTCTACCGCAACGAGGATACCGGCTGGGGCTGGCCGCCCTATTTCAAGTTCGACAGCGCGAACCTACAGGCGATCACCCGCGATCTGGTGTCGACGCAGGCCGAACCGCGATGGGTCGAGGTGCGCCATTACGGCTGGCGGAACGAATGGTTCTCGATCTTCCCCAACGCGGTGTCGGTGCGGCCCGTGACGGGGCCCGACGCGAAAGCGATGAACTGGTTCAACATCCTGTTCTTCGTGGTTCTTGCGGGGGTCGTGTTCTGGCTTTGGCGCGTCTGGCGGCGGTTCCGCGCGCGGCGGATCGAACCGATGGTGGATGAACTGCACGACGCCTCCGAAGAGGCGCGGGGGCGGCTTCGCGGCTTTTGGCGGCGGATCACGGGGCGCTGACGACGGAACGTTGCAACCGGTGCGCTAGCGCGTCACCAGGTGCCCCGCGGCGCGCACCGCCTCGTAAAGCGCGAACTCCGCCGCGCGCCCGGCGCGGAACCGCGCCTCCGTCTCGGGGCTCAGGCTGACATCGACGGCGGGCGAGACGTTCATCTGCCCCGGCCGGATCGCGCTTCCGATCAGCCCCGACAGGAAATCGACGAGGGGCTCGGGCGCCTCCACCGCGAAAAGATGCGTGACAAGGATCCTGCCTCGCTTCGACGACACGAAACTGTCCTGCGATCCGATCCGCGCGGCAGGCGGCGGGGTGTCCTGCAAGGCGGCCGTCACGAAGGCATCGAAACTCATCCCTGTCACCGTGTTCCGCCGCTCCGGCGCGCTGCGGTAGCGGTACCAGCTTTTCATCCGCTCCAGCGGATCGCGCAGCACCGCAACGGTCTCCACCTCGACACCCCATTGCGACCGCACCGATCGCCGCCACGTCCTGTCGAAACGTCGCGCCGTCATGTGCCGGTCGCGCGGCGGGCGCGTCACGTCGATATCCGCGAAGGGGCGCATCGCGGCCTCGTAGGCCGTCGATCCCGTCTTCGGAACCGCGAGGAAGGCAAAGCCAGGGTCGAGGAAGATCTGCACGCGCCGTGCCGTCAGCGGTTCGCCCAGCGCCCTTCGAAATCCTCCGGGATCATAAGGATATCGCGATCCACATCGGTGATATCCGTCCGCCCGCACAGCGCCATCGACGTGTCGAGTTCCTTATGGATGACCTCAAGCGCCTTCGTCACGCCCGCCTGCCCCATGGCGCCCAGACCATAGATATAGGCGCGGCCGATATACGTGCCCTTCGCCCCCATCGCCATCGCCTTCAGCACGTCCTGACCAGAGCGGATGCCGGAATCGAAATGCACCTCGATCTTGTCTCCCACCGCGTCGACGATGGGCCCGAGGACGCGGATCGCCGACAGGGCGCCGTCAAGCTGCCGTCCGCCATGGTTCGACACGATGATCGCATCGGCGCCGACGTCCAGCGCCTTCTTCGCGTCCTCCACGTCAAGGATGCCCTTCAGGATCACCGGGCCGTCCCACATCCTGCGCAGTTCCTTTACCCGCTCCCAGTTCAGCGCGGGGTCGAACGCCTCTGCCGTCCAGGTCGACAGCGACCGGGGATCCGACACGCTGTCCACATGCCCGATGATGTTTCCGAAACTCCGCCGGTGGGTCTGCAGCATGTTCAGCCCCCAGCCCCATTTCGTCGCCATGTTCGCCACCGATTTCACGGTCAGCTTCGGCGGGGCCGACAGCCCGTTCTTGATATCCTTGTGCCGCTGGCCCAGCACCTGAAGGTCCAGCGTGATGACGATCGCAGAACATTTCGCGTCCTTCGCCCGCGCCATCAGGCGGCGCATGAAATCGTCATCTTTCAAGGTGTAGACCTGAAACCAGAACGGGGCCGAGGTGTTCGACGCCACATCCTCGATCGAACAGACCGACATGGTCGACAGTGTGAAGGGCACCCCGAACTTCTCCGCCGCCTTCGCGGCCAGGATCTCGCCATCGGCATGCTGCATGCCGGTGATCCCCACCGGCGCCAGCGCCACGGGCATCGACACGTCATGCCCGATCATCTGCGTCTTCGTCGTGCGCCCGGTCATGTCGACGGCCACCCGCTGGCGCAGGCGGATCTTGTCGAAATCGGTGGTGTTCTCGCGGAAGGTCTGTTCCGTCCAGCTCCCCGATTCCGCGTAATCGTAGAACATCTTCGGCACCCGGCGCTTGTAGATCCGCTTCAGGTCCGCGATTTCGGCGATAACGGGCATCGTGCTGGTCCTTCTTCCTAGCTGCATCGGGCCTAGCAACACCGCAATTCCGGCGCAATGCGGCGATTGGCGCTTGCGCGCAGGGCGCTCCCGCCACCTGATCCAAATCAATGCCCCCCCCCCCGGAGCCGCGCAAGAATGGATCACTCAATCGGCGGGAGGGCCTGATGTTGGACGCAAACCATTACGAAACCATACTGCGCGCCCGGCTGGCGGAGCTGAACGACAGGCTTCACGAGGTGGAGGATGCGCTCGACGAACGCCCGAGCCCCGATGCCGAGGAACGCGCGACCGAACGCGAATCCGATGAGATGCTGGAAAGCCTGGGCACCGCGGGCCTCGCCGAGATCCGCATGATCGAAGCCGCACTGAAGCGGATCGAGGACGGCACATTCGGCATCTGCGTGAACTGCGGCGACGAGATTTCGCCGGAACGGCTCGACGCCGTGCCGCACGCGCCCCGCTGCCGCAACTGCGCCTGAAACGTCAGGCGCGGTGCGCGCCGTCCGACAGGGTTTTCACGAAGGCCAGCACATCGGCGGCGCTGTCGCCCCGCCCGATCCGCTCGACGATGGCCGATCCCACCACCGCCCCGTCCGAGACCGAGGCGATGCGCTCCGCCGCCTCCGGCGTCTTG
This sequence comes from Ovoidimarina sediminis, assembly GCF_032586175.1. NCBI lineage: Bacteria > Pseudomonadati > Pseudomonadota > Alphaproteobacteria > Rhodobacterales > Roseobacteraceae > Ovoidimarina > Ovoidimarina sediminis. Next base: position 28,818 of record NZ_JAWHTE010000006.1, read on the forward strand.
ATGCCGAAGCCCACGACCACCGGCAGGTCGGTCGAGGCCTTGATCCGCGCCACCTCGGGGCCCACGTCGCCCGCCACGGCATCCGCCGCCCCGGTGATCCCGGTGATCGACACGTAATAGACGAAGCCGGATGTATTCTGCAGCACCGTGGGCAGCCGCTTTTCATCCGTCGTGGGCGTCGCCAGCCGGATGAAGTTCAGCCCGGCGGCCTGCGCCGGAATGCACAGCTCCTCGTCCTCCTCGGGCGGCAGGTCGACGATGATCAGCCCGTCTACCCCGGCCTCCGTCGCATCCTTCAGAAACCGGTCCACCCCCCGCGAATAGATCGGGTTGTAATAGCCCATCAGCACGATCGGCGTGTCGCCATCGTCCTTGCGGAACGCCCGCACCATGTCGAGCGTGCGCTGCAGCGTCTGCCCGGCTTCAAGCGCTCTCTGCCCGGCCAGCTGGATCGTCGGGCCATCGGCCATCGGATCGGTGAAGGGCAGGCCCAGCTCGATCACGTCCACCCCCGCCTCCGGCAGCCCGCGCATCACCTGAAGCGAGGTGTCCCGGTCGGGATCGCCCGCCATCATATAGGCCACGAAGGCCTTGCGCCCGGCCTGGCGCAGCTCTGCAAATTTCCTGTCGATCCGGCTCATCGCTCCGCCCCCTTCGCGGTTCGCCTTCCCTGTCGCCCAAGGGCGCGCCGGATGCAAGGGGTGGGCTTGGCGCGGGGCGCCAAAGCTCCCATGTTAACGCGATGAACTATATCCTCGCCCTCCTCCTGCCGCCGCTCTCGATCCTGCTGACCGGACGGCCGATTCTCGCGATCATCGTCTTCATCATCTGGATCCCGGCGCTGATCTTCTCGGGCGGGCTCACCCACCCGATGTTCATCGTCCTCGCCTGGATCCTGATCTTCCAGGCTCGCGAGGACCGGCGCGAACGCCGCATCATGCGCGACCGGGACGAGTACTAACCCTCGACAGGCTCGGTGCTCGACACCATCCAGTGCACGCCGAACCGGTCGGTCAGCGTACCGAAGCCGGGCGACCGGAACGTGGGCTTGTACGCCATCCGCACCTGCCCGCCATCGGCGAGCGTGTCGAACACCTCGCGCCGAAAATCCCGGCATAGGTCTCCATCGCCTCGCGGCAGGTGCCCTGAAAGCTCAGGTAGGGGGTCGGTCTCATCTCGCACTCCTCCGGTCTTACCGGCCGAGTGTGCCACAGCCCGCGCCCATCCCCCAACGCGCCTTGCACCCCGCCAACCTCCGCCCTAAGTAGCGCGGCGCCAGAGGAGAATGTTCATGGGCTTCAAAACCGGGATCGTCGGGCTGCCGAATGTCGGCAAATCAACGCTCTTCAACGCGCTCACGCGCACCGCGGCCGCGCAGGCCGCGAACTTCCCCTTCTGCACGATCGAACCCAACGTGGGCGAGGTCTCGGTCCCGGACGCCAGGCTCGATCGGCTCGCCGAGATCGCGAAATCGAAACAGGTGATCCCCGCGCGGATGACCTTCGTGGATATCGCGGGTCTCGTGAAAGGCGCGTCGAAGGGCGAAGGGCTCGGCAACCAGTTTCTCGCCAACATCCGCGAATGCGACGCCATCGCCCATGTCCTGCGCTGCTTCGAAGACGGCGACGTCACCCATGTGGAAGGCCGGGTCGATCCCATCGCCGATGCCGAGACGATCGAAACCGAACTGATGCTCGCCGATCTCGAATCGATCGAAAAGCGGCTCCAGAACATCGTCCGCAAGGTGCGCGGCGGCGACAAGGAGGCGGTGCTGCAGGAACGCCTCCTCAAGGCCGCCCAGGCCGCGCTGGAAGAGGGCCGCCCCGCCCGCACGGTCGAGGTCTCGGACGAAGACCGCAAGGCCTGGCTCGGCCTTCAGCTTCTGACGCAGAAACCCGTCCTCTACGTCTGCAACGTCGATGAAAGCGAGGCCGCCACCGGCAACGCCCATAGCGCCCGCGTGGCCGAAATGGCCGCGGCCCAAGGCGCGGCCTCGGTGGTGATCTCGGCCAAGATCGAGGAGGAGATCAGCCAGCTCGATCCCGACGAGGCCGCCATGTTCCTCGAGGAGCTGGGGCTCGACGAGGCGGGGCTCGATCGCATGATCCGCGCGGGCTACGCGCTTCTGCACCTCCAGACCTATTTCACCGCAGGCCCGAAAGAGGCCCGCGCCTGGACGATCCCAACGGGCACGAAAGCCCCCCAGGCCGCCGGCGTCATCCACGGCGATTTCGAACGCGGCTTCATCCGCGCCGAAACCATCGCCTATGACGACTACGTGGCCCTGGGCGGCGAACAGGCGGCGAAGGACGCAGGCAAGATGCGCGCCGAAGGCAAATCCTACGTCGTGAAGGACGGCGACGTCCTGCACTTCCTGTTCAACACCTGATCCCGGCCCCTCACGCCATCCGGCGCGAGATCTCGGTTTTCCGCCCGATCAGGAACGCCGCCAGCAGATCGGGGTAATCCCGCGTCACCGCCCCGCGCACGCTCTCCCGCTTGGCCAGCGCGCGCCGCCACGCCGTCACCCGCCGAAATAGGGCCGGCGCCCTGCCTGCGACAGCTCCGCCTCGACCCGCTCGAAGGCCGCCCTCAGCCCCTGCCATTCCCGCTCGAACACCTCTGCGTCTCGTGCGCCGTAAAGCCGCGCGATCCCGTTCAGGATCGACGACGCCACCTCCACCCAGCCACGGTGCCCCGCCCGCGCCAGCGGATCGACGGGGTGCATCGGATGAGAAAACACATCCTCCAGAAACTCCGCGATCACGGCGGATTCGAACACCACATGGGCATCGCCCGTACCCGTCTCGACTTTCAGAAGCGGCGTTTTCCCGAGCGGCGACAGCTCCAGAAACCACCGGGGCTTATGCGCAAGGTCGATATAGATCCGCTCGTAAGGCAACCCCTTTTCCGCCAGCACGATCGCCACCCGCTGCACATAGGGGCAGAGCTTGTGACTGACGAGCGTCAGCCGCGGCACCCCGCCCTGCCCGGCCAGCTGGATAGGGCCGCCGGGCCGGGCCGCAGGCGCACCGGCTTGGGGAAAAACTGTCTCTGCCATCTTGGCCTCCATGAATATGCAGATGCATGAATATAAATGCACATGCACGTAATGTCAATCTTGATGCAACTGCATCAATTTGCTACGCCGGGGCCATGACAGACACGCCCCTCACCGACAGCCACGTGAAGGCCTGGGCCCGTGCCCTCCGCCTGACCGAGGACGTCCGCCAGGACATCGAGACCGCGCTCAAATCCGCCGGCCTTCCCCCGCTCCTCTGGTACGATCTCCTGCTCGAGCTCGACCGCGCCGGCCCAAACGGGCTCCGCCCGTTCCAGCTCCAGTCCGAAATGCTGATCCGGCAATACAACCTCTCCCGCCTGCTCTCCCGTGTGGTGAAAGCCGGCTATGCCACGCGTGAGGAATGCGACAGCGACGGGCGCGGCCAGATCGTCCGCATCACCGACGCGGGCCGCACGGTGAAAGACGCGATGTGGCCCATCTATCGGGCCGCGCTCGAAAAATCCTTCGCCGCCCGGCTCAGCGAGGCAGACGCGGCACGGCTCCTCCGCCTCCTCTCCTGACGGCCCGAAAATCCGGCGATCGCCACATTTCCGCCCCATTTCCCGGTAAACCCTTCGGCACTTTTCAACCCTAGGGATATCGGAGACGCGGGATGGCAAGAGGCGGCAAGGGCAGCGGAAACGGCGAGATCAAGGGCAACAAGCGCGACAATCACCTGATCGGCACCGAAAACGACGATGTGATCCTCGGCCTCGACGGCAACGACATCCTCGAAGGCCTGGGCGGCAGCGACACCCTCGACGGCGGCACCGGCGACGACACGCTTCTCGGCGGCGCCGGGCTCGACACCCTCCTCGGCGGCGACGGCGCGGACACCCTCGACGGCGGCGCCGACGATGACAGCCTCGACGGCGGCCTCGGCAACGACACCCTCCTCGGCGGCATCGGGCTCGATATCCTGCTCGGCGGCGACGGCGCCGATATCCTCGACGGCGGCGCCGATGACGATGTGCTCGACGGCGGGCTCGGCGACGACCGCCTCACGGGCGGCGCTGGCTCCGACCAGATCGACGGCGGCGCGGGGCTCGACACCGTCACATTCGACGGCCCCCGCGACGACTACACCGTCACCCAGATCGATGCGGTCACCGTGCAGATCACCGCCCCCGACGGCAGCACCGACACCATCACCAATGTCGAAAGCTTCGCCTTAACCGACATGACCCAAAGCTTCGCCGAGGTCATCGTGCCCCGCGACCCGAACCTCTCCGCCGGGCCGGTCACGGCCCAGGGCGGCACCACGGTGATCGAGGGCGAACCGATTTCCTTCGACTGGTCCGTGGGCTCCGACGGCGTGATCGACGCCGCCCCCTCCACCACCCAGCTGGTGATCGCCACCGCCCCCGACATGGGAAGCGTAGTCGAAATCTTCGGCCTGCAGAACACCGGCACCCTCGCCACCGGCAGCACGGGCAGCTTCTCGGGTACCCTCGACACCACGGGTCTCGCGCCCGGCACCTATTACGTGGCAGCGGTGGCCGATGCGGGCGGTGACCTCGCCGAAAGCGATGAGACCGACAACCTCTCGGGCTGGACGCAGATCACCATCGATCCCCAGATCACCGATTTCGCGATGGAAAGCGTCGAGGTCCTGCCAACCTCCTACACCAGCCTCAACCCCGATCCGGCCATTGGCCTCTACGGGGCAACGATCGACGTCCGCCACGTGATTTCGAACGACGGCAACACCGGGCCCACCAGCTTCGGCGTCACCACCTTCTTCTCGCGCGATGCGGTGCTTTCGGAAGACGATTTGCAGATGGGCTCCGAATACATCTCGGTCGGCCTCGGCGAAACGGGCGAACTCTTCACCCAGTACGACCTCGGCGAATACTTCCCCAGCGGCAACTGGTACGTGATCTCCGTCGTCTACCCGGACACCCCCTATTCCGGGCCGTTCGACGACGAAAGCGACAACCTCGCCGTCACCGCCACCCCCGTCACGCTGACCGGCGGATGGGTCTACGGCACCGATGGCGACGACATCTTCCAGGGCCAGTTCGACTACGCGATCTATGACGGCGGCCTCGGCAACGATACGCTTCTAGCGGTCACGACCCAGGATAACTTCCGGGGCGGCGAGGGCACCGACACGGCCGACTACTCCGGCTTCGAAACCGGCGTCGGCATCTTCAACGAAGATTACGGATTCGAACCGCAGCTTGTCGTCGAGATCTACGATCCCTACGGCTACCCCGATCCCTACACCCAGCGCGGCCTGCTGGAGGACGTGGAGCGCATCATCGGCACCGATTACGACGACGCCTTCTTCATCACCACGAACACCGTCACCTACATCGACGCAGGCGCGGGCAACGACCTGATCCTTGCGTCCTTCGACGATGACGAGGTGCTGGGCGGCGACGGCAACGACCAGATCGCCGGGCTCTTCGGCGACGATATCCTCTCCGGCGGCGCGGGCGCGGACGAATTCTACTTCGACCGCGACGATGACGGGCTGGGCGGCACCACGGGCCACGGCAACGACGTGATCCTCGATTTCAACCCGCTCGAGGACGTGATGCTGATCGAATACGACGCCTGGCTGGGCCCCCTCGATCCGCTCTCGCTCGTGCAGACCGTCGATGGTGGGCTCCTCGTTCAGGTCGCTGACGACAGCTCCGTCTTCCTCGCGGGCCTCGCCGAGGGCGATCTGAACAGCATGAACCTCTTCGCCATCGAAGAGGACGTCGTCGGCGTCATGAGCTACGTCTGACCGAAAGCCCGGCCCCGGCGCGGCATTTCACCTTGCCGCGCCCGCCCGCCTTCGCTACACCCGCCGGCGGAGACGTGGCCGAGTGGTCGAAGGTGCTCCCCTGCTAAGGATGGGCATTATCATATTTTATTCATTACTTTCAAGGAGTTGCAGGGCAGGTTGTCCAAAATGCACGGATTTAGCACGCCTTTTAGTCCTTTAGATCAGCCAAACTTCTTCATGAGCTTTTTCAACTCATCGGCCAATTCAGACAAGAGATTGGCTTGAGCCAGCTTAAGCGAAGTGGGGTCGGAACTCTCTGGAGACCCGCCACCAGCGTATTTTCGAAACGTTGCGGCCAAGTCCTTCTTCTTCTTTGCGACTTTGTTCGCCTTTCCATGATCTGTGTCGTGTCGGATTTGGGTCCTTAGTGCGGTTACATCCATAAAGGGCACCGGAACATCGTCTTCGAGCCTCTGGCCAACGCTTTCCCGAAAAACGAAATAGAGATCGTCGATCAAGGATTTATATTCGTCCAATGAACTGATGGGCTTTCCGATCCGCGAGAGCGCAGATGCAGTTTTATTCGTCGCTTTGAAAAGGTCCTTTCCCTCTGAGCCCGAGTACAACTCATTTGTCGTCGCGATACTATTACTAATCTCCTTGGCTAAATTCACGATCTCTGAGTCCATATCCTGAGATAATTCAGTCGAGTTGCTTAAGACGCTGAATAGCTGAGGATACTTTCGGAATAGTCGAGAGAGAAGGATCGTTTGCCTTGTCCTCGCGCCCCCGCGGACATTGGCATTGACCGTGCGTTGAAACTTAAGCATTGCCACGTCAGTAGCATCTTGACCAAGCTCCACTTGCGCGCCCAGGTGACTGAAGAAATCATCAAAAAATGCGCGGAGCTCCTTCTCCGAACCGTCCTTTAATCCGGCATTATTAAGGTGACAGATAAGTTTAAGGGTCGATTGTACCAGTGTTCGATTTCTTAGCGGGCTATAGTCTTTCCCGAAAATCTTTCTCGACATATCCAGCGCTGCCTTGATCCGCTTGGCAGCGGCTGAGTTCGAGGAAAAGTTCGAATTTTCTTCGAATATCTTTTTGATATCATCACACCGAACGCCGGAATCGAGGCCTTCAATCTCGATAGCGGCGATTTTGGTCAGGATATCGAAGTGACCGTATCGTTTGCTTGAGACGGTAGTTGTCTCGGTAAAGAAGCTATGCTCGGCCTGCTTTCTGCAAAAATTGCGAAGCTTGCTGACAACGGCGTTGAGACGCTCACTGCTGGTCAGCGGCAGACCGACTTGCAGTCTCTGGAAGAACTCGCGGGACTCTTCGTCCGACGCGTCAGAAATTTCGTCGTACTCAATTTCATAATCGTCAAAGGCGTCGGCGAAAGTGTCCGGCAAATCATGGTATTTTGACGCTCCGCCAACCAGGTTAGCGGTTTCGGTTGATAGCGTAAGCTGACCGTCCATGAACTCCCAGATCGCCGACAAACGTTGCTGACCATCGAGGACCTCGAACTCGGCGGGATTGTCGGACGTCTTCAAGAAATAGAACTTGGGAAGCTTCCACCCACGCAAGATGGTATCGATCAGTGCCTGCTACTTAGGCGTGCCCCATACCTCCTCTCGTTGCCAGTCAGGGATCTCATACCGGTCACGCCGTTTGTAGATCTTATCCAGCGCTCTCGTGCGGGCTAGCATCTCCATCGTATCTACACCTTGCTCTATGGCGGCCTTGGCGACCTCGGATGTCCTGTCTTGATCAAGGTGCTATCGGAACTTGTTTGGTTCGTCTGCGCAACCCGCTCTCGCCTCGCTCTTGAACCATATTTGGGCCGGTACGGTTTCTGTGCGCTGGACATGCAGCGAGTAGGCAAGGCTGAGGACGCTCCCTTGATATGGGAGCTGCCATTCAAAAAAAACATTTAGTTATAGATACTTAAGATCGGCGAGCAGGCGCGAGTACGCGTTTTTGCACCGACATAGTGAGACAAACTTAAGGCACAAAATGTGGTTGCGACGCCATTTTGAGACAAACTGCAAATTGTTCTTGAAGTATCAGTTGGTTAGCTCCGATTGTCTTGCACCGATTTTGCACCACTTTGCGTTCTGCGCTGGCCATAATCTGAGACACATCGAAACATAATGAGATAAGCAAAAAATATCGTGATCTCAGTTGGATAGCCCAACCGATACTTTTTCCCTTGTTTCTCCGAGTCTTAGTGGTAAACCCGCCAGCGGAGACGTGGCCGAGTGGTCGAAGGCGCTCCCCTGCTAAGGGAGTAGGCGGGAAACCGTCTCGAGGGTTCGAATCCCTTCGTCTCCGCCACACAAAATGAAGAACCGCTGTTTTGGCTGGAACATGCGGTCCTCTGATCAAGTGGTCCCCGCATTTGTTCCCACGGAACAGGCAGATACGGCGAAAATCATATCCCGCCCTTCCTCCAGAAATCAGCAAGAAGCAAACGTCTGGGTCTCTCGCAGCCAACGGCCGTTTTGCGCCCGCATTGCCCGGAATCGACGGCCGCAGATGACTGGTTACGCTGGCATAGCAGGCGTCTGACCGATACCGTCAGACGGCCGCGTTAAGCCCCGAGCGCACGATCCTTTTTCAGCAACACCGTCCGAATGCGTTCCATAAGAGGGCACGGCGGTCCTGCATATGTGTTCCGCAAGACGCCCGCAATGCTAGGTTTGTCCCGGAAGATGCGTGGCGATCGCATTGCGCAGTTCCACGGCGTCAGCCGACGTTGCATCGATCCTGAGACTGACAAGAACGGTTCGCGTTCCCCGCTCGTGAACCGTGATGGTCGAGCGCACCCCGGCGGTGGAGCAGCTTATGGAGTGCTCAACGATGAATACACCGACATTCGAGCGGACAAACGGGCTGCGCAGCCGGCCGATGAGGATGGTACCGTCCTCGATCCTTTCCAGTGCCTCGAGCAGCGTGGCCTCGTGTCGGTTGACCTGCTCCGCCGAGTCGCATGGCGGGTACTCCGAAACGGCCTGACGTATCAGAAACACCGGCCCCGGCGCAGGCTTCGGCGAGACGGCGAACACGACAAGCGCAACTGCGATGGCGATTGCCGTCGTGATCCAGGCGATCTGACGCGAACGCAGGCCTGTTTTCGGACCGGCAAGGGTGGCGTGATCCATCGCCGGGAACGGATGGTCAGGGTTTGGCTGTGCCTCCCGCAGTGCAACCCGATTGCGCCGGACCTGCGCTATTTCTGCGGCATCCATCAGGCTGTCCCGCAGCGAGGCGACGTCGGCGGAGACATCGGCATCAAGCACCCCCCGCACATGGGTCGCGTGGCCCTGAAAGACCTGGTTCACATGGTCTGGTTTGCCCAAACCGGCCCAGAACCGCATGCCGAGTTCCACCGTGGTCTCGTCGCCGGGATCAAGTGACGTCGCCGCGCCGAATGCCTGGCCGAACACCCGCTCGTTTCTGCCTTCAGTCGCGTCGCGCAAGATACTGTGGAGGAGCACAAGGCAATGGCTGCGCGCAGCCGCGCGCCGCTCCGACAGATAGCTGTCGAAAACGTCTGAAATCTCCGGAAACTGCGGAAGCAGATCGCCCTTGTAGAGCTCCGTGGTACGGAGCCTTGTCTGCATGTCATCCGTTTCGCCGCGGGACAGAAGGCGTAGCAGGTCGACATCGGCGGGGTCGATATCAAGCAACAGGGTCTCGGCAGATCCCGCAATCCGCATCTCCGGCCGATCCGCAAGACTGCGCCTGAGGTTCAGGATTGTCATGCGCAGCCGCTTTCGGGCGGTGGCCTGGTCGGTATCCGACCACAGAAGATCGGCCAGCCAGTCACGGGAAAGCTCGCGACCGGCATCAAGCGCCAGCGCGACGAAGAGGGCACGCTGCATCTTGCCGTTTATCCGGGTCTGGGCTGCCGGTCCCGTAAAGGTCAGATCGCGGCCCGTCAGCAGTTGGATCGCGGGGTCGCCCTGATCTGGGGTGTCCTGATCCGTCACCGCCTAAAGCCCGGCCTTTGACAGAAGCTCGAATTCGATGCTCTGCGCATCGGAAGATGACATTGCCGGATGCAGCACCCATTCAGAGGACGAGAATGAGGGCTCGATCTGGCGCACCAGCCTGGCGATCCGCCTTGCATCATCAATCCTGTCGGTGGCGGCATAGGCCGCTGCAAGTTCCACCAGCTGAACGATTGCATTCCCGTTTGCCTTCAGGTTGCGCTCCAGCAACTCGATGGCGGCGTCGTGCGATCCGGAGAGGCGCAGCGCGCGGCCCTTGATCCAGTTGTAGAAATCCGGATGCCCCGGGCTGAGTTCCATCGCACGTTCGATCGCGTCAAGCGCGCGCTCCGGCTCTCCGGCAAACGTGTAGGAATGCGCGAGCACCGCCCAGACATCGGCCGATCCGGGCAGGAGGCGCGTTGCTTCCAGCCCGGAGTCAATGGCCTGCTCCCAGTTGTTTTCCAAAAGCAGCATCAGACCTTCGATCGCACGGCTCATCCCGTCTTCAGGACGCCTTCTGAGGATGACGTCGATGTGGTTGCGGGCTTCGCGCAAATCCGCTTCGGGGGTTCGGGAACTCCCGAACCTGACATTAAGCAAGTCATGCCACGCCAACCCCCGGCGCGCGCTGATGTAATCCGGGTCGATGTCGAGGGCGCGCCGATAGCTTGCATAGGCTTCGTCGAGGTTCTTCGGATCGAGCTTGATGAGGTTCCGCACCCCGTTTGCGGCAAGAAGCCACGCTTCAAGGCTCTCGGTATCGTCGAGATACTGGATGCGGTTGCGCTCCGCAGAACTGAGATCGATGTTCAGGCCTCTCAGAATGCGGAGGGTGATTTCATCCTGAAGCCTGAAAGCTTCCGTGACATCACTGTCAAACCTGTCCTGCCAGACATCCGCATCCAGTTCCGCATCATAGCACCTGACGAAGACGCGCACGATGTTGCCGTCCCATTCCAGGGCGCCGCTGATGAGGTACCGGACACCAAGATCACCCGCCAGATCGCGGGCGTCCCTCGTCAAAGCGCCGTCGCTGCTTGGTGGCACCGTTACGACAAAAAGCTCGCGGGCGGTTATGGCGTAAAGGGCATAGGTCACGCCGATCGTGACGCCTCCCGCGAGGTTCTGCTCCTTTTCCACCGCGTTCACCGAGGTGAATGGCCGGACGGCTATCCTTGGGCTCGACTGGGCGGAATGCAGGAATGCGTCTCTCAGAAGCACGCGAAAGTCGGGTGAAAAGGCAAAAGCTGCAAGAAAAATGCCGGCACCGGTCGCCAGCCCCGCGGCACCGGCAATGATCCAGTAGAACGGGCCACGGCCCCGGGGGCCTGACGAAAGAACCGGATCAGGATGCCCCCCTCGCGCCGAACCGGTCCCGGTGGATCCCGCAATCTCCGCCCGGCGCAGGCGCAGTCTCTCTTCGGTGCGTGGCTTGAGCGGTCCGAGGCTGCCGTCGAGCGCCCGGCCCAGAAGTGCCGCCACGCGCAGGTCCAGGGCGCCCCTCCACTCCCGCAGGCGATCATCGAATGTCGCCGATCGTGCATCCAGCCGGTTCAGAAGCGGGCCCCGGCAAAGCTCGAGTATCTCCTCGGCACTTGACGGGGCGCCACTTTCGATCTCGGCCAGTCGCGCCAGGTCGCTATCCAGCCCCGTCATGTCAAAGGTCAGGATATCTCCGCTGGCGCCCAGACGATAAGCCTGGGCATCACCAAGGGCCTGGCGGATCGTCAGAAGCGCCTGACGCAGATTGTGCCGGGCGCGCGATTGCTCGACATCCGGCCACAGCACTTCGGCTATCTCCTGCCGTGTGACCTCCGCGCCCGATACGATAAGATACGCAAGCAAGGCCTTGGGCTTGTTTCCAAGGCTTGCCGCGATGTCTTCCGAGGCGACCGGCCAGTTAGGCTCGCCAATGACACGCCACATGTTTCTTCTTCTGTCCCTCATCCGCCCTCCCGGTTTCAGTCGTGCGGATCGGGAATCAGACTAGCCAAAGGGGCACGCCAAGCAAACCGACTTGGAATTCCTGACTTTCGTTGACAGCAAACGGCACGGATTGACGCGAATTGACGTTCCTCTTGACGCCGTCAAGGAACCTGGATTGACGATGCATTGGCGGCAATTTGTCTATAATTATCAGTACTTTCAATGTGATGAGGTGAGTGCATGTTACACGCAATTGCCGCCTTGGACGCCGTCCGGGAATGCTGTCAAACAGAACAACCGTTGCCACCCGAACTCGGGGATTGGCTGGCTGGATCCATCGAAAAATTCCTGACCAAGGAATGTGACGATCTCAACGAATCCTTCGGAATCGTGCAGGCGCATGGCGGCGTTCCGTGGTGGCTCGAGCGGGGTATAAGACAGCGCGACGAGGCCCTGAGGGAACTCGCGCGCCTGTACTTTCCCGGGCTCACCGTTTCGGCACAGGCTGCGCATATTCGCCGCCTCGCCCAACGGTACGAGGGAACGGCCTGGCCGCGTGATGCAAGGTCCGGCGATATGCCGCGACGCTATTCCGGCACGCCTCAGGCGTATCTCTGGGAGGCGTTCAAGTCAGGTGCGCGAATGCCCGTATCCGAGCGTCACCTGAGAACCCTGTTGCAGCCCACAGGCACTGATCCGGGGCCGTCCCGTGCTGCGACCTGCGCCAGGGGCCCGGGATCTTTCAACAACGAAGAGACACCAAACGAGGGGGAAGGAAAATGATCCTGAACGCACTGAAGAACACGTCGGCCATGGTCGCAATCGTATCGCTGGCGGCCTGCGCCGCGCCGCCGCCACCTCAGGTCACGCACCCGGCACACGCAATCGGCGTGGGGCTTGGCTACATCGTGGCGTCGCCGCTTCTGATCCTCGTCGGCCTGGTCGAAGGCATTGCTGCGGTGCCATACTTTCTCGACGCCGATCTTCATCAGATGAACAACGCGATGGTGGCCTCCAAGTCCCAGGTCAATCTCGACCGGACCTATAGGGCAGCCTACAAGACTTCGATTGATCGGGTTACGCCCGACGGCGACACGGGCCAGATCTTCCGGCACATGCGCGAGGCCACCCATCACTTCAGGTCGGTGCTGCGCGCCTATGGTGTCGCCGACGCCGACCGCTATGTCCTGACGGCGGTCCGCACGGCGGATCGGGACGGCTTCACGCTTTACGCCGTCGTCCACCGGCCATCCGACAGGATCAGGGTCAAGACGACCTCTGGCGTCAGAACGCTCACCAGCGCCGACGATGCCTACTTCCGCCCCTATGCGCGGGATGCAAGCGGCCGGTCGCTCGACATCGTGATCGACTGGGCGGGGGTGCCCCGCACCACGATCCGCACCCAGAAAGGTCAGGCCATCCTGATGACGCTTGCGGCAAACTCGGTGCTGATCAACCGCCGCAGCGACGAATACTGGGGGGTCGAACAGCGCTGGATCAGGGGCGATTACCGCCGGGTCGTCAACGAACGCAAGGTCGTGCTCGATCGCCGAATGGCCTGAGGCATCTGCAAAACCATTGCGCCCCTTTCCGTACGGGCGGGGGCGCAGGGCGCAAGCTCTGTTTGCCGGGGATCAGACGCAGGAACCCGGCATGCCGTGCCGGAAAAGAAAGCGCCCGCCCACGGCGGGGTCTCTGCATCCCGGCAATATCAGGAACGTCACGATCAGGATGTATTGCAGCATGCGACGCTGCCGTCTTCCCCGGATCCCAGGTTGGCGGCAGGCCCCTGCTCAGAGCCTGCCCCGGTTTCATTTCATCCAGCTTTCGCAGGCCGTCAGAAGCAACGGGCTCGAAACTGCCAGGAAGAGGAAGAGTTTTGCGTACATGTCCTTACTCCTTTTGAGTGCGGACACCGTACGCCCCGGCCCTGGAAATCCATTGCGTGACGGAACGCCCGAAGGGTCACGGGTGCCGACGCGTTCAACTCCCCGCGACCAAGCGCTCGGCGCCTGTGGAAGGGCAAGAAACTTCGGTCTGCCTGCCGCGGCTTCCTAGCATTGGCATTGGCCCGACGCCGAACGTCGCGCGCCTCCACCGGCGCGACAGTCAGGAGAGTGGTATGACCGGTTTGCAGATGGCACTTGTGGGGGTTCTTGCCGCTGCGATCGCCGCGTGCAGCCCGCTTTCCGAGCGGTCGGCGGCGCGTCCCGGGCCGCCGACAAGCCGGCTCGACAGTGACCTCCCGCACGGGGCTGTCGAGCCGGTCTCGCGCCTGGAGGGCATCGCCCTTGAGGTAAAGCCATTGCCGGACGGCCCGGAAGCCCTGGACGCCTGGCTGGAGGCACTCGCGGAAGCGACGCAATCGATCGACATCAAGACCTTCATCTTCCGGTCTGATCCGGTCGGGCTTGCAGTTCAGGATGCGCTGCTTGCTGCTGCGGATCGGGGGGTCAGGGTGCGGGTCCTGCTTGACGACTTCTTTCACCGCTGGGAAGGCGGCGATCTTTCGCAACTGGGGGCCCACCCGAATGTCACGCTGCGGCTCTTTAATCCGCACAGCCGGGCGCTGCCTGCGCCCCTCGGCTTCTTCGCGGAATTCCCGCGCCTGAACCGCCGGATGCACAGCAAGATGCTGCTGATAGATGGCAATCTCGCGATTGTCGGCGGCCGGAATATCGCGGACGAGTACTTTCTGAAGGATCCGGACACGTATTTCACCGATTTCGATATTCGGATCGAAGGGGCCGATGTCGGCCGCTTCAGTGCGGTGTTCGAAGCCTTCTGGCAGGACGACCTGAGCGCCCGCTACCGAGAATCCGAGCGAAGCGGCAAAGACGAAAATCTCTTGCTCTCCACACGATCTGAACCCCACGGGGCGGCTCCGGGCGAAGACGCCGCAAGCCATCGCAACCTGCCCACATTCAAGGCCCGGGCGAGTCTGCACGCCGATCCTCCCGCCCGCATTCGCGCGGCCCAATCCGGACAGGCGGGGGCCGTGGAGGCCGCTTTCCTGACGGCCCTGTCCACAGCGCGGTCAGACGTCTTCATCGTCACACCCTACCTCATTCCGGAGCCGCATGGCGCCCGCCTGCTGGAGGCCCTGACGGCTCGCGGTGTATCGGTCACGATCCTTACGAACTCTCACGCGTCAACGAACCACCCCTCGGTCCATGCCGGGTATATGCGGTATCGGCAAAGGCTGCTGAATGCCGGCGTCGGTATCCATGAGTTTCGGGGGCATGCAGTGCGCCGATACGAAGAGGGCGGTGTCGCGTACCACCCCAAGGTGGTCATGCACACGAAACTCGCGGTGATTGACCGAACCGTATCCCTGATCGGCTCCCCGAACTTCGATCCCAGATCGCTGCAGCAGAACGCGGAACTCCTGATGCGAATTGAAAGCCCTGCCCTGGCGGCCTGGCTTCTCGACCGGTATCGTCGTGTGGCGGAACGCTACGGCTATCGGCTGAAGATCGCTCCGGACGGTGCCGAATTATGGGAGTACCGGGACCGCAACGGGATCCGCCGCCGAAGCAGCGAACCGGTCGGGTCGTTCATGGACGGCGCCGTGACCACGTTCTTTAGGTTGTTCCATTTCGATCAGTACCTGTGATGGATGCGCATCCTTCCCGTGTGACCGCGCCGCGAACACATCCATGGAAATCCACCCGCGTTCGCATTTCCCCCCGATGACCTGATCCTGACAACAGCAGAGGACGGGCCTGCGATCCAGCCCCGCCACGCGAAAGGGGATGATATGTCTGATGATGTTACCGCCGAACGGTTTGCATATTTCGGAGACAGTTACAGTGATACGGGCCGCATCTACAGCCTGACCGGCGATGTCCTCTGGTTGCCGTATCCGTTCGACATCCTCGGTTATCAGCAAAGCTTCTCAAATGGCGACATATGGACCGAGATCCTGTCTGACACGCTCGGCGTCGACGATGCGAATTATGCAGTCGGGGGGGCCGAAGCTGCCGGAACGCAGCCTCTGCTGGAATACCTGGCGCTTCGGCAGTTGACGGGGCTCCTCGCGGTGGCACCGGAAGATCCCTCGCTGTCCTACGACATCAATCTTGGCGCCCAGGTGGACCGCTTTCTTGCCGATGCAGGGGGCGCGGATCTCTCGTCTACGGCTGGATGGATCTTTGCCGGGCTGAACGACTACCTGAACTTCATCCTGACCTCGGAGAACCCCGGCCCGGCCGAGGGGCAGGCCCTGGTCACCACCGTCGTTTCGTCAATCGGGGCCGAGATCGAAAGGCTCGCGGAGGCCGGGATCGCGAAAATCTACATCACGAACCTGCCCAGCGCCGGCTTCATCCCGTTCACGGCCAATGCGCCTGCCCCCATCCGTGGATTGGCGGAGTTCGGCGTCGAACTGCACAATGCATTGCTCCAAAGCCTGATCGCCAGTCAGCAGGCGGCAGGTCTGGATGTGGAGTTGATCGACCTCCAGGTATTGTCTGACGAGATCACGGCGGACCCGACCGCCTTTGGCTTCGTCGCACCTCTCGGCGCGTTCAAGGTTGTCGGGTTCGACGACGCGATGAACCCGGTTTTCAATCCGGCCGTCGATGGGTTCGACGAAGATCAGTTCGCGTTCTGGGATGTCGTGCATCCGACGGAGGCCGGGCACGGGGTGATTGCCGCCTACCAGGGCGCAGTCGTGACCCATGAGACGATCAACGGCCAGGACGGTGCCGATATGCTTCGGGGAACCAGCGGCGCCGATCTCATCCTTGCTTCTGGCGGCAACGATCTCTGCCTCGGCCGAAATGGTGACGACACCATCCTGGCCGGACTGGGAAACGACAGGACAGTCGGCGGTGCGGGTGATGACCTCGTGCTCAGCGGGTCGGGCAATGACATCGCCCTTGGCGGGGCCGGGCACGATGTTCTTGCCGGGAACGACGGTAACGATGTCCTGCGCGGTGGAACCGGAAACGACCTTATCGTGGGTGGGCTTGGCTCAGACCGTTCCTTCGGCGGTGCAGGAGACGATGCCTTCGTCTTCATCGATCCTGCTCTTACAGGCGATGGCACTGGCGCATATCATGATCTCGTGGCCGGCGGTGGCGGAGTGGACACGCTCTATCTTGCGCTGGGCAATGCGGCCCGGGACACCGTGAACGCCGCACTCGATCTTGGCGCGTACTTTGCAGATGCCCTCGTCGAAATCGGTATCGAAATACGCAGCGTCGAGACCGTGGTGCTGCTCGACGATCGGTCGGACCTGGCGGAGATTGAAAGCTACGCCCGCATCGACGACGCCGATCTCTGGGGAATCCTGTGATGAATTGCGGGTACGCGACGGAAGGTTGAAGAAGCGCCGCTTCGTCCCGCAAAGCGGTCTTCGAGCCTGATGCTGGGAATGTCTGACGTCGGCCGAAGCGGACGTTGGGGCCCGAAACTGCGTCTCGACGACCCTGGATAACCGCTCAGCGCCGAACAGCGGTCATCCAGCCAAACCCCATGACGGCCTTGAGCCCCCACTTCCTGAATGCCGCGCGGGACTGATGACGACGCGTCTCGCAAAGCTGACCTTGGCCCAAGAAGAAGCGGCCCTTCTCCACTGATCAAGACGGTGCCTTCGCTGCCTCGGTAACGAACCTTTCGCCGTCCTCGTCTATTCGTCCGCAGGTCCATCTGACGTGCCCCTTCCTGTGCGGCTGCGACGTCGCGCCGACCTTCGTTTGGGGCGAACAGTTCGCAGCATGGCCACGGCACGCAACCAGATGCTGCGCGTGATCGGCGCAGCCGGAAGAACCGGTTTCCGGCGGTAGGTCTCTGGTGGGGGCATTGATCCCTGAGAGGGCGCTTTACGAAGGCGAAAGACTCGTTTGGTACCAAGACCAACACACATATATCAGCATGAGATGGGACATGTACGGTCTGGTGAACAACGGGGTGCGTACTTACGTTATCGAGCATCATGGCACAGCGTGCTGGAGCGCGATTTGCGCCAAGGCCGGCGTCGACGAGCAAGAGTTCGAAACCATGACCGCTTACGACGACGCAATCACCAACGCCATGGTAGGCGCTGTGAGCGAGACATTGGGCCTCACGGTCGAGACGGTGCTGGAAGTGTTCGGTCGCTACTGGGTGGGGTTTGCCCAATCCACCGCAATCGGCAAACTCATCGACATGAGCGGCAACACATTCTGGGATCGACTTCGCGGCCTGGACGACATGCATGAGCGTATCCGGAACACCATGCCGGAGCTCGATCCTCCGGGTTTCGATCTGGAAGATATGCCCGACGGCAGCCGAAGGCTGCACTACCATTCATCACGCAACGGGCTTGCGCCCATGGTCGTGGGCCTGCTGCACGGCCTTGCCGAGGAGTGCGGCATCGAAGTGCGGATCGATCACCTCGTTGCCAAGGCCGATGGAGCGGATCATGACGTGTTCGGACTGTCCATCATGACATCCGAGGCAGCGGCCTGATCTTATGACAACGGCCGAGGCGCCTCAGGCGCTCAGCCTTTCCATGGAGACGTTCGAGCGTATCGTGCCGTTCGGCGTAATCGTGGATGCCGGTGGCATTGTGCGCAACCTCGGGCCAAGCCTGCAGAAGATCGCCGGCTCGGCCTGCGGGGTTGGGCGGCCGGTGTTCGAGGTCTTTTCGTTCAGGAAACCCCGTCTGTTGAAGCCGGAGCTGGTTTTCCAGGACGTCGTTGGTGCGCGGATCACCATGGAAGTGCAAACGCCCGGAAACGACGGCCCCGTGTCCGTATTCGGCATGGCCTTCAATATCACTATCGACGGTCTGCCTCATGTGGCGCTGGTGATGACCCCTGGCGTGAATGCGCGCAGGCTCATAGAGGAGCAAGGCCTACGGACGTGCGATTTCAGCGCGGGTGACGGAAGTCCCGATTTATTGCCCCTGCTGGCCATGCAAGAAGAGATGGCGGCCGACAGCAAGCGGGCCGCCGTCCGCCTGAAGAGCGCCTATGACGAGGCCGAGCGCATCGCGCTCCACGACACACTGACCAACTTGCCGAACCGCCGCGCATTGATGATTGAACTTGGCGATGTGGCGCAGAAGGAACCTCTGACTATTGTTCACGTCGATCTCGATCGATTCAAGGAGATTAACGACACCTACGGCCATGCGGCCGGAGATGCGGCGTTGCAGCATGCGGCCTCTGCCCTGCGTTCGGTGTTCGGAGACGAAGCCATGTGCGCCCGCTTGGGCGGCGACGAGTTCGTGGTGCTGCTGAGGGGGGCTGCGCAGGAGGCCAAGCTTGCAGAGTTCGGCCAGGCCGTGGTTGCGGCGGTATCCGCGCCGTTTCAGTTCAGAGGCGAGCATCTGAAGATCGGTGCGAGCGTTGGTCTGGCCCGAACCATCTCCAGCGATGGTCTTTCAGCGGACGAGCTGATGCACCGCGTCGATCTTGCGCTCTACGAAGCCAAGCGCAGCGGACGGGGATGCGCAAAACTGTACACACCGGATATGCTAAGCGCGCATTCGGCGTTCCAGGGTTTGTCAGCAGACATTCGCCGGGGGCTTGGCGCGCACGAGTTCATTGCGTATTTCCAGCCTCAGGTGCATGCGGAAAGTGGCGCCTTGGTGGGGTTCGAGGCGCTGATGCGGTGGAACCACCCGCAACACGGGCTCTTGAGTCCCGACCATTTCTTAAGCGCGGCGCGACGGTCAAGATTGCTGCAGGCCTTGGATCGCGAGGTGCGCAGGTTCGCGTTGGATAAACTTGCTGAATGGGATAGCCGCGAGCTGGTTGTGCCGAAATTGAGCTTGAACGTGACAAGCGAAGACCTGCTCAACCCCGATTTCAGCGATGCTCTGCTGTGGGATCTGGACGCCAGAGACATCGAGCCGCAACGGTTGGTTCTGGAGATGGTTGAATCGGTGATCTTCGACGAGAACGGGACCGAAATCGCTGAGGCCTGCGAACGGCTTGTTGGCAGGGGGGCTACCCTTGCACTGGACGACTTCGGCACCGGTCACGCCTCGGTTCTCAGCCTGGCGAACCTGCCGATTGCGCTGGTGAAGATAGTTCGAGCCTTCGCAGCCGGCGTCGCGGAGGATGCGCGCAAACGTTTCTTGGCATCCTCCATGATTGAAATGGCTACAAATCTCGGGGTCGGGGTCCTGGCAGAAGGCGTGGATTCGGACGAAGACGTCAAAACGTTTCAGGATATGGGCTGCACCCTGTTCCAGGCCTTCCACTTCGAACAACCCATGACCGCAGACGAGGCCGCCGCCTGCATCGAGGCACGTGGCGTGGTCGACTTCACACTGGACAGAGAACGCCTGCGCGCCTGACCAAACCAGCACCCAGTCGACGCGGCGCCACTCAAAAGGCAATGCATCCGCGTTCGCAGAAAGAGTGCCGGCCTCTGCCCATTGTTCCTGTACTGAGCAATCGCCGAGAGCGCAAAACAGACATCCGCAGGTCAGAGTCCGAAGGCCACTTCGTCCGCAAAGCGGTCATCGAGGCGTAAGAGCAGCCAAGAAAGCCTGGCCGAATCCGTCAGAAGTTCACTTAGAGCCCAGAGCGGCCGATGGCGAGCACGCCGGGCCCCTCTTGAACAGAGGGTTCGAGGACATCACTGCTCGTCGGCGTAAACGAGATTTCCCGTGCGACCAGTCACTTGGATGACGCAGGCGCCTTCGCGCGGCGGACGCGATTTGTTCCGAAGGATAGGAACAAGGCTTTTCTGGACGGCCTTCGATTCACATTCCGGGAAAACGCCAAAGCTGTATTTCTTGGATCGCATGCATTGGATCACAGCTGTGATGAAATCAACGTTCGTGCTGTCAGCATTAGGCATCTTCTTCTGAGCCAAATCAGCGCATCGTGTCGCATCAGCGTGCTTTTGTTCGATCGTGGTATTGGCCCGGTAGAAATACACGGCTGAATCGGCCCGGGCCGCGCCAGGCAAGACTGACAGCCCGACAACACCGGCCGCAAATGAAACGGAATAGAAGTTCAACTCTATTGAGCTTTCTCTTAATTCGAACGAGTTAGATGGCCGCGCCGCTTCTTCCGGAAATCATGATAGGAGGCGGTGTTCAGATCGTTGATCTCGATCAACTGTCTTTCCGAACGCGCGAAGCGCAGGCAGGCGGAAATCGCAAGACTACCTGGACAGTAAGCTTTGTCCCGCATCCCGGGCATCGGGCCGGTTCTGAAAAGCGTCCGCTTTCAGCGAAAGCCGTCATTCCCTCCATGACCCCCGACTCGAACTCTATCAGTGACCGGTTGGCACAATGGGCCGGGCACCTCAGCGGCCTTTACGGCGTCACCCGAGAACCAGGCGGATAATGGCAGATACCAGGGCAGCGGTCTGTCCTCGGCCTCCTCCGCCACGCCGCGCGCAAACCCGCTGGCCGGCGTCGCCACCGGCAAAAGAGCCAGGCCAAGCACCGGGGGCCTCACAGGTCGTACTCCTGCTGTCTCGCCGCCAGAAACTCCCGGATATCGAGCAGTGATTTCTCTTCCGTCGAAACATAGACAAGCGCCATGTTCGTCCGCTCCCGCACCATCTCCCCGGGGAACGGCAGATAACTCAGTTCCCGCGATCCGAACGAGGGCGAGGCTGTGCCCACCTGCCACTCGGTCGTCAGCGACACGTCGACGAGTTTCAGCGCGGTCGCCCCGCCCGCCCCGGGCCGCTCGAAGGGAACCCCGGCAAGGCGCAGGTAGGCCGTCTTGTCCGCGGCCTGCACGAAGCCGTCGATGAACTGCGTGGCCAGCACCTGAAGCGCGGCGGCCGTATCCTCCGGCGGCAGGTGGCTGTGCAGGTGATCGTGGCCGTGATTGTGCCCGATATGCCCGTTCACGATGTCATGTGGCATTGGACCACCTCTTTCCTTCGAACTCGCCGTGGGGGATCGTCACCGGCTTGTCGATATGGGGCTTGTGCGCGCCAAGCTTCCCGCTCGCGACCATCGAGCCCAGCACATCGACGATCACGCGGGTGCCCATCAGCGCGGTTATGTCCGAGGTATCGTAGGGCGGGCTGACCTCCACCAGCTCCATCCCGCAGATCCCCTCGGCGGCAACCTTCGAGGCTAGCGCCAGCGCCTCGCGCGGCAGAAACCCGCCCGGTTCCGGCCAGCCGGTTCCGGGCACGAAGCCGCAATCGATCGAGTCGATGTCGAATGACATATACACCATGTCGACCCCGTCCCACGCCATCTCGAGCGCCATTTCGGCGGTGCGGTCGATGCCCATCCGCTCCATGTCCGACATGGTGATGATGTTGGTCTCGCGTTCCCGCGCCACCTTCACCGCCTCGCGCGGCACCTGCCAGCCGCCGATGCCCACCTGCACGAGGTTCTTCGCCGGCACGTTCGGCAGGTTCGTCGAATGAAACCACGGGGTCGTATGCATTCGCTCGTCCAGATCCTTTTCCTGGATGTCCGCGTGCCGGTCGAAATGCACGATCCCGATCTTCTTCGAAGTGCATTCCGCGATCCCGCGCACACAGGGGAAGCCGATCGAATGATCGCCCCCGATCATGATCGGCAGGCTGCCGGAGCTGAACACGTGGCTGACCGCCCGGCTGATCTGGTCAAAGCTCTTTTCGATATTGGCGGGGATCGTGAACACATCGCCCGCATCGCAAAGCGTCATCTGCTCCCGCAGATCCACCCCCATTTCGTAATTGTAGGGCGTGTAGAGGGCAGAGATCTTCCGCACCCCCTGCGGTCCGAACCGCGTGCCGGGGCGATAGGTCGTGCCGCCGTCGAAAGGGATGCCCAGAACGGTGGCGTCATAATCCTTCACCTCGGTCACGTCCTCGGCATAGGGCGCTTTCAGGAAGGTGTTGATGCCCGCGTAATGGGGCAGCTCGCCCCGCGCGAAGGTGGGGATCGATTTGTCCTCGATCGAATCCGCCCCCGTCAGCCCCATCCGCAAGGCCCAGCGCCGTTCCTCGTCCCAGCGGCCTTCGGGAAGATCGGCCTCCGCCTTCATCGACTTCCAGCCCTGAAGCCGGGTCAGATCCGGATGGTGAAAGCGGCGCGCGTCATGGCCGAAATCCGCGGGGTTGTGCGACCGGGACCGGTCACGCGGGGCGAAGAACATGGGTATCCTCCTCGATACGCTGAAAGGGGATGCCGCCGTCGCGGGCATCGAAGTCATATGTGATGGTGGCGCCGTAGGCGTTGGGATCGGTCGGATCCCAGCGGGGCTTGTCGAAGACCAGAACCCGGTCGCCCAGCTTGAACCCTTCTTCCAGGTCGTGGGTCACCATGAAGACGGTCATGCCGGTCTCGGCCCGCAACTCGGACAGGAAGTCATGCATCGACAGCCGCGTGCCGGGATCGAGCGCGCCGAAGGGCTCGTCAAGAAGCAGAATGCGCGGCTTCGCGGCAAGCGCCTGTCCGATGGCAAGCCGCTGCTGCATCCCGCCCGACAGCGTGGCGGGAAACTGATCGGCCACGTGGTCGAGCCCGATCCGCTCCAGCGTCCGGTCCGCGCGCTCCCGCGCCGCGCGCCGCTCCGCCCCCCGGAACCAGCCGAACCGCGTGCGAAAGCTTTCGCCGGCCACGATGTTCTCCCGCACCGTCAGATGCGGGAAGACAGAGTATTTCTGAAACACAACCCCCCGGTCGAGCCCCGGCTCGTCGGCGGGCGGCGCACCGGCCACGCGGATCTCCCCCCGGGTCGGCCGTTCCTGCGCCAGAAGAAGCCGCAGGAAGGTCGATTTCCCGCAGCCCGAGGCACCGACGATCGATATGAACTCCCCCTCCTTTACGGTGACGTTCACCCGTTCGAGGATCGGGCGCGCCCCGTAGGACTGAAAGATATCCTCGGCGACGACGAAACTCACAGCCCCGCCTCCGTCCACGGGAAAAGCCGGCGCGACAGCCACCTGAGCGCCAGATCCATCAGGAAGGCGAGAAAGGTGATCCATATGACGTAGGTGAGGATCACATCCATCGCGAGGAACCGGCGCACCAGGAAGATCCGGTAGCCCAGCCCCTGCTCCGCCGCGATCGCCTCCGCCGCGATCAGGAACAGCCACGCCGGGCCCAGCGATAGCCGGACGGCCTGGATCAGCCGGGGCAGAAGCTGCAGCAGCGCGACCCGCAGCGCGATCACGAGCGACGACGCCCCCAGCGTCTCGGCCTTCACGATCGTCTCGCGCGGGATCTCCAGCACCCGCTGGCTCAGATCGCGGATCAGGAAGGGCAGGATGCCCACCACGATCAGCACGACCTTGGACAATTCGCCCAGCCCGAATACGATGAAGAGGATCGGCAGAACGGCGAGCGGCGGGATCATGGACAGTACCGCGACGAAGCCTGCAAGCGTCGCGCGCACATGGGGCAGAAGCCCGATCAGCAGGCCGAAGATCGTGGCCAGCGCCGCCGCGATGCCGACGCCCAGGCCAAGGCGCATCAGGCTCGCCGCGGTGTCATGCCAGAGGAGGATCCGCTCCGACCGCCGGTCGGGTTCGGTGAACAGGCGCTCCGCCGTCGCCGCGATGGTCGAGGGCGCGGGCAGAAGCTTGTCCGACGGGTTGGCCGCAAGGCGGATCTCCGAGCCTATCGAATAGGCGACGAAGACCAGCACGAAGGGCAAGGCGACAAGCGCCGTTCTCAGAACGACGCCCGGCTGCCGGTTGATAAGCCGCATCGCCCTGCCCCGCGGTCAGTCCGCCCGCCTCAAAGCGCGCCGTCGGCGGCCATCTGCATGTACGTCGTGTCGAACCGGAACGTCACGTTGTTCGCATCTCCCGTCGTCGTCCCGTCGGGATAGGCGACGCCCACGAAATCGGCCGACGGCGCGCCCTCGCCCAGAATGCCCTTGTCGAACAGGAATTCCGCGACGTTCACCATCGTCGCCGGCAATTCGGGCGACTGCGTAAAGGCCACCGCATCTGCGGGATCATAGAACATTTCGGTCGAGGCAAGCTGCGCCTTGTAGCCGTCAAGATCGGTGCCCGACGCTTCCGCCATCGCGGTCAGCACATCTGCGTCGCCCGCCGCCATCAGCCCCATCACCTCGTACCACGCGCCCACCATCGCCTTCCCGAAATCGGGGTTCGCCTCAAGCGTCTCGGTGTTCACCACCATCAGGTCGATGATCTCGCCGGGGATATCCGAACTGTCGAAAAGTTTCGTCGCGTTCGGATCTTCCAGGATCGTGGACACCAGCGGGTTCCACGTCACCACCGCCTCGACATCCGCCGTCTGGAACGCGGCGATCATGTCGGCATCCGACGTGTTGATGACCGAGGCAAGATCGGCCTCGCGAAGGCCGACACTGTCAAGCGCGCGCGCCAGAAGGTAGTGCGACACAGACAGCTCCACCAGGTTCACGGGCTTGCCCGCAAGGCTCGCCAGATCGCCCTCGCCCTTCAGGATCACCGCGTCGTTCCCGTTCGAGAAGTCGCCGACGATCAGCGCCGTCGTATCGACACCCCCGCCTGACGGGATCGACAGCGTGTCCATGTTCGTCGCCGAAACGCCATCGAAGGCGCCGGCGGTGTACTGGTTGATGGATTCCACATAGTCGTTGATCTGCACTATCTCGATATCGATGCCGTACTTTTCGGCCCATTTGTCCATGATGCCGGAGTCTTCGAGATAGCCCCACGGCATCCAGCCGACATAGATCGACCAGGCGACCCGAAACTCTGTTTTTTCCTGGGCAATGGCCGGGGCGCCAAGCCCGAGGCTCAGCGCAACGGCTCCAAGCGCGATATGGCGAAATCTAAGCATGGGAAAGCTCCCTTGGCAGCGTTCCGCCGGAAACATCAAGGATTGGGGGCCCGTGGCGGAACTCGAGAGACCGGCCCTTCCCAATGCGCAGTACTCTCCCGGGATTTTGCCCCGCCGTGTCCCGAGGCGGAGTTTGCCGCCGCGGGTGGCATCTCTCGGACCAGTCCCTCGGGAGGAGGAGGAGGCGGAACCCTAGATGCCCTGCACATTCAACTATGCGGAGGCACCGCGGCCAGTCACCGATCAGCGCCGCACCGGCGCCCGCCACCCGTCTGATTGCGCAATTCTTCAGCGCATTTTCCCCGAACTGACCATTTCTGAAGCATATCGGCGACACATGCAGGGGCCCTGACGGCCGGAAAGGTGCCCGACGCCGCTCCGCACGCCAAAGCGCGGGCCGCCGGGACACAGCAAGAATTTCGAAGACCTACCTGCCCGGATGTCTGGGGTCTTTCTTGCGATTGTCTCTGCGCCCATTCAGGGCCCGCCAGCGCCACAGGGCCAAAAGCGCCGCAAACAGAACGGTTATCAGCTCTAAAGGGGTCATTGGGCCCTCTTCAAAGAAAATCGAACGGTACAAACGAGCAAGGTTGCGCGACCCGCCGCTCACTATATAGTACAACTAATACAAGATAAGTAATGCTAATTATTTGATTACGCCGGGGCGCGTTCGGGTGGATTTGGTTGCGTTCGCGAGACGCAAAGCGCGAAGCGTCTGGAAGGCCATGGTCACTTGATGAGAACGGAAAGACGAGACGAACACTGGGAATGCAAATTCCCCTGCCGTTCTGAAATCAAACCGGGTTTGCTCGTATCGGTGCTCGTAAGAGAGTTCGGCGGTGAAGCAAGGTGCATCGACCTTGCGGTGAAAATGAAAAAGTGCATCGGCAGTCCTCATATGAGAGACGATTGCGTGTACTGCATCCGCAGCCACCTCTCTGACCTTGAGCGGCTTGGGCTGATCACGGTCCAGTCCGAAGGGGAAAGCTTCTTGCTGGCACGCATCACGCCGCGCGGCGCCAGCGTCTAGACCCGCGCGATCCCCGTCCTCCCGAAACGACCGATTGAATACCTGCTAATCTGTCTCGTCGCAGGAATTTCGGCAATTGGCGACAGCCTTCAGCACCACATCGTCAAAATTCATTTGCCCCGCGGAACGCAACGCAAGCGAAGGGCCAGCAAGCGGCCGCAACGCCGGGAATGATGTGCCGCCAGCGAAAAGCGAAAAACTGAATAATGAGGATTGTCGGAAACGAGACCGCTGACGGCACGAATTCGAGGATACTAGACGAAAACAAGGGCCACAACATTCAGGGATCAGCACCGGTTTCGATGTTGCGCTAAAGCAGCCCTTACGTTTCGCGCCATCATTGAACACTGACGGCTTACTGGTTTGCCTCGGTAGGATTTCCCCGCCCGACAAGGGGATTGGCTTTCGGAGTCCAGTGAAAAGCAAAAGCTGTGACGCCAACCAAACTCCGATCTGCCCTTTGCCCGGTGGCGATGCGGCGCCATTAAGCCGCTATCCCGCACAGATCGACTGCGACTGGGTCAATTGGGGGCTCACGGTTTGGTCACAGCACTCTTTGCGAGAAGGATACAGGCTCGAAGAGGGCGGACTAGGGCACGCCGATATCATTCCGCATCGCCCCGAAACTGAAGAAAACGAAACCAGGATTGTGGAGGAGCAGTGCTGGCATACGATCGCCTACGCCGACAGCCGTTCCCAGAGGCTCGACATGACCTTTCCCATGGGCCGATCCCGGCGTCGGATCGCAAAAATTTCGCTGTGACGCGGCGGATAGCCCTCGACCGCCAGCGGGACGAGCGCACCTGTCGACAATTCTTCCTCCATCAGGTGCTCCGGAATGCCGCCCCATCCCAGCCCGGCCTTGATGATCGATTTCTTCGCCTGAAAGTCTGAAACGGTCCAGCGCTGCCCCCCCGAAAGCAAGTCACGACTTTGGTCGTAGTCCCGTCCGCCCGTGCCGGAGACGACGACTTGCGTGTAGCTCTGCATTTCGCGCCTGGATCTGACCCCGGAACGCCGGGCGGCGGGGAAGGTCGGGCTGGCCACGGGCCGGATCGTGATCGCACCGACCGGCAGTGTTTCAACCTCGTCGACCGGAACGCCAGCGAGGCCCGCAACGATCAGATCCGCATCGCCATTCATAAGGCGCCCCAGCGGCCCTCCCATCATTTCGGTCACGACCTTGATATGAGTACCGGGAAAGGATCGACCGACCTCTCCCAAGACTTTCAGGATCGGATCCAGTGACATGGTGGCCGTAATGGCTATCGAGATCATGGGTTCCTGCTCACTCCGAAGCCCCGCGGCGACAGCTTTCAAAACATGCACCTGCTCTAGGACGCGCGTGGTCTCGCGGAAGAAGACCTCACCCTCCGGTGTCAGGCTGGGTCGGTAGGTGTCGCGCGAGAACAGATCGAAGCCAAGCTCGTCCTCAAGCTTTCCGACTTGATGGCTCACGGCAGATTGCGCCTTGTTCAACCGTTCCGCCGCCGCGCGAAAGGTGCCGGAGGCCACGATGGCGTCGAAGGCCACAAGTTGATCCAGAGTCATCGGTCACTCACATAATCATTTTTTTAGATCGTAATCATGAAAACTCGATATTATCAATCGACGATCCTGCTTGCTACCAGTCGGGCGCAACTCAATACGGAGCGTCTGATGAAACTCTATTACAAACCCGGTGCCTGCTCTCTCGCCAGCCACATCATGCTGAACGAGGTCGGTGCCACCTTTGACATCGAAGCCGTCGATACCGTCGCTGGAACGACGGAAGCCGGCCGCAATTACCGCGAGATCAACGCAAATGGCTACGTGCCCGCGCTTGAGATCGAAGGAGGCGAAACCATCAGCGAAGGTGTCGCCATCCTGCAGTACATTGCCGACAATAACGCAGAACGCGCCTATTCGCCGGCGATCGGCAGCCTCGACCGCGCGCGGCTACAGCAGTTCCTGAATTATGCGGCGGCTGAGCTGCACAAATCCTGGAGCCCGCTCTTTGCCGACAATTCGACCGAGGCGGAAAAGGTAGCGGCAACGGCAAAGGTCAAACGCAAGTTCGACTATCTTGAAACCGTCTTGTCGGATGGCCGCCTGTTTCTTGTCGGCAATCGTTTTTCTGCTGCGGATGCCTATTCCTTCGTTTTGGTGTTCTGGGCGAACTTCAAGGATATCAATCTGGGCGATTGGCCCAATCTGTCGGATTTCGTCGCCCGGATTGCCGCGCGCCCTGCGGCCAAGGCCGCCTTCGAAGCGGAAGGCCTTGCGTGATGCCCGGATCCGAGGAGCGCGAAATCCAAGACCTGATGGATCGCTATTTCGATGGTATCTATCACTCTGACAGTGCGGTCCTGCGGACCGTGTTTCACACGGATCTTGCTTATGTGAACGGGACCGAAGGCTCCTACGAGAACATGGGTCTCGAACCTTACATGGCGCGCATCGATGCCCGTACCGCAACGGCATCGCGCGGAGACCTCCGTGACGAGGTGATCGAAAGGATCGCATTCAAGGGAAACCGCATCGGCATTGTGGAAGCGCGCATGACGATGATGGGCCGGAACTACCAGGACCTGCTGACGATCCTCAACACTGACGATGGGTGGCGGGTGCTGACGAAGGTATTCTCATTCGTCGAAAGAGGGGACTGACGCCATGCCATACGTCAACATCAAGGTGACCCAGGAGGGTGGCCCGAAAGGCAACGGCCCGTCGTCAGACGAAAAGGCGCAACTGATCGCGGGCGTGACCGATCTGCTGCTTCAGGTTCTGGGCAAGCCTCCGGCGACGACCTTCGTCGTGATCGACGAGGTGCCGTTGGACAATTGGGGTATCGAAGGCCGGCAGGTCACGACCATCCGCGCCGAGAAAACCTGAACCCATCCACCCGATCTGACTGGAAAGCACAAAGGTGTCGGCGCGCCCGCTTTGGCGCGCCGATACCAAGGAGAGATTCGATGTCGCGATTAAGTCGCATAAATCCAAACTCGGCCGCCGCGGCCGTATCTCCCGGTGCGGCCTTGCGCATTTTCAAGGGCGCGCCACCAAGCAGTGTGGATTGGTACGCTCTGCCCGGCAACACCGGGCACGTCCTGCTGAGCTGCCTGCCGCCTGAGAAAACGCGGCGTTCCAACCCGAAAACGGCTCGCCATGACAGGCACTAGATGCGCGATGTCGGCCCTGGCGGGTTACACCTGGATGTCTCTGGCCGTCCTGATCTGGGCCAGTTGGCTTGTCCTCACCTCGTCGGGGCACACAACCGCTCTGTCCATCCTCGATCTGGCGGGGTTTCGGGCCATTATTCCGGCTCTCATGCTGGCGCCGTTACTTTGGCGACATCGCCAGACGGTCGCGCGATTGGGCGTCAAACGATGCCTGCTCATGTCCGCCTATGGCGCGCCTTTCACGCTTTGCGTCGGATACGGGCTAAGCCTCGCGCCCGTCGCGCATGCCGGTGCCATGGTGCCCGGCCTGATGCCGATCTTTTCAATCGCGATCGGAGCCGTCTTTCTGAACGAGCGGCTGAACCAGCGACAGGCGGTCGCCGTCCTTCTCATCCTGTCGGGCCCCGTGGCAATCCTCTCTAGCTCTTCCCAGGCATCGGCCTCGGATCAGCTCTGGACCGGACACGTCTTTTTCTTTCTGGGCTCTTTCTTCTGGGCCTGCTTCACCGTCACATCGCGGGCGCAGGACCTCCCGCCATTCTTGGCCACTGCGATCGTTGGGGCACTATCGACAGTGGTCCTTGCTCCGGTCTGGATGCTGGCAGATCTGTCCAACCTGGACATCGCGCCAAGGGCCGACATTGCGTTCCAGGCGGTTTTTCAGGGGATAGTGTCGGGCCTGGTTTCAGTCTTTGCCTTCAGCCAGGGGCTTCGTTTGATGGGTGCTCAGGCCGCCGCCCTGTCGGCTCTGACGCCGGGTGTCGCGGCTCTCCTGGCCATCCCGGTGTTGGGCCAGGTCCCGAGCGCTGTCGACGTTTTCGCTCTCGTTCTCGTGGTGACGGGTCTGATCATCAGAGCCTCGGGCAGGAAAGACATTCCGGGCAAAGTGGGCGCATCCGTGCAGGCCACACCGCCCGTCCAACCGCGGAAATCCCGCCTCAGATAGGAGCCTTGGTCATGAAGGGCATTCTGAAAACAGAGAGGGCGCCAGAAGATATCTGGCATTTGCTTCGGCGGGAAGCGCGCGTCTTGGCGGACAGGACGCCGTTTCTCGCCCCAATCCTCAACGACACGCTCTTGTCTTCCGCCTCGCTGCCGGAGGCTCTGGCACAGCGGATCGCCTCAGCGCTGGCCAGCCCGGACGTCAGCAAGCATTCCCTGCATATGTTGCTCTTGAATGTGCTGAATGCCGATCCATCCATCGATACGGCCGCGGCGCGGGATCTCGCGGCCGTCAGGTTGAAGGATCCGGCCTGCGGAACGCATATTCATGCTTTTCTGAACTACAAAGCCTTCCACGCACTGGTGGCCCACCGCATTGCCCACACCTTGTGGAAGACGGGACAACAAGAGCTTGCCGCCTGGCTGTCGAACCGGGCGTCTGCAGCTCTTGGGCCCGACATTCATCCCGGCGCTCATCTCGGGTCCGGGATCCTGCTGGATCACGGTTCTGGCATAGTGATAGGCAAAACTGCTGTTGTCGGTGACGACGTCACTATCCTGCATAACGTAACGCTCGGCGGCACCGGGAAGGTTCGCGGCGACCGGCACCCCAAGGTGCGCAAAGGTGTCATGATCGGCGCCGGTGCGTGCGTCCTTGGAAACATTGAAATTGGTGCCTTCAGCAAGATCGCTGCGGGCAGTGTCGTACTGAAAGACGTTCCGCCCGGATGCACGGTCGCGGGTGTCCCGGCTCACATTGTCCGTTCGCGCCAGGTGGCGGGCTTGTCGGAAGGGGATACCAAGCCGCTGGCATGTTGAGATTTTCGCGCGTCTGACGCGAACCGGCCCTGGAAAGGTACGTCGCCATAGGACGGGCGGGCTGGAAATGGGCATCGACGTCGGACCACCTGAATAAGGGGCGACGCGGAAACCTCCCGCGCGCTGCTACGCGCCCGTCTCGCGTATCAAGACATTCCGCCCGCAACGAGAATTCAGGGGAACCGCGTATTGGCCTGCCTGATCCGGCCAGGCTATGCCGTCACTGAAAGCGATATTCCTGCGCGAAATCGCCTATCGACGGCCCTGGATGGCCAGTTGCCCTTGCAGATCAGCCATCTGACCGAACGCCTCGGATGACCCCATTGACCCCATTGACCCCAAAGCAGTCAGAGCAATCGAGTGGCAGCCTGAAATTAAAGCATCGCTCCCAAACCGATGTTTGACGCCGCACCCGGCACCAAATGCCGGGTTTCTGCCTTATTGATGCAAATATCTGAACAAAAATGCCTTCCACTGCTGATCCTTGGGAACAGATCGATCTTGGAGTAGCGCCGATGACCCTTTTGACTTTCAGTGCGGCAGAAATTGCCAAGGTTCAGAACTTCGTGCTTGGCGAACGCCGCAAGAGCTTGAGCGAACGGGAATGGCACTTCCGGCTGCGTGGGTATGGCTACGGCCTGCGCGAAAATGGACGGAACTGGGTGGTCACAGCCCTTCTTGAGAACGCCGATCTCTTTGAGATCGACGAAGGCCTGCTCAACGAGCCAATGGCAATCAGAAGCTGATCTCTGCCTCCGGCCTGTCCTTGCACCCCGGACCGGACGGATGATGCATTGGCTCAAAGCTCGCATACGAGTGCGAAGCGGCATCATTCCAGCGCAGACTGAATGAGTGGGTTGATGAGGTCCGGCTTCGTGACCGCTGCCATATGCCCGCCCTGTGATAGATTCTCAAAGCGCCAGTGAGGCATGTTCTCGCGAAACAGGCCCACAGTCTCTGCGATGGTACCGACCGTGTCATCGGCCCAGATCACCGTCGTTGCCTCAGGCAGAACTTTCGCCCATGTCGAAATCGGTGTTTCTTCGTGCATAACGCAGTCCCATTCGTGGAAGTTCGGAACCAGGGCGGCTGCGAATTTCTCTCTCCGATCATCGGGCATGGCAGCCCAACTTCCTTCGCCGGCCCAATAGTTTGCAAACACCTCCGCAGCGGTGCGCCAGTCGCCCCTGCCCCCGCTTTCCTTGATAACATCCCGCAATGCGGTGGCCTCCCGGAATGCGTCCACGCGGCCATGTGATCTGAGCAGATAGAAAGGGTTGGGCTCAACCAGGACAAGTCGATGGACCTGGTGCCGAAACATCGCAGCCGCTTTCATCGCAACCGCACCACCGAAGGAATGCCCTACGATCGAGAACATGCTGCCATCCGACGGAACAAACGGAGCAACCAGTCGCGCCTGGTCTTCAAGGGTTTGCTGCGCCTCGCTGTTCCACGGTGGTGTGGTGCCGTAGCCGAAAAGATTTATGGCAATGAGATGATGGTTGGGGGCAAGCAGGTCTATCAGACTTCTCCACTGACGCGCTCCCGCCACGCTCGAGTGAATGAGGATGACCGTCCGACCGGAACCCGCTTCCAGAAAATCCACCTGCGAGGGTCTTTCCATTGCCGAAAGCTCCAATACCCCGATGAGCAAGTTCCGGGCAGCATAGACGCAACCTGTTCGTGGTCTCCAGCCGCAAAGTCAGATCCGGGCGACAACAACTCCGCCTGCGTCTGGATCGCTGGCCGGGCTTCGGCAAGCGTCCGCCATGGGAACATGATGCGGTTCTATCCTTCGGGGTTTTGACCATGGGAAGCGTTGGCGGCCTTGTCCTCGCCCCGAAACCCGCGCCCGGCCAAACCGGCGGGGCGGTTACGTCAGCGCAATGGCGGCCGCGATAAGAAGAACCGCGCTCAGGATCCCCCATTGCAGCATCTGGAAATGGGTGTTCTGGCCGCCCTCGTGGCCGAACCAGTAGCAGAAGTAGTTTCCGGCCACGAGAAACCCGGCCCAGATTGCGGTGAAGGCGCCGGTTGCGATCAGGCCAAGGGATAGTGCCGTCGGAATGTGCACGTTGCCGAACACGGCCAGGATCACACCCACCGCTCCGATCCAGAGAAGGGCCATCTCAAGCAACTCGCAGATCACGATCGCGCCGAACAGCCACCGGCGCAGGCGCGCATTGGTAAGACGGCGATAGGCGACATGCGCGTAGGCCTCGGGATAATCCTCGCGCATTCTCGCCATATCCATGACTTCGGCCGTGTATGTCTCGTTCAGGTAGGGATGGAACAGGTTTTCCAGCGCGCCAACGGTCATCCACGCGGCCATGAAGACGAGATTGACGCCGCAAAGGGCGAGTATGGCGGTATCGAGCATATCGGCAAATCGCATCCTGAAGACGTGTGGCCCGCCCTTGCATGGGGGCGGGCCGAAGTAAGCGGATCAGGCTTCCCAGTACATGTATTGTGGATACATTTCCTGGGAAATGTGGATGCCTGCGCCTTTCAGATTGGTCTTGGTGTGGTTCGCCAACCCGCGGAAATAAGGCTGAATGATCACGCCTTCATCCACCATGATGCGTTCAAGCTCTGCCATCAGGCCGCGGCGTGCCTCCACATCCGGGGTCGCCAGCGCCTGTTCGACCAGCACGTCGAACGTCTCGTTGGCGAAGCCGCTTTCATTCCACGACACGCCCGAGACATAGGCAAGCGCGTAGGTCTGAATGCCCAGCGGGCGGTGGTTCCAGTTCGTGACGGAGAAGGGATACTGGGCCCACGCGTTCCAGAAACTGGATGACGGGATCACGCTGCGTTTGATCTTGATGCCGGCGTCGCGCAGCTGGCCCGCGATGGCATCCGCCGTCGCCTTCCAGAAGGCGGAATCGAGCGAGATCAGATCATGCTCGAACTCCATCATTCCCGCCTCTTCGAGAAGCGCAACCGCCTGTTCGGGGTCATGAACGGCCGGGCCGATATCGGCGTAATCGGGATGAACCTTCGAGACATGGTGGTTCTCGCCCACGGCTCCGAGACCGTTATAGGCAAGTTCCAGAACGATGGCATTGTCCACCGCCAGCGCCAGCGCGCGGCGCACCCGGACATCGGCATAGGGTTGCGCACCGTCAACCTCTGCCAGTTGATTGGTCCGGGCCAGCACGACGGCGCCGGTGGTGACGGTGTGCTTGGTCCAGCCGTCCAATGCGTCGAAGGCAGGGATGAAATCGCCCTCGGTGTCATAGGTCACATCGAATTCATCGGCATCCGCCGCGGCGAAATGGGCGGCGGGATCGGTTCCGAAATCGATCAGCTCAACCCGGTCCATGTAGGCGCCGTTTCCAGCGTTCCACCAGGCGTGATCCTCGTTGCGAACCAGCGCCGCGGCCTCGCCGACGGAATAGAATTCCGGCAGGTACGGACCGGTCCCTATGGGATTGTCGAGCATCCTCACCTCGTCGAAGCTTTCATGCACGATGGCTGCGGGATAGTCCGACATGCCCGCGATCAGCGAGATATCGGGCTTGGGCAGGGCGATTGTCACCGTCAGGTCGTCGACGACCGTGACCGCACCCGCCAACATCTTTCCGGTATCGGGGTCGACGATCGATCCGAACCTGATCGCCATCGAATTCGCCTCGACCGTGCTGTCGCACCACCGCTCGATGTTGCGCGCCACATCTGCGGCGGTGAAGGCGTCGCCGTTGTTCCACGTCACGCCGGGACGCACCTTCAGCGTATAAAGCGTCGCATCGTCGTTGATCTCCCAGCTTTCCAGCAGGGATGGGGAAAACGTGCCGTCGGAATTGTATTGCACAAGGTATTCCAGCCACCCGCGCGTGAAGTTGGCTAGGCTGTTGAAATCGAACTTGCGCGGGTCGCGCATCCCAACGATCTCCTGCTGGATCCGAACGGTGCCGCCCGCCTGCGCATGACCGGCCGCCTGAGCCGGGGCGCTCATCCCCAGCATGGCGTAGGCCGTGGTGGCCGTCGCGCCGAAGGAACAGGCGGTGGCCAGAAATTCGCGGCGGCTGACGGCATCGTCGCCGACGCGCCTTGCCGATTGGTTCAGGAATTCCGGAAGGCGTTTGCCGCTGGACGTCGTGAAGGTCATGTTCTTTCCTCTCTGTTGGGTCAGGTGGGCCGCCGTGTCAGGAAGCAGCTTGAGGACTGCGGGGAGCGCTCTGCCGGAAATGGTCCGGTCGGCTGCGCGGGCTTCGGGATCAGGCCGGACGGCGCATTCGGTCCAGCCCGTCGTCTTCGGTTGCCGTTGTGCAAATGCTCGACAGCGTGCGGGGTTCCGCATAGGGCCAGGGCGTGCCGCGGTGCATCACCGCGCGCTGATCCCAGATCAGCACATCCCCCACCTGCCATTGATGCGAATAGACAAAGGCGGGCTGGGTGCAGAACGCGATCAGTTCGGCCAGAAGCGCCTCGCTGTCCGCCTCGTCACAGCCATCGACCTTGAAGGCATGGCTGGCGAGGTACAGCGCCTCACGCCCGTTGATCGGGTTTTCCCAGACAGCATTCCAATGCGTGTCCGGCCACTTGTTGAACATCGGCAGTTCGGCAAGCTCGGGCGATATCTTTCGTCGCGAATGGCTGTAGCGATGCCAGATGCCGCGCCCCCGGATCCTGGCCTTCATCGTTTCGGGCATCATGGCCCATGCCGCTCGGGTCGAGGCCAGTTCCGTGGCCCCGCCGGAAGACGGCACGACCCGCGCGGTGATGATGTTTGTCAGGGCGGGCGTCGGCAGAAAGGTGCTGTCGGAATGCCACAGGAAGTTGGATTTGAGGTTGAGCGTCTTCAGGTCCATCTCGCCCGAGGTCGTGCCGTCCTCCTGCACGTTGGAAACCTTGGGGATCTCGAAGCCCTCGCCAGGCTTGCGCTCGTCCGCCTGGCGGTCCTCGATCGGGCCGAACAGACCAGCGATACGAAGGTGCGCCTCGTCCGTCATGTCCTGCGCCCGGAAAAGCAGGGCCGAGTGTTCTTCGAACAGCGCCCGTATCTGAGGGAAAAGATGCGTCGCGGTAACGGCGTTCAGGTCGATCCCCTGAACATCGACCCCGAATTGCGGCGTGAGCGGTCTGGTGCGGATGGTCATTGCTTCAATCCTTGGCCATGGCTTCGATGTCGTCTGCGGAAAGGTGGCGCACCGTCTCCCAGGCCCGTGACTTGCCGGGGTTCAGAAGTCCCTTGGGGTCCATGCGCTTCTTCCAGGCCAGATGCCTGTAATCGGCGTTCTTCAATCCCCCGCCTTCGACGTGAAAGGTGTGGGCATCGGCCACGGTGAACCCGGCGGCCTCGTAGGCCCCGTCGATCTGGCGCAGCCGTGCCTCGTCGGTGAACCAGATGATCGGCAGATCGAATGCAACGATCCTACCGTCCACCCGGGCAAACTCATGGTGCTGCCAGACGTCATTCCCCACCGTCTCGCCAAGCCTTGCCACGGCATCGGCATCCGACGGATCGCCGACGCCGTATTGCTGATAGGTCGCGGTCCGGTCGGCCTTCAGCACCTGAAGCGTTGTGTGGTTGTACGCGAACTCGAAGACATGCGGGATCCCGCGCTCCTGCCGGTCCGCGTCGCTCAGCGCAAGATCCACCGTGCCGCCCTGCGCCGCGATCAGGCTGCGGTAGGCCTCCATGTCTTCGCGCGGAACGAGGGCGACCAGAAGATGCCGCCCCTTCGGCACGTGGCCGTCGAGGCGCGGAAAGTAATCGACGATCCGCGCATCGACCGCCGAACAAAGCTTGCGCCCGATGGTTTCGCTTGTGGCAAGCGCGTATCCCGCCGCGTAGCAGGCCCGATAACTGTCGAACGTGGCCATGCAGCCGATCCAGTCACGGGTCGGCACAGTGCGAAGCGTCACTTCGGTTATGGCGCCGTTCAGGCCCCAGGCATGGTGCACCTGCAGCGCCTCTTCAGCGTCGAAGATCCGTTCCTGCGGCTCGGCCTCGACCGACAGCGCCTTCAGGCTGATGATGTTGCCCTTCTCGCGCAGCGCCCCGTTCGCGATCGATCCGATCCCGGCACTGCCGCCCGAAACGAAGCCGCCGATCGTCGCGATGTCCTGTGTCGAGGGGAACATCGCCATTTCCCAACCTTCGGGGATCAGCGCCGCGTTGATATCGGCCATCAGCGCGCCCGCCTCGACGCGCACGTATCCTTCCCCGATCTCGAGGATCCGGTTCATCGCCGTCGTTTCGACGATCAGCCCGCCGCAAAGCGGCACGGCCTGCCCGTAATTGCCGGTGCCGCCGCCGCGCAACACCACGGGAAGGTCGTGGCGATAGGCGACGGCAAGGCAATGCGCGAGGTCTTCGCGCTTCGCGGGCCGTGCCACGAGGTCGCCGAAGCATGTCTTGAGCTGCGCATTCAGGATCGGCGAGTACCAGAAGAAATCCCGCGACCGCTTCTTGATCAGCACGGGTTCGTCGATCACCTCGACCGGGCCGAGTTCGGCGGCGATGGCACGCCAGTCGGTCTTTTGCAGTGTATCGGTCATGTAAAGGCCCCCAGAGCGTCGGGCAGCCTGCGGGGCCTGGCCCCGCACAGCAGCTCCGAACTGTCGGTTGCGTCGAAGACAAGAAGATCCCCGATGGCAGCCCCGTCGACGGTCCGGGGCGCCAGTCCCAGCGCGGTCACCGCGTTGGTGGTGATCATCGGCAGGTGGTCGCCAAGCGGCGGGTCGAGATGCGCGGCCAGCACGCTCAGACCAAGAACATGCAACGGATCGTGCCGGCCGATGGGACAGAACGCGTCACGCACATTGTCGGCGCCCAGTGCCACGGTGACACCGGCGGCCCGAAGCTCGTGCAGCCGCGTGATGCCGCGCCGATCGGGCGTGCCTGTGGTGCGGCCCTGAAGATAGAGGTTGGTCTGCGGCAGCATCACGACGGCGATGTCGGCTTGGGCCAGTTTCTCCGCGATGCGCGTCACATCCGCATGGGGCAGGTTCGCCAGCGAACAGGCATGGCCGCAAACGACCGGTCCTTCAAAGCCAACCCGAAGTGCTGCGTCGGCGATGCGCTCAAGCCCGTCGAGCCCCTGTTCCAGCCCTTCGTCCACGTGAAAATCCAGCGCCAGGCCAACTCTGTCGGCCTCGCGAAACATATTGGCCAGTCCGGCGTCACGCTCGGGCTGGTCGAACACGAAGGCGCCCAGCACCCCCTGCTCCCGCGCCAGACGCCGCGCGCAACCTCGGGCATACTCGGCGTCGGCCATCCGCCTTATGTCCGTCAGTGCGGCAAGCTGCACCGTCATGGCGCTCTCCGACGCGAGTTCGCCGACGATCTCCCAGGCGGGTGGCACGGCGCCCGGATCGCGATCATCACCCCAGTCCACATGCGTCCGGACAATGCCGCATCCGGCGGCTTCCAGCTCTCTCATGCCGCGGGCGGCCCTGCCCCTGATGTCGTCGGCCGTCCAGTTGATCTTGTCGGCTTTCTGCGCCGCGATCGCCGCAGCAAGATCCCCGCCGACATCCTGCATCCGACCGACGGTGTGACACTTGTCCAGATGCACATGGGGTTCGGTGAAGCGCGGCAGGATCATCCGGCACGCCGCAGCATCCGAGGCGGCCAGCCCGACGGCTCGCCCGTTCCTTATGACGAGGTCACCGGCCAGACAGTCCGCCGCCTGCGATCCGCCGAAATCATCGGCCCGGGCGAGCAACGCGCGGGGCACCAGAACCCCGGGCAGGCAGGCATCGATCCGATCCACCCGCATCACGACGCCACTCCGATGAAGCGATCCAGAAAACCCTCGAACCATAGGCCCTGCGCCGCGTCATGTTCTGTCAGCAACCGGTCCTGCTCCGCCCGGGATTGCGCGCCGGGGCGGCCATAGGCCTCGGCCTTCTGCGCCTGCCAGCGGCGAAATCCGGGCTCCGTCACCTCGGCGTGGAACTGAAGCCCATAGACGCTTTCACCCAGCCGGAACGCCTGGTTCTCGTAATTGTCGTTGGCGGCGAGCCGCTCGGCACCGTCCGGCAGATCGAAGGTGTGAAAATGCGCTTGGCATACGGTCAGCGGCCGGGCGAGGAAATCACCCGCCGCCTCGGTCGGAACGATCTCATAATACCCGAATTCGAAAATCTCGGTCTCGCGCGCCCCGGCCCAGGCGCCGCAATGATGGGCAATCATCTGCGCGCCCTGGCAGATGCCAAGCACCTTCACCCCTGCGCTCATGCAGGCGTCGATCCAGCGGTATTCGTCGCGAAGGAAAGGATGCCGATCTGTTTCGCAGGCATTGTAGGGTCCGCCGTAAACGATCGTGGCGGCAAGATCGTCCCCGGGCGCACCAAGCGCCTCGCCCCGAAACGGGCGGCGCGTGTCGACGATGTAGCCCGATCTCTCAAGCCAATTCGTTGCACGATCGTCCAGGGGCTCATCCCCATGGCGCACGGAAAGCACACGCGGTCCCATGTCATTCCCCGAAAAAGGAACTGGTTGCGTGGCCCTAAGAAAAATCTGTGCCAGAGATGCGGCTTAAAGCTTCCAAAACTCCGCGACACTGGCAAGCATTTAATTTCGACACTGAAAATAGAACGAAATGAAGGCCTTGCCGCTCAGGCCTCTTTCTTTCTGCTTTTGGCGCCTATTCCAGAGGCACAGTGATTCCGCGTCTGCCAGCATCCGACGGAAGGTCGGAACGCCGCCTGCGCCAGTGTCGGGGATCTGGCGCGCCAGGATTTGCCTGTGCCCCAAAGCTCCGGCATTCTTCCAGCGTGCGAGCCATATCGCTCTGGTAACAGGGAAGGCCGATGGCCAGGATCACCGCAAACGGTCTTGAACTCGAGGTCGAGCAATTCGGAAGCCCTTCGGCGTCCCCGATCCTTCTCATCCGCGGGCTCGGCTCGCAGATCATCCACTGGCCCACGCGTCTGATCGACGGTCTTGTCGACAGCGGGTTTCGGGTCATCGCCTATGACAACCGCGACGCCGGGCTTTCCCAGAAACTCGACGGCGCCGGCATCCCGGATATCGGTGCGGTGCGGGATCTCGTTCGTAAGGGCGAGGCCGTGCGCGTTCCCTATTCCCTTCACGACATGGCGGCTGACGGGGTCGGAGTTCTGGATGCCCTTGAGATAGAAAGGGCCCATGTGCTTGGCATCTCGATGGGCGGAATGATCCTGCAAGTCATGGCGCACCGGTATCCCGGACGCGTGAAATCCGCCGCGATCGTGATGTCTTCAAGCGGAGCGCCGGGCCTTCCGGCTGCGTCTTCCGAGGTGATGGATATGCTCACCTCTCACCCTCCGAAGACCGATCGCGAAAGCGTGGTCACCCACACTCTGATGTGCGACCGGGCTTGGGCCAGCCCGCTTTACCCCTTCGACGAGGCCGAAAGACGCAACCTCATAGGGCGCGCCTATGACCGAAGCTACTACCCGGAAGGCGCCACAAGGCAACTCGCCGCGATTACGGCTGACACCTCTCGCCACAGGTCGTTGTCCGCGCTCCGGATGCCCGTGACGGTGATCCACGGAACAGACGACACCCTTCTTCCGATCGAGCACGGACGCGATATCGCCTCGCGCATTCCCAATGCCGTGCTGGTCGAGATCGAGGGCATGGGCCACGATCTGGAAGGCGCCGTGCCGGCCATGATTGTTGACCATGTAACAAAGCTGGCGCGCCGCGTTACCTGAGGCTTGGCCGGCCCATGCTCACGCAAGGAACGGGTCAGGCAGCGCCTGCCCGGCTTCCGATGAATGGCTGCTATCGGCAGAAGCGTTCGCTTCCGCCTGAAACCGCGTTTCGAGGGCAGCAGATG
Source organism: Ovoidimarina sediminis (assembly GCF_032586175.1). Classification (NCBI taxonomy): domain Bacteria; kingdom Pseudomonadati; phylum Pseudomonadota; class Alphaproteobacteria; order Rhodobacterales; family Roseobacteraceae; genus Ovoidimarina; species Ovoidimarina sediminis. The sequence continues at coordinate 69,973 of NZ_JAWHTE010000006.1, forward strand.
GCCGTATGTCCGCGCTGAAAAACCAATTCCGGAACGGGGCAAGAAACCCTGCCGAAAGCGTCAAGTGTATCAAGGTGGCACTCGCTCGGACTGCGCTGGGTCAAAGCGCCGGTCAGTCCGATCTGTTAAAATTACAACGTGTAGGAGGGCGGCCGAAATGATAGCTCTGGAAGACGTCGAAGACATGTCCGCTCTCACTCGGGCGGAAATTGATGCTCTCGCGGAACACGAACATCTGACGACATTCGATGCGACCCTGATGGGGGAGTATCTCATGCATCTTCACCATGGGCCGCAACGGGTGAATGAGATCCTTTGCGACGATATCCGCACAGCATTGCATGACGGGAACCTACTGCACGCCCGCGAATTATATGCCGTACTGCGCGGCTTCCTCGCGGATCATCCAGAAGCAGCCCGGGGAGCGATCTGAAGCAATGAAGGTGTGCCCCTCGCATTCGCTGTGCCGGCTTCAATTGCATGAACAGGTCACGTCATGGAATTAGATATCCTGAGGTCAGTCGTCCCGGCTGTGATCGCAATTGCCGTGGTTCTGGCATTGGAAGACTGGGCTTTCTTCAAGGCGAAAAGCAAACTGCAGCGGGCGGTGATCGTCGGGGGCGCAGTCTTTGTACTCATACTGATCTTCAACTTGCTTGCCGGGCCCAGTTTCTAGTCTTTCCGGCAGGGGCCCCGGCGTCAGTATGATGCCGGAACGCGAGAACGGCGCATGCGCTTCCATGTTTACGATATGCTCGCACCAGCTGGCCTCAGGAACGGATGGGGGGGGAAGCCTGCAGGCAGGGGTTCCCGGGCGCGACGGCGAAGAGAACTACACTCCCCCCCGCAAGAGGCAACGACCGAGATAGGAGGAATTCTGCAATGTCGAAAGCGCATCTGGACGCGATGATGGAACTCTCCCGCTCCCGCGCGGAACAGTACCTGCACCTTGCCAAGGGAATGGTCATGAACGAGTTCGGTCCCGCCGCAGAACACTCTCACACGGATGTCACAATCGCTTTGGCCACTGCCATGATGCAGCATGAAGGCGCCCAGATCATCGCGGACGCGTATCGCGCAGCGGACGACTGTTAGGTTGCGGCCTTCAATCGGCAAACGAAGCTCCGGCACTCTCGCCGGGCGCTTGTCGCGATCGCCCACATCGGCGACGTCAGCAGAGCCACGGTATCTCCATCGCACACCCCCGCCATGAATGAGGGAGCCTCGGGGGCAGGTCACGCAGGTTCTCTTCGGCGAAATGCGCGCCTGAAACCTTGTGATCGCGAAGGCGGGCTTCGTATTCGGGGAATTCCGCAGGCAACTCATGCGGCGTGAGGGGCATTGAGCGGCACATTTTGAAACGGGTATTCGGGATGTGTGACGGCCGTGCCGTGACCCTGCCTTGGGGGGGTCAAATCTGATCTCAGTGGCCCGGTGCGGCCCTCATCGCCCACCCAAAGCCCGCTCCGCCACGGCCAGTCCCGCTGCTACGCCCGAGGACCAGGCCCACTGGAAATTGTACCCGCCAAGCCATCCGGTCACGTCGACCGCCTCTCCGATGGCGTAAAGGCCCGGGACGTCGCGCGCCTCCATGGTCTTCGACGATAACCCGGCCGTGGCGATGCCGCCTGCCGTCACCTCGGCCTTTGCATAGCCTTCGGTGCCCGTCGGCCAAAACGTGAGTGCTGTCAGCGTTTCGGCCGCCTGAAAAAGCTTGGCATCCGAACAATTGCCAAGTTCCTGCTCCAGCCCGATCCGTGCGGCAAGCACCTCCGCAAGGCGGGCCGGCAGATGACGGGACAGCGCTGCCTTCAGATGCGCCCTCGGCATCTCCTGCCGCGCTGCCCGCAGCACCGCCGCAGCGTCCGGCAAGACGGATAGGACAACGGGCTCCCCCGGTGTCCAGTAGGAGGAAACCTGCAGGATTGCGGGCCCCGAAAGCCCCTTGTGCGTGAAGAGTGCGGCCTCTTGAAAGGCAATATCCCCCACCCGGGCGACGGCAGGAAACGACACGCCGGGAATGGCCTTGAACAGCGCATCCTCGTCCCCCAGCGTGAACGGCACCAGCGCCGGGCGCGGCGTCACCACCGGCAGGCCGAAGCGGCGGGCGATGTCATAGGCCACACCTGTCGCACCCATCTTCGGTATTGACGGTCCGCCGGTCGCGATCACCAGCTGGCCCGCCTTGGCCCCTGCCACCTCGAACCGCCCGTCCGCATGGCCGATTTCACCCAGGGGTGTCGACAGTCGGATCTCGACGCCACCCCGGCTGCATTCCTCGAGAAGCATCGCGACGATCTGCCGGGCCGAGCCGTCGCAAAAAAGCTGCCCGAGGGTCTTTTCGTGCCACGCGATGCCGTAGCGTTCGACCAGCGCGACAAACTCCCACCGAGTGTAGCGGCTGAGCGCCGACTTCGCGAAATGCGGGTTCTCGGACAGGAAGTTTTCCGGCCCCGTGCCGGTATTTGTGAAGTTGCAGCGCCCCCCGCCCGAAATCAGGATCTTCTTCCCGGGCTTGTCGGCGTGGTCGATCAGAAGCACCCGCGCACCGGATTGCCCGGCGGTCGCCGCCGCCATCAGCCCCGCGCCGCCCGCGCCAAGAACAATCACGTCATAGTCGCGTTCCGTCATTCTCGCCCAGAGCCCATTGCGCATGTCCGGCCAGGCCGCCGTCATATTGTCCTATCAGCACAATTTCCACTCGAGGAACATGGCCGGCGATCGACGGCATGCTCTTTCCACCGCAATGGCGTGACCGAAACCCAGCATTCCTGATCAGAAGCCTCACGGCGTCGACGAAGGGCAGCAGGTCCGCAAAGCCATTGAGAGGCCTCTTGTTTCCATCGAAAATGTAGGAGTGCGGATAAAGCCGACAGACTTCTGTGGCCCAAGTGAGGGCTACTCGGGCAACCCATCGTTATTCAACGTGTCGCTTGCCGGAATGGAGCATGCGGCAATCTCCTGCGGGGTGGTGGTCTCTAATGACGCCGCCGCCTGCGAGACCGAGTGATATCTCGGCCAATTCGCAAATGCGGACGTTCCCGCAGCGCACGCGCTGGTCCTCCCGCATCCCCGACATCGGGCCTGATGGCGCCAGGGTCCGCTGTCACTGAAAGCGGGCCCTGGCCCGAATCCGCCTGTCGACGGCCAGCGGCAAGACCATCGGCCCCAACAGCGGGAAGAACCCCGCGACTGCCGCCAGTGCCGTCCCCCACATCTCGCGGGCCCCTCGGCAAGCACATCCATGGCCAGCTCGCCATTTGTCGGCACGGCCCATGGTGTTGTAAGACCGGAACCGGAACCTGTGGTGGCAGTGCCCATCACGCCGAAAACAGCGAGGCAGTGGCAGCAATGCAGAAGCGGCAGGTCGGACAGACCGGACTAACCATTGATGTACTCGGATTGGGCGGCGCGCCACTTGGGGGGAACTTCGTCGATCTGGATTACCGGCAGGCGGCCGAACTCATCCAGACCGCCAGAGAGGCCGGTATCGGCTACTTCGACACCGCCCCGTGGTATGGGTTCGGACGGTCAGAGCGCGTCATGGGGGATATGCTGCGCGGTCAGGATTACGTCCTGTCCGACAAGGTCGGACGGCTTCTGAAGCCCGGGGCCGTCGCAAACCCCATGGATTACGGCATGATCGATCCGCTGCCGTTCCATGTCGTTTACGACTACAGCTACGCGGGGATCATGCGTGCTTACGAGGACAGCCTGCAACGCCTCGGGCTTGACCGCATAGACATCCTCTTGGCGCACGATATCGGAACCTTCCAGCATGGCGAGGAAAACGCCCGCCACTTCAGGGATCTGAGCGAAGGTGGCTATCGCGCGATGGACGAACTGCGCCGGTCCGGTCACGTGAAAGCCATCGGGCTTGGAGTGAACGAAAACCAGGTGTGCATCGATGCCCTTGGCATTGGCGAATGGGATGTCTTCCTTCTGGCCGGCCGCTACACCCTTCTTGAGCAGACCGCGCTGCAATCGCTGTTTCCCGCCTGCCGCGCTGCGGGGACGACGATCATCTGCGGCGGGCCGTTCAACTCGGGCATCCTCGTAGGGCGGGAGATGTGGAACTATGCCAAGGCACCGGCCGAAATCGTCGACAGGGCACGCGCGCTCGGTGCGGTGGCCGACCAGTTCGCAATCCCCCTGGCAGCAGCCGCATTACAATTCCCGCTCGGCAACGACATCGTGACCTCGGTTATTCCGGGGCCCCGTCACAAGGATGAACTGAAGCAGCTGCTGGACTGGTTCGACACACCGATCCCCGCCGACTTCTGGAGCGCGCTGAAAGAAAACGGCTTGATGGACGAGACCGCACCGGTCCCGACAGGCTGAGCGCCCGCACCAGGAAAGCGGGCCTTCGGAACAAACCCGGTGAAAGGCCGCCTCGTCCCGCGTTTCGGATAGAAAGCCCACTCCGCGTGTCGGACGTATCACACGTCAAAGCCCTTCCTTGAAGGTGCCCGCGCTCTATCTCTCCGGACATGCCGATTGTCATTCTCACACTTGCCACCGGGATCATCTTCCTCGTCGCCGACGCGATCATGCTCTCCAGGGTCATGGGGCCGCTCTTCCGCGAGCATCTTGGCGACAGTCTGCTGGAAGGAATCCGAATGCCGGCCGCACTTGGCTTCTATTTGGTCTATCTGTTCGGGATGGTTTGGTTCGCCGGTTTGCCGGGGCTGCGGGAAGGTGTCGGCGTCGCCGCCCTGAACGGTGCGATCCTCGGCCTCGTCGCCTACGGAACCTACGAGCTCACGTCTTGGGCGGTGATGCGCGATTGGCACCCGTCGATGGTCGCGGCTGATATGATCTGGGGTGCGACGGTCACTGCGGTGTCCGTGACGGGTGGAGTGCTCATTGCCCGCGCGCTGACCTGAGGTGTCAGTGACGGCCCGCCGGTTCCGGCGTCCTCGAGTTTCCGGGAAAGGCATCGGGCCTGTTTCGCGCGCGCGATGTCGATCGGCATCCGGAAACACAGGCCTGCGCCGTCGATCTCACGGAACGTAAGACTCCGGTCGCGGAGATTGTATGGCCTCAAGATACTCCACCAGCGCAACCAGACGCGCGGGGGCGGGCGTCACGATGCCATTCCCGGTGTCGAAATCTATCATCCTTCCGCCAGAGAGTTCAGGAATGACCGGCATGTCCGCGCGTGGATTGAACTGCTTCGTGTAGCCATCAATGATCGACATCACTTCAAGCATCGGCCAAACACCATCTCGCCGGGCGGCTATTCGCGTCAGATCCGCCGGCTTGGTTTCCAGCGATCGCGCCGCCCTGCCGTCGCCTTTTGCATCGTCGCCGTGGCAGACGGCACAGTACTGGCCAAACAGGGTCTTGCCTTCCGCGATCGTCACGTCCGCCGAACTTCCGTTTGCACCGATCAGCACGCACATGGCCGTCACGAGGGATAGACATCTCATGGCTTGCCAACTCCTTGTCAGCCCAAGCCCATGAAGGGCACCGTGCACACCTTCCAGGGGGCGTCTCTTCCAAGTCTCTCCCTTATCCGGCACTGCTCGCTCGAGCGCCTTGATCGAAATCAGGACCGACGCAGGCGGCGGCTTCAGAAATGCTGATTGGCCGGCGCGATCCAATGCCGGAAGGAATGCGCGCCCTGCCTTGAAGAGGCGCTGGTGGCTTGGCGGAAATCGTGTGCTGCCAGCGAAAAGGGAAAAACGAAAACGCAACTCACCTTCAGACGCCTCGGGGATGAGGAGGGCTGGCAGCACAACCGTGACGGTACTTACCCTACGTAAACTACGCAACAGGAATGTGGCGCATCCCGTGCCAGCCAACGCCCTTGCGGCGACGTTCCACATGCTCCCGGCGTCTCTCGACCTGCGCGCGCAAGCCCACGGTCGGGTGCAATCGGAAGCCATGTTGCCTCTCGGTGAGTGCAATTTCCTCTCTACCGTGTTGAGGTGCGCTCACTGGATGGCGGGGTGACTTTTGGACGTTGTTATCATCGGCGCTGGATTGGCGGGCCTCACCGCCGCGACCGTGTTGCGAGACGCGGGCGCCGATGTTCTCTTGCTCGAAGCCCACGCACGGATCGGAGGTCGCATCCAGGCCATTCGCGCCCCTGATACCAATCAATACCTTGCCGATTTGGGACCAACCTGGGTCTGGCCAAAGTATCAGCCGGTCGTCGCAAGATGGATAAGATCGCTCGGTCTGGCGACCTTTGAGCAGTTCAACGAAGGGGATGCGGTCATCCTCGGGTATGGCCCCGCACCGCTTCGGCAACCTCTGCCCGGACAGAATGGAATGGTTCGCATCGTCGGCGGGCCCACGGCTTTTATCGACGCTCTTTCCAATCGAATGGATGCTGCGGGCATTCGAGCGTCGGCGCCTGTCATCGGTATTCACGAGGATGGCCCCGCGCAGGTCAGCGTTTACCTGGCGTCAGGTGAAATCGTCTCTGCAGGGCGGGTGATCGTCTCCACTCCTCTCCGTGTCGCCGCCGCAGGCATCGACATGCCTTGGGCGCCCCCGCCGCTGTCAGAGGCCATGCGACGGACGCCAACGTGGATGAGTACGCATGCGAAGGTCGTGGCGCTCTATGACCGGCCTTTTTGGAGGGACAAGGGCCTGGCCGGTCGGATTGCCAGCAGATCCGGCCCGCTCGTCGAAGCCCATGACCATTCCGGCGCCAGTGGGCATCCCGCCGCACTCTTTGGGTTCGTCGGATGGCCACCGGACATGCGAAGAAAAGACCCGCAGGGGCTCAAACAGGCAATTCTGAGACAGCTCACCGAATGCTTTGGGCCACCTGCCGCGCACCCGATTGACTTGATCGTGCAGGATTGGGCAACGCACTCGAACATCGTCACCGAGTCCGATCTCTCACAGCCGGCAAACCACCCTGACATCGGCCCGGCACTATTGAGACAGGCTCACCTCGATGGCCGCGTTCGGTTTGCTGTTTCAGAGGTATCGGAAACAAGCCCGGGGCTCATTGAAGGTGCCCTTGCAGCCGGCGAGAAAGCGGCCTTGGATAGTCTCGGAAACCGCACGTCTTGAGGCGCTGTGCACGGGCGCGGAAGGAACCGGCCAATCGGAATGCAATCGGTCAGGAAAGCGAAGCCGAAGAATGCGTTTTGCCGTAAGGCAAACCCTGCTTGCGCCCCTCCTACTGATGCCCATACCGGCCCTGGGTGACGTCCTCATGATCGAAACCTTCAAGTCACGGCCCGAAACCCGTTGGCGCTTCTTCACAGACGGCGTGATGGGCGGTGTCTCCTCCGGTCAGGTCGCATTCCTCAGGGAAGGTAAGCACGCGTATGCGCATCTGACCGGTCGTGTAAGCACCGAAAACAACGGCGGATTCATCCAGATGCGGACGGAACTGCCTGACGGTGCACCCGAAGACGCCACAGGTGTTCGTCTTGTCGTGCGCGGAAACAACCAGCCATACTTCGTGCATCTCCGAACCAGCGGAACGCGGCTGCCCTGGCAATATTATCAGGCGGGCTTTCAGGTGACAGAGGCCTGGGAAGCCGTTCAGCTGCCGTTCGACACCTTCAGGCGATCCGGCCAGCTCCTTCGCGCCGTTCCTCGCGCAGACAGCCTCAGGTCGCTCGCCATAGTCGCATATGGCAGAGACCATGACGCAAAGATCGATATCCGTGCGGTGGGGTTCTGCTAGGCCGGCGGTTCAGGCCGTCCGAGCGATCTCTCCGGCGGGCCCGGCATGTCTTCTCACGGCTCGATAAGAATACTGCCCAGCACCTCGATGCCCCCATCGGTCGGACGGATGACGAGCACTTCTCCAGAGCGCGTACCCCGCCCCGCGAGGGCCGAGATATTCACCTGGTGGGTCACCAGCAGAACACGGCCATCGGTCCTGGAAATCAGCTCCCGTGTCTCCGCGGTTTGCTCATCCCGGGTGGAGGCATCCTGGAAGAACGAATTGAGTGACGGCGCATCGTTCACCGGTCCCAAATCGAGAAGCTCAGCCGTTTCCCGTGTACGGCACCATTGGCTGCTCAGCACAGCATCAAATCTGATGCCCCGGGCTTTCATGGCGGATCCTATGGCCCGTGCCTGGGCCCGTCCCCGATCATCCAGGTTCCGTTGCGTGGAGCAGTCGCCAATCGTCAGGTTGGCGGGATCCCCCGTGCCGGGTGCCAGGGCATGGCGCATGATTGCAAGCGCTCCCGGTTCGGACAGGGCATCCCAGTCATTCGCCAAGGCGAAACCGGGAACGAGGACAAGCAGAAGCACAAACCAACGCATTGCCCTGATCTATGGCGGATTGGCAGGGCGTCGAGTCGCGCTTGCAGGACGCAAATGCTCTGTCCCATTCGGCCGGCCTTGCATCTCGGCAGTTTCCAAACCGCGACGATGCGCTACGATTCAAGCATGCGCAGTGTCATCGCCCTGCTTGCCTTCTTCGCCCTGCCTGCCGTCGCAGAGGAGGTTGACCTTGAACTCGTTCTTCTCGCCGATGCCTCAGGTTCGATCACGCAGGCTGAAATAGAATTCCAGCGCCAGGGTTACGCCGAGGCGATCACCGATCCTCGCGTTCTGTCGGCAATTCAGAACTCGGCTTACGGAGCCATCGCCGTGACATACGTCGAATGGGCTGCGAACACCGCAGTTGTTGTCGACTGGACGAAAATCGATGGGCCCGAAAGTGCCCGGGCTTTTGCCGATGCGCTGATCGCGCCGCCAAGGCAGGCATATGGGCGTAACGCGATTGGCGCGGCCCTTCTCGACGGCAAGAGGCTCATCGAGCAGAACGATTTCCTGGGCTGGCGCAAGGTCATCGATTTCTCTGGCGACAGCCCGAACAGCTACTCCGGACCCTCGATTGCCTCGGCCCGGGACGAGGTGGTCTCGGCAGGGATCACGATAAACGGTCTTCCGATCCTCTGCCGCTTCTGCGATACGCCCGCCCGCTTCCCGGATCTGGCTGAAATCTATGAAGAAAGGATCATAGGTGGACTTGGGGCCTTTGTGGTGACGGCCGAAAATGAAGAAGATCTCGCACAGGCGATCAGGCGCAAACTGATCCTCGAAATCTCGGGCTTGCTGCCGTCCGAGGCCTTCGCTTCCAACTGAGACCTGGAAATCTCGATCTGCCCTCCTGTCATGGATCGGGCCGTCATGTCCCGAAGACGCGCTCCCGTCCTGCCGGGCGAAACAGAGGCCGCTCTGCAGGCTCGACGGCCCTCTGATGCTCGGACGGCCAGGTCCGTCTCGGCCCCGGCCCGATCACAGGCAAATCCATCTCTCTGTGAACGATAGGCACGCAATGTTGATCAAGGTCATGGTTCAGCCCGGCCGGTAGGCTATGGATTAACGGAAGTTCACAAAGACAGCGGAGAGACATCCAATGACAGGAAAAAGCCCATCGCCAACGAAAGCCAACGGTGCCGCAGCGGCTCCTGGCCTTGCAATGCCGGCGATTCCTCCGGCTGTCACGGCCCAATGGCTTGAAGTGATGACAGCAAGCGGACGCTTCATTGCTCAGCGCCTGGAAGAAGACCTGAAGACCCAGCAGGCGTTTCTCGGATGCAGGACGCCGGCGGATGTGATGCAGGTGCAGTCCGGCTACTACAAGACTGCGGTCGAGCAATACACCGCGCAGGCTGGCCGGATCTTCGAGCTCATGTCCGGCGCGATCAGCGGGCCGCTTGCATCATCCAGATCGATGTTTGCCCGGGGTTACGACGACGTTCCGCTATGACAGCGCAGAGGTAAACCTCGTTCGGTCAGCCTTGTACTGTCGTCAGAGGGCGGCTCGTGGTGCGGAAAAGGTCGACGTCATCGTCAGCGGACACCTCCGGCAGAAGCAGAGGCGAAAAGCCTGGCCTGCCGCGATATTCGCCGTCGAACGGTTAAAAAACATCGTCGTCTACCTATATATGCAGATAAAGGAATATATGGGGGATTTCTCCGATGGGTATCAAGCTGACATGCCTGGCATGCGGACAGGGAAACCGGGTCCCGCGGGAACGGCTGAATGCCGGGCACAAATGCGGCACCTGTGGTGCGCCGCTTGTCGAGGACAAGCCCGTGGATATCTCGATCGACATTCTGAAGAAGGCGCAGCGGATCGACGAACTCCCACTGATTGTCGATTTCTGGGCGTCCTGGTGCGGGCCTTGCCGAATGATGGCGCCGGAGTTCTCGAAGGCGGCGCAGGCCCTGAAAGGACATGCCCGCTTTGCCAAGCTTGATACCGAGGCATTCCCCGAAGCTGGCGGGCGATATGGAATCCGCGGCATTCCCCTGCTGATTGCCTTCCGTGGCGGACGCGAGATGGGGCGGCGGACCGGCGCGATATCCTCCCGGGACATCACCGATTGGGTGACGGCTGGGGCCGGGGCGTGAAAGGGTGAGATCCCGAAATGAGTGACGATCCCTACAAGACCCTCGGCGTCTCCAAGACCGCCTCGCAGGAAGAGATCAAGAAGGCCTATCGGAAGCTCGCGAAATCCCTGCACCCGGATCTTCATCCCGACGACCCCGGCAAGCAGTCCGAGTTTCAGGCCGTCGCGGCGGCCTACGACGTGCTGGGTGATCCGGAAAAACGCCGGCGGTTCGATGCCGGAGAGATTGACGCCCAGGGTCAGGAGCGCCCCGAAAACCAATTCTACCATCACTACGCCGGTCAGAATGCCGGTGCCCGCTACGATCGGGGCCGCGGGCCCGGGTTCGGGCAGGGCTTCGGCACGGGCGGCGACGAAGATTTATCGGATCTCTTTTCGGAACTTTTCGGGCAGCACGCCCGAAGGGCCGACGGCGCGCGTGATTTCCATGCCCGCGGGCCGGACCTCCGGTATCATCTCGAGGTTGATTTTCTCGATGCTGCGCTCGGGGCCAGGCGTGCCATCACCATGCCTGATGGCAAGTCGATCGAAATTTCCGTGCCTGCGGGCGTCCGCGACGGGCAGACCCTGCGTCTCAAAGGCAAGGGCGCGCAGGGCATCGGGCAGGGCCCGGCCGGCGACGCGCTTGTCTCCATCAGCGTGAAACCACACCCGGTCTTTTCCCGGGAGGGTGACGATATCGAGATCGAGCTTCCGATCACCTTTGACGAGGCGGTTCTCGGTGCGAAGGTCGATGTGCCCACGATATCGGGCCCTGTCTCCATGACGATCCCCCGAGGGGCATCTTCCGGCCAGCGCCTTCGGCTCAAAGGCAAGGGTATCAGGCGCGGCAAGACTGCGGGGGATCAGATGGTCAGGCTGAAGATCGTCCTGCCGAAGGAAATGGATGAGACGATGAAGGCGCTCGCCGAACGTTGGCGGGATGCGGCCTCGTTCGACCCGCGCGCGGACCTGAGGAGGAAGACATGAGCTTCGACGAACGCACCGTCGTCGCCAGAATAGAGCGTCTCACCCTGCGCGAGTTGCGCCTCTGGGTTAAGCAAGGCTGGGTCCGTCCGGCTCAAGGCGCACGCGGCCCTGTCTTTGACGAACTCGACATTGCGCGCCTCCGGCTTCTCTGCGACCTCCGCAAGGATATGGCCTTTCCGACAGACGTGATGCCGACGGTCCTCACACTGATCGACCACCTGCATCGCACCCGGCGTGAGCTCAGGCGGATCACCGAGGCGCTCGATGAACAACCCGCCGAGGTCAAACGTGCGGTTGTCGCCGCGGTCCGCCGGCGGGCGGAGACCGGTGAGTGACGCCATAGGCTCGACGTGGCGGTGCCGGGGGGGCAGCCCGGCCTTCGGCGATGTCCCTATCGAAACTCTTTCGCGGCATCCGGACCGGCCCGGAAATCATCCGCCTCGCGGCTAAGATGTACCTCCGCTTCCCACTCCCGCTCCGAAACGCCGAAGCTCTGCTGCCTGAACGCGAAATCGACGTCAGCCATGAACCTCCCCGCTTCTGCTGGCGCCGCTTCGGCCCGAAGTCTGCCGCCGAGATCGGCAAGGCCGGATCGAGGGAATGCGGTCTGGCCGCTGAAGATGGCACCTTGTCGGGCTGCTCGTGAAGACCAACGGAAAGATGCGTTACCTCCGGCGCGCCGCCGGCCATGAGCGCGCGGGTCTCGATAGCCCGATGACGAAGCCCCGGTGTAAGTCGGCGGCTTTGAAATTCCTCGGGAAAGCGATGATGAGGCACGGCCGCACCCGCACCCCACCGCCCGCAGATTGACGCGCGTCAGTCTGGCCGGTCCTGACCGTGCCACGCTTCCGCCCGGAACCGTTCTTGCGAGGCCGGGACAATGGCAGATCCGCCGCTCATCGAAAAACCGCCCGGCGTTCGCAACGCCGCGAACATGCCGGATTACCCGGGCTTCAGACGCGCATTCTCCTGGGACATGGCGCGCCGCGACATCGATTTCTTCCCGGGCGGACGCCTGAACATCGTCCACAATGCCATCGACCGCCACGTCCAGGCCGGGCACGGCGGCCAGATCGCCCTGCGCTGGATCGCGAAATCGGGCACAGCGACCGATTACACCTATGCCGATCTTCAGAAACTGACCAACCGCTTCGCCAATGTTCTGCGGTCCCGGGGGATCGGCAGGGGCGACAGGGTCTACTCCCTGCTGGGGCGCGTGCCGGAGCTTTACGTGGCAGCCCTCGGAACCCTCAAGGCCGGTGCGGTGTTCTGCCCGTTGTTCTCGGCCTTCGGCCCCGAACCGATCCGGTCGCGGATGGAAATCGGCAACGCGGCGGCCGTCGTCACCTCCCGGCGCCTCTACGCCCGAAAGCTCAAAGGGCTGCGCGGCCAGCTTCCCGAACTGCGCGAGGTCTTTCTGACCGACGGCGAAGACGACGGCACGCACCACCTCGCACCGCTCATGAACGCGGCATCGGATAGCTTCGATACCGTGCCGATGGCCCCAGAGGACAAGGCACTCCTCCATTTCACATCCGGCACGACCGGCACCCCGAAAGGCGTCGTCCACGTCCACGAGGCGGTGGTCGCCCACCACGCGACCGGCCGGATCGCGCTCGATCTCAAGCCCGGGGATGTCTACTGGTGCACCGCCGATCCCGGCTGGGTGACCGGTACGTCCTACGGCATCATCGCGCCCCTGACCAACCGCGTCACCATGATCGTCGACGAGGCCGAATTCGACGTCGAACGCTGGTACGCCACCCTCGAACGCGAGGCCGTCACCGTCTGGTACACCGCACCCACCGCGATCCGCATGCTGATGAAGGCCGGCGCCGGGGCCGCCAGGGCGCACGCGTTCCCCGCTCTCAGGTTCATGGCCAGCGTTGGCGAACCGCTGAACCCCGAGGCGGTGATCTGGGGATACGAGACCTTCGGCAAACCCTTTCACGACAACTGGTGGCAGACCGAAACCGGCGGGATCATGATCGCGAACTACGCCTGCATGGACGTGAAGCCGGGCTCGATGGGCAAACCGATGCCGGGGATCGAGGCGGGCATCGTCGAGGTCACCGAAGACGGCGCCCGTGAACTGACGGAACCGCTGGCCATGGGGGAACTCGCCCTGCGCCCCGGCTGGCCTTCGATGATGCGCGGCTACCTGCACGAAGACGCACGCTACCGAAAATGCTTCCGCGGCGGCTGGTATCTCAGCGGCGATCTCGCGATGCGGGATGCCGACGGGTACTACTGGTTCGTCGGGCGCAGCAACGACCTGATCAAGAGCGCCGGCCACCTGATCGGCCCCTTCGAGGTGGAAAGCGCCCTGATGGAGCATGACGCGGTTGCCGAGGTCGGCGTGATCGGCATCCCCGACGAAACCTCGGGCGAGATCGTGAAGGCCTATGTCGCCCTCAAACCCGGGCACGCGCCCACGGAAGAGCTGAAACTCGATCTGATCGGCCACGCCCGGAAAAAGCTCGGCCCCGCCGTCGCCCCGAAAGACATCGCCTTTCGCACGAACCTTCCCAAGACCCGCAGCGGCAAGATCATGCGGCGGCTTCTGAAGGCCCGCGAACTCGGTCTGCCCGAAGGCGACATCTCCACCCTGGAAAGCGATGAGCAATGACCGAGAGCACCCTGAAACCGCACCTCGACCACGCCCATGTCCGGGCGCTTCTGAAGGAAATGATCCGCATCCGCCGGTTCGAAAGCAAATGCGCCGATCTCTACACGCAGGAGAAGATCCGCGGCTTTCTGCATCTCTACGACGGGGAAGAAGCGGTTGCGGCAGGCATCATCCCGCTCCTCGGGCCAGCCGACCGGGTGGTTGCCACCTACCGCGAACACGCCCACGCCCTGGCGCGCGGCGTGCCGATGGGCGCGGTCCTTGCCGAGATGTACGGCAAGGCAGAAGGCTGTGCCGGCGGGCGGGGCGGGTCGATGCACCTCTTCAGCCGCGCCCACAACCTCTTCGGCGGCAACGCCATTGTCGGGGGCGGCCTGCCCCTTGCCGCCGGCCTTGGCCTCGCCGACCGGCTGGAAGACGCCGATCGGGTCACCGCCTGCTTCTTCGGCGAAGGCGCGGTGGCCGAAGGCGAATTCCACGAAAGCATGAACCTCGCCGCCCTCTGGCGGCTGCCGGTCCTGTTCGTCTGCGAAAACAACGGCTACGCCATGGGCTCCGCGCTGGAACGCACCGAAAGCGAAACCGACATCACGGCAAAGGCCGCCTGCTACGGGATCGCCGCGGCTTCGGTCGACGGCATGGATGTGGTCGCGGTCCAGGTCGCCGCGCGCAAGGCGCTCGCGGCCATCGCCGAAACGGGGGCGCCCTATTTCCTGGAATGCAAGACCTACAGGTTCCGCGCGCATTCCATGTTCGACGCCCAGCTCTACCGCTCGAAGGACGAGGTCGCCGAATGGCGCGAAAAGGGTCCGATCGTCAGGTTCCAGACCTGGCTTGAAACGAACGGCCTGCTCCATGGCCCGGAAATCGACAGCATCATCGCCGAGGTCGACGCGGAAATCGACGAGGCCGTGGCTTTTGCCGAAGCGGGAACCGACGAACCGGTCGAAACCCTCTCCCGGTTCGTCATGTCGCCCGATCCCCCGCCGCCGCCACCGCCCGCCCCCGCCACGTCGGCCATGCGGGTCACCACCTATCGCGACGCGGTGCGCGAGGCGATCGACGACGCGATGACCCGCGATCCGCGCGTTTTCCTGATGGGCGAGGACGTGGGCCGGTATGGCGGCTGCTACGCCGTCAGCATGGGTCTGCTCGACAAGTTCGGGCCTGACCGTATCCGCGACACGCCGCTGTCCGAATCCGGGTTCACCGGGGCGGGCATCGGGGCGGCGCTCGCCGGGCTCAGGCCGATCGTCGAACTGATGACCGTGAACTTCTCGCTGCTCGCCCTCGACCAGATCCTGAACACCGCCGCCACGCTGCGGCACATGTCGAACAACCAGTTCGGCGTGCCCCTCGTGATCCGCATGGCCACCGGCGCGGGCAAGCAACTCGCGGCACAGCACTCCCACAGCCTCGAAGGATGGTACGCCCACATCCCCGGCCTGCGCGTCCTCGCACCGGCCACGCTCGAAGACGCGCGCGGCATGCTCTGGACGGCTCTGGAAGATCCCGACCCGGTCCTGATCTTCGAAAACGTGATGCTCTACAACATGGAAGGCGCCCTTGCCGAAGACGCGGGACCGGTGAACATCACCCGCGCCGCCCTCCGTCACGTCGGCGACGACATCACGCTCATCACCTATGGCGGCTCGCTCGGCAAGACGCTGCTCGCCGCCGACAGGCTGTGGCAGGAACACCGGATCAGCGCCGACGTGATCGACCTGCGAACATTGCGGCCGCTCGATATGGAAACAATCCTCGCCTCGATCGTGAAGACACGGCGCGCGGTGATCGTCGACGAGGGCTGGCGCAGCGGAAGCCTCGCGGCCGAAATCGGCATGCGCCTGGCGGAGGACGCGTTCTTCGAACTCGACGCGCCCCTGGCGCGGGTCTGCAGCGCAGAGGTTCCGATCCCCTTCCCGCGCCATCTCGAACAGGCCGCCATCCCGCAAACCGGCACCATCATCAACGCGGCCCGGCGCGTCATGGACGCGAAACCATGACCGAGTTCCGAATGCCCTCGCTCGGGTCCGACATGGAAGCGGGCATTCTCGTGGAACAGGCCGTCGCGCCGGGAGAACGGCTGCGCGCCGGCGATGTCATCGGCGCAGTGGAAACCCAGAAGGGAGTGATCGAGATCGAGGTATTTCAGAATGGCACGCTGGATCGCTGGCTTGCCGACATCGGGGCGAAAGTGCCGGTCGGCGCGCCGCTCGCGGTGATCCTCGCGGACGGGGAACCGTCCCAACCGGAACCCCGACCGGAACCGCCGGAGGTCGAGCCTCCGCCGCCCGAACCGCCGGAAGCGCCCCCGCCCGAACCCGGGCCGCCGCCGCAGGAAGTTCCGGTCTCCCCGCCGGACGAGGCCCCGGAATTTCCGCCGACGGAAATTCCGCCCGGTCCCGAATTCGGCGCCCTGCCGACACGCCCGCGGATCACGCCCGCCGCCCGGCGCTTCGCGGCGGCGCGCGGCATGAACCTCGACACGCCGGAATATCGCGACGGCAGGACGGTCACGCGCCGGGATCTCGAAGCCGCCGCCCCGGCCCCCGCCGCCGGGGGCACGCCGGATTTCCGAACCGCCATCGCCGCCGCCATGTCGCGTTCGAAGCGGGAAATTCCCCACTACTACCTCTCCCACGATGTCGATCTCACCGCGGCCGAGGCCTTCGTGGCCGAGGCGAACGCGGGGCGCGCGCCCTCCGACCGGTTGCTGATCGGCGCGCTCTGCGCCAAGGCCCTCGCGCTCGCCCTCGCCCGCTTCCCGGAATTCAACGGCCATTACAGCGGCGGCGCATTCACCCCGTCCGGCGCGGTTCATCTCGGCTTCGCGATCAACATCCGCTCACAGGGTCTGGTCGCCCCGGCCCTCTTCGACGCCGAGGCGCTGGGCCTCGACGCCCTCATGCAAAACCTGCGCGATCTCACCGCGCGCGTGCGCGCGGGCCGGTTCCGGGCACGCGAACTCTCCGACGCCACCATCACCCTCACCAGCCTGGGCGAGCGTGGCACCGATGCGGTCTTCGGTGTCATCTACCCGCCGCAGGTCGCGATCGTCGGCATGGGGGCGCCGCGCCAGCGCCCGGTGGTGCGGGACGGCGCGGTCGTTCCCCGGCTGATGACGACGCTCACCCTCGCCGCCGATCACCGCGTCAGCGACGGGCACCGTGGCGCGCTGTTCCTGCGCGCCATCGACAAGACCCTCCAGCACCCGGGCCTCCTATGACAGAAACAGACGCCGCAACCATCCTCGCGGAAGAATTGCGCCGCATCGCGCCCGATATCGATCCCGCCGACATCGATCGCGGCGGCGACCTGCGCGAAGAATTCGACATCGACTCGATGGATTTCCTGACCCTCGTCACCGCGCTCGGCAAACGCCTCGATATCCCGATGCCCGAGGCGGACTACCCGCTGATGGAAAGCTTCGACGCCCTCGCCGCCTATCTGGCCAGGCAATCGGGCTGACCACAGGCGCACCGCGCCTTCGCGTCAATCCGTCGTCGGCGAACTGACGTCGATCAACACCCCGCCCGATCCGTCAGCCACCCTGCTCAGCGCAAAGATGGAGACCGGTCCCATGCCGCAAACACCCACCCTCGCGATGGATTTCTCCGAGGTCGACCGCGACGACACCGGCCAGGTCGGCGGCAAGAACGCCTCCTTGGGCGAGATGATCCAAGCGCTCCGGCCGAAAGGCATTCTCGTTCCGCCGGGCTTTGCGACAACCTCTGCGGCATTCCGCGATTTCCTGAAACAGAACGATCTCGACAGCGCCATCCGCCGGGAACTCGAGATGCTGGCCTGCAAGACCGCCACGCTTCAGGAAACCGGCGCCAGGATCCGCTACCTCATTCTCACCGGTGACTGGCCCGAGGCCACGGCGAACGAGATCGGGGCACGCTACAAGGCCCTGTGCGAAACGGCCGGCGAGCCCGATCTTCCCGTGGCCGTACGCTCCAGCGCCACCGCCGAGGATCTCCCCGATGCCAGCTTCGCGGGCCAGCAGGAAACCTTCCTCAATGTCATCGGCGAAACCGCCCTGCTCGCGGCCTGCAAGAAATGCTACGCCTCCCTCTATACCGACCGGGCCATCTCCTATCGCGAGATGAAGGGCTTCGCCCATCAAGACGTCGCGCTCTCGGTCGGGGTTCAGCAGATGGTCAGGGCGGATCGCGGCGGGTCCGGCGTCATGTTCTCGATCGATACCGAATCCGGCTTTCCGGACGCGGTCCTGATCAACGCGGCCTGGGGCCTGGGCGAGAACGTCGTACAGGGCGCGGTCGATCCCGACGAATACCAGGTCTACAAACCCTTTCTCGACGACGCGGCGCTCGAACCGATCCTCGAAAAACGGCTGGGCGCGAAGGCGATCAAGATGATCCAGGATCGCGACGGCACGCCGCGCAACGTCCCGACATCCAGGGCCGAACGCGAAAAGTTCGTGCTGGGCGATGCCGAAATCCTCGATCTCGCCCGGCAAGCCAGCATCATCGAGGCGCATTACGGCCAGCCGATGGATATGGAATGGGCCCGCGACGGCGTGACCGGCACCCTCTACATCGTGCAGGCACGCCCCGAAACCGTTCAGTCCCGCGCCCAGGCCGGATCTCTCAGATCCTATGCGGTCGTGAACCCCGGCCCCCTCCTCGTCTCGGGGCTCAGCGTCGGCAACGCCGCGGTCTCGGGCCGCGTCTCGATCATCGAGGATCCCGAGGATATCGGCCGTTTCGTCGACGGCTCCGTCCTCGTCACCAGCACCACGAACCCCGATTGGGTGCCGATCATGAAGCGCGCGGCGGCCATCGTCACCGACCACGGCGGGCGCACCTCTCATGCGGCAATCGTCAGCCGCGAACTGGGCCTGCCGGCCGTCGTCGGCTGCGGCGACGCCACCCGCATTCTGCACGACGAACAGGATGTGACCGTGTCCTGCGCCGGGGGCGACGAAGGCATCGTCACCGAGGGCCTGTCACAGATCGACATCGCGGAAGAAAAGCTCGACCAGATCCCCGAAACCCGCACCGGGGTCATGCTGAACCTCGCGAACCCGAGTGCGGCGTTCCGGTGGTGGCGCCTGCCGGCCCGGGGCGTGGGACTGGCGCGCATGGAATTCGTGATCAACAACGCGGTGCGCATCCACCCCATGGCGCTTCTCGCCCCCGACAGGGTGACCGACGCCGAGGCACGCGCCCGGATCGACGACCTCACGCGCGGCTATGCCAGCAAACCGGAATACTTCGTCGAACGCCTCGCCTGCGGCCTCTCGCGGATCGCGGCCTTCTGCTATCCGAATCCGGTCATCGTGCGGATGAGCGATTTCAAGACCAACGAATACGCCGATCTTCTCGGCGGCCGCGACTTCGAGCCTCTGGAAGAAAACCCGATGATCGGCTTTCGCGGCGCCTCGCGCTACTACGCCGACGCCTATCGCCCGGGCTTCGAACTTGAATGCCGCGCCATCCAGCGCCTGCGCAGCAAGATGGGCTTCAAGAACGTCATCGTCATGATCCCGTTCTGCCGCACACCGGACGAGGCGCGCCGCGTGCTCTCCGTCATGGCCGAAAACGGGCTGAAGCGCGGGGCCGAAGGCCTCCAGGTCTACATGATGTGCGAAATCCCTTCGAACGTCGTGCGCGCGGCGGAATTCGCGGCGCTCTTCGACGGGTTTTCCATCGGCTCCAACGATCTGACACAGCTCACGCTCGGCATAGACCGCGATTCCGATCGTCTTGCCGATCTCTTCAGGGAAGACGATCCCGCGGTGCTCTGGATGATCGAAACGGTCGTGCGAGAGGCGCACAAGGCCGGCATCAAGGTCGGCTTCTGCGGCCAGGCGCCCAGCAACGATCCCACCTATGCCCGCCGTCTCGTCGGCTTCGGCATCGACAGCATTTCGGTGACGCCCGACAGTTTCGTGCAGGTCCTGCGAAACGTCAGCCAGGCGGAATCGGCCTGACCATGGCGATGTTCGAAAACCGTGCCGATGCGGGCCGCCAGCTTGCCGCGGCCCTGCCCGAGACAGACCCGGACAGCACCGTCGTGATCGCCCTTCCCAGGGGCGGCGTGCCCGTGGCCGCCGAAATCTGCGCGGCGCGCCATCTGCCAATGGATATCGTCCTCGTCCGCAAGATCGGCGCCCCGGGCCAGCCCGAACTCGCGGTCGGCGCGGTGGTCGATGGCGACAGGCCAGAGGTCACCGTGAACACACCCGTTGCACGGCAGTTCGGCCTCTCCCGCCCCGAGGTGGAAGGCCTGTCGAAACCGCTCCTTGAGGAAATCGAACGCCGCAGGCTCCGCTATCTGGGCGATCGTCCCCGGCCGGAAATCGCCGGCAAAACCCTGATCGTGGTCGATGACGGCGTCGCCACGGGAACGACGCTCCGCGCCAGCCTCGCTGCCCTGAAGGCCCGCAATCCCGCCGAAATCATCGTGGCCGTCCCCGTGGGGCCGAACGATCTGAAGGCCCGGCTCGCGGGCCTGGCCGACCGCGTCATCTGCCTGGGCGATCTGTCCTGGGGCGCGGTGGGCGCGTCCTATCGCGCGTTCGAACAGGTCGACGACGGCACGGTCGAAACCCTTCTCAAGGCCTTCGCACCAGGGGGCTGAGCCCCTTCACCTCAAAGCCGCTTGAGGTTCGCCGTCAGCCGCATCAAGGCGGCCAGGATCGCCTGTGCGAGCACCGGCGACTTTCCCGAACCCAGAACCGCGTCATTGTCGCGGATGCCCCCTTCGCGAAGCGTGCAGCGCCAGTGCCCGTCCCTGTCGTTCGCCCGCCCCCGGATATGAATGCTCCAGTCCGGATAGGCCCGGTCGACGATCAGCACCGCGCCATCCGTGCTGCCGATCGGATGGCCGAGCGCCTGAAGGTCGGTCGAAAGCTCGGGCAACAGAAAGCCAAGCGCGCGCGCAACCCCGTCGAAATCGGCCGGGCCCAGATCGCTGCACTCTTCCAGCGTATCGATCAGGATCTGAAGTTCCTGGTTCTGCATCTCCGGGGTCCCTCCAATCGTCCAGGACGGGCTTCGGCCAGGCCGAACGCCCTCTGTCACGATCCTAGAAACCCCGAAGCTTGCGGGGATTGATGCCGGTCAATCGGCAGAAACCGCCAGCGGCCCGCGGTCGTGCAAGTCCGGTCCGGGCAGGGGCATCAGATCGGCGGCGCCGCCCGCTCGGTCATCAGCTGCCGCGCCGTCACCCGCTCGCGGTGGATCATGTAAAGCCCCGAACCGATGATGATGGCGATGCCCGTCAGGGTCAGCGCGTTCGGGAAGTCGCGGAACACCAGGTATCCCAGCAGGGTCGCCACCGGCAATTCGAGGTACTGAAGCGGCGCCAGCGTGGCAGAGGGCGCCATCGACAGCGCATAGGTCATCATCATGTGGCTCAGCGCGGCGAAGAACCCGACCCCGAACAGCCAGAGCCACGCCCTGCCTGCGGGCCAGACCGGATCCAGCACCGCCGAGCCGGAACCATCGGCGAGTATCAGAACCGGGATGCACAGCAGGCTGGCCACAAGCCCGGTATAGAATTGCAGGGTCACGGGATGCATCTGGCGCGACAGCCCGCGGGTCACCAGGATGTAGGAGGCAAAGCAAACGGCGGTGCCCAGGGGAAACAGCGCCACCGCGCCGAAGGCCGCGAAACTCGGCTGGATCACGAACAGAACGCCCGCGAACCCCACAAGCGCCGCCCCAACCCGGCGCGGGCCCACATCCTCGCCAAGATAGAACTTGCCCACCAGCAACACGATGAAGGGCGCGATGAACACGATCGCCAGCGCATCGGCAAGCGGCATCACGCTGATCGCGGCGATGAAACAGAAGGTCGCGACCAGAAGGAAGACCGCGCGCAGAAACAGCGCCAGCCACCGCCCGCGCGCCACCCGCAGCGACAACCCCATCCCCAGAAGGAACGGCGCCATCAGCGCGCATTGCACCACGAACCGCGCGGCGGTGATCTGCCCCACCGGAACGCTGTCGGAGGCCAGCTTGGCGGCAACATCCAGAAGCGGCGCCGTCAGGCAGAAGCCCAGCATAAGCGCGACACCGGCAAGGATCCGGTCCGTCGAGGGGGGTGGGGATGTCGCGTCGCTCATGGGAAGCACCTACGCCCATCACCATGCCCCGTCCATGCGCATTCCGACGTCGAAGGGCCGTGCCGCCTGCGGCAAAATCAATCGTCGATCTTCCCGGCCCGGCGCACGGGATCCGCACGGCACCAGGCACTGACATTTTACCTGACTGGACGCATACTCTAATTGATCAGCCATCGAACCGGGAAGGATCATCGGCGTTGAAACACGGGCAGAAGACACGGGATGCCCCCGCCCGCCTGCATCTGGTGCTGACACCCGATTTCAACCTCGCGGCCACCATGGCCTTCGTCGATCCGTTTCGCGCGGCAAACTACCTCGAAGGCGTGACCCTGTTCCAGTGGCGGTTCCTGTCCGGCGAGGGCGGGATGGTGCGCGCCTCGAACGCGGCCGCCGTTATGACGGAGCCGCTGGAACCGGGGGCCGGCGAATCCGATGTCCTGATCGTGTCGTCCAGCTGGGAACCCGAGGCCCATCTGACGGGGCGCCTGCGCGCGGCCCTGCGCAGCGCGGCTGCGGCCGGTGTCACGCTGGGCGGGATCGACACGGGCGCGTTCATCCTGGCCCGGTCCGGGCTGCTCAACGGCCACCGCGCAACGGTGCATTACGAACATATCGATGCATTTCGAGAGCTTTTCCCAAAGGTCGACGTCACCGAAACCCTGTGGGTGTTCGACAGGTTGCGGATCACCTGTTGCGGCGGCGCGGCGACGACCG
The DNA here is from genome assembly GCF_032586175.1 of Ovoidimarina sediminis. Classification (NCBI taxonomy): domain Bacteria; kingdom Pseudomonadati; phylum Pseudomonadota; class Alphaproteobacteria; order Rhodobacterales; family Roseobacteraceae; genus Ovoidimarina; species Ovoidimarina sediminis. The sequence goes on from NZ_JAWHTE010000006.1 coordinate 92,738, forward strand.
AATTCGCCCTCCACCTCCTGCAGCGCCTGAAAGGCAGCGCGCTGGCCAATGCCGCGGCCCGCTACGTGTTCTCCCAGCCGCTGCGCGATCACAACGCGCCGCAGGATCCGCAAACGACAGAGCCTCTGGGCGTCACCGTCCCCGAAAGCGTCCGCCGCGCGATCGACGTCATGGAAGACAACCTGGAACTGCCGCTGCCAATCGCCGAAATCTGCCGGCGGATCGGCATCTCGCACCGCCAGCTCGATCGCCTCTTCGATCGCTATGTCTGCACCTCGCCCGCGCTCTACTACCGCGACATCCGCCTTGATCGGGCCCGCGGGCTGGTGACGCAAACCAATCTCTCGATGGCCGAAATCGCCTATGCCAGCGGGTTTTCCAGCCAGGCCTATTTCAGCCGGGCCTATCGTGACAGGTTCGGCCTCGCCCCCAGCAAGGATCGGATCGAAGGCCGGATACCCTTCGAATTCCGGGCCTGGCCGATGCATCGCGGCCCCGAACGCTAGGCCATTCGCATCAAATCGACGGCCACCCAGATCAATACCGGCACCCGACGGAAAGCGCATACTCTGCCGGTGCGCACCCCGCGCGAAAGGGCCCCCGATGACGCCAGGACCGACCCGAAAGGATGTCGCCGCGATCCGCTCCGGGTACGATCCCGATCCCGCGCGCTCCCTCTCCCTCCGCGCAGAGGCCTATACGGATCCCTGCTGGTTCGCCGCCGATCGCGACGCGATCCTGCGCACCAGCTGGCAATGGGTGTGCCATGTCGAAAAGCTGCGCACCCCCGGGGCCTATGTCACCGCCGAGATCGCGGGCCATCCCATCGCGATCCTGCGCGATACGGGCGGAACGCTCCGTGCCTTCTACAACATCTGCAAGCACCGGGCACACGCGCTTCTGTCGGGCGAAGGCGAAACCAGGCGGCTGATGTGCCCCTATCACGCCTGGGTCTACACCCTCGAAGGCCGGCTGGTGCGCGCGCCCCATACCGAGAACCTCGTGGGTTTCGACGTGAAGGATATCTGCCTCGATCAGGTCCGGGTCGAGGCGTTCTGCGGCTTCGTCTTCGTCAACCTCGATCCCACCGCTCCGGCCCTGCGCGACCAGTCCGGCAATCTCGAAACCGAAATCCGCCACTGGGCGCCCGATATCGAAAGCCTGACCTTCGGCCACCGGCTCACCTACGACATCCGCGCGAACTGGAAGAACGTCGTCGACAATTTCCTGGAATGCTATCACTGCCCCACGGCGCACAAGGATTTCTGCGATCTGGTCGACATGGACACCTACAAGGTCACGACCCACGGCATCTATTCCAGCCACATGGCAGAGGCCGGTCAGGGCGCCAACAGCGCCTATGACGTCTCGAACGCGACGGTGCGCACGCATGCGGTCTGGTGGCTCTGGCCGACGACCTGCCTGATGCGCTATCCCGGCCGGTCTTCGATGATCGTGCTGAACATCATCCCGTTGGGGCCGGACAGGACGCTGGAAACCTATGATTTCTTCCTCGAAACGCCCGAACCGAACGAGATGGAGCGTGACGCGATCCGCTATCTCGACGAAGTGCTCCAGGTCGAGGATATCGGCCTCGTCGAAAGCGTGCAGCGCGGCATGTCCACGCCCGCCTTCACCCAGGGCCGGATCGTCCACGACCCGGACGGTTCGGGCAGATCCGAACACGCGGTGCACCATTTCCACGGGCTCGTTCTCGATGCCTACGAACGCGCCAGCACATGACATCGGTCGGGAAAGGCTGCCATGACCAGGCTTAACGGCAAGGTCGCGCTCGTCACGGGCGGGCGCGGCGGCATCGGGCGCGCCATCGTCGCGCGCTTCCGCCGCGACGGGGCCGAGGTCTATGCAGCTGACCTTGCGGAAGGCGGCAGCCGCCCCGGCGCCGCCCCTGACGACAGCCGCTTCCTCCGGCTCGACGTCGCCCGCGAAGACGCGGTCGTCGCGGCGATGGGCCAGGTCCGCGCCGATCATGGGCGGCTCGACATCCTGGTGAACGCCGCCGGCATCGAGATCGAGAAAACCATCGAACACACGACGCTCGAGGAATGGAACCGCTCCTTCGCGGTGAACGTCACGGGGACGTTCCTGACCTCGAAACACGCCCTGCCGCTTCTGCGCGCGGCGGCCCGGTCGGGGGCCGGCGCCTCCATCATCAACTTCGGCTCCTATGACGGGTTCATCGCCGATCCCGGCCTCGCGGCCTATTGCGCGACCAAGGGCGCAGTCCACGCCCTGACCCGCGCGATGGCCTGCGATCACGGTCCGGAAGGCATCCGCGTCAACGCGATCTGCCCGGGCTATATCGACACCCCGATGCTGCAGGGCTTCTTCGAAGGCGACGGGTCGGGCGGCGGCGGAAAGACGATCGACCAACTGCAACAGGCGGTGCGCGACGTACACCCCTTGCGCACCTACGGCACGCCGGAAGACGTGGCGAACCTCGTCACCTGGCTTGCCAGCGACGAGGCGCGCTATGCCAGCGGCCAGCTTTGGGTTCTGGACGGCGGGCTCAGCGCGCAGGTCCAGCAAATGAAGCTGTGAGGCCTGCCCCGGGCATACCGGCAGGGCTCACGAAGCGAAGGGACGGAAACATGACGACATCGATCAGTATCGCGATGGCCCGCGCCCCGGCCCTCATGAACGGGCGCGACAGGGGCGCCACGGCACCCGCCGCTCCGGCGCCGCTCCCACCGATGACGGCGGCACCCTGATGCGGCTCCTGGGCAAACGCGCCTTCGTCACCGGCGGGCGGCAAGGGATCGGCCGGGCGATCGTCGACGCTTACCTGGCCGAGGGCGCCGAGGTGATCTCCTGCGGTCGCGGCCCCATGCCCGGCGGGTTCCCCTGCGCCTGGCACAGCCTCGATGTCAGCGATCCGGCGGCGGTGGCGGCGGTGGGCGAGGCCATCGGCCCCCTCGACATCCTCGTGAACAACGCCGGCGTCCAGGTCGAAAAGACCGTCACCGAAACCTCCGATGCCGACTGGGATCACGTGATGGGCGTGAACGCACGCGGCGTCTTCAACTGCTGCCGCGCCTTCATCCCGGCGATGCGCGCGGGCGGCGCCATCGTCAACATAGGCTCGATCTCGGGCCAGGTCGCCGATCCCTCCATGGCGCTCTACAACGCGTCGAAGGCCTTCGTGCACGGGCTGACGCGCTCCATCGCGGTCGATCACGGCCCCGATCTGCGCTGCAACGCGATCTGCCCGGGATGGATCGAAACCGGCATGCTCGGCGCCGCGTTCGATCTGGCGCGCGATCCGGACGCGGCCAGGGCCGACGCGCTGGCCCGGCACCCGGTGCGCCGCTTCGGCAGACCCGCCGATGTCGCGTCCCTCGCGATCTGGCTGGCCTCGGACGAGGCCGGGTTCGCCACCGGCCAGCTCTTCACCCTCGATGGCGGCATGACGGCCGCCTCCCCCCTCACCCCCGGAGCCTTCTGATGCCGGATATCACGCACACCGCAGTTCTGGGCGCCGGCGTCATCGGGGCAAGCTGGGCGGCGCTGTTTCTGGCCGCGGGGCGGTCGGTCACGGTCTTCGATCCCGCGCCCGCGGCCGAGGCCCGCACCCGCGCCTATGTCGATACCGCGTGGCCCACGCTCACGGAGCTGGGGCTCACAGGGCGCGGCACGCCCGGGGCGCTGCGCTTCGCCGGCTCGGCGGAAGAAGCCGTGGCAGAGGCCGGTTTCATCCAGGAAAACCTGCCGGAACGGCTGCCCCTCAAGCACGATCTCTTTGCCCGGATCGAAGCCGCGCTCCCGCCCGCCGCGATCCTCTCCAGTTCCACCTCCGGCCTCACGCTCGAGGCCCTGCAACAGGGCTGGCGCAACCCCGCGCCCCTGATCCTCGGCCACCCGTTCAACCCGCCGCACCTGATCCCGCTCGTCGAACTGACGGCCAACGCGGCCACGGGGCCGGGCATCCTGGAACGGGCCGAGGCCTTCTATGCCGACATCGGCAAGGTCACGATCCGCATCAGGAAGGGCATGCCGGGCCACATCGCGAACCGCCTGCAGGCCGCGGTCTGGCGCGAGGCGGTGCATATGGCCGTGGAAGGCGTGGCGAGTGTCGGCGATATCGACAAGGCGATGTGGGCCGGTCCCGGCCTGCGCTGGGCGGCGATGGGGCCGACGATGCTGTTCAACCTCGGCGCGGGCGACGGCGGCCTGCAGGCGTTCTGCGACCATTTCCGCGACACGTTCAACAGCTGGTGGGATGATCTGGGGCAGATCCACCTGACCGACGAGGTGATCGAAACGCTGGTCGCCGGCATCCGGCAAGAGGCCGGCGGGCAAAGCCCGTCCGAACTGGCGGCCCGGCGCGACGCCATGATCGTGGCCCTGCAGCGCGCGCTCGGGGATATGCGCCGGTCCGCCTGATCGCGCCGGGTGCGGGGCCTGCCCATGGTCGCCGCCCCCGGCCGGTCACCGCGAACACGCGGTGAACGCCCCGGAAAACCCCGCACAATCGGGTGAATTCACGATGACATCTGGCCAGGCTGAACCTTTGATAAAGGGTTGCACGCTAGGCGAACGCAAAGAGTTCAGGAGTGGCGTCGATGCCTTCTCACAAACAAGCAGCCCTGGATCTGGTTGCCTGCGAGCAGGAGCCGATTCACGCACCCGAAGCCATTCAGGCGGCCTGCGCCCTGCTGCTGTTCGATATCCGGACACAGAAACTTGTCGCGGCAAGCGACAACCTCGAAGCGTATTTCGGCGAAAACGTAAGGGATCTGATCGGCCACGGGCCCGACCGGTTCGTCCGCGCGCCTGACGACAAGGCACTGGCCGGCTTCATGGAAAACCCCTCGAAGACTCCCGTGTCGCGCCACCTCGAACTGGCGGGCCCGGGCGAACAATGGGTGCGCCTGTTCCGGACGGAGGATCTTCTTGGGGTCGAGATCGATACCTTCGAAAACGCCGAAGAAGACGTGGTGACCAACGGGCTCGGAACCGGCGACGCGATCCATGAAATGGCGGAACTGGCCGCGCAGGCCGGCTCGGCAAGGACGGAAGAGATCCGGCACTTGACGGCGATGGTGGCCGGCGGCTTCCGCCGCCTTTCCGGATACGACCGGGTCATGATCTACCGGTTCGACACCGACTGGAACGGGGATGTGATCGCCGAGTCACGCGCCGATCATGTGGCGGACTCTTTCCTCGGCCTCAGCTTTCCCTCCTCCGACATCCCCCGCCAGGCCCGCGCGCTGTTCCTGCGCAACCGCCTGCGCCCGATCATCGACCTGTCGCGCCCGCCGGTCCCGCTTGTCCCGGGCCGGCATCCGGCAACGGGCGGGCCGATCGATCTGTCGGATTGCTCGGTGCGGGGCGTGTCGCCGGTGCACGTCGAATACCTTCAGAACATGGGCGTCGGCGCCACGCTGAACATCGCCCTCGTGGTCGACAGACAGCTCTGGGGCCTGATCTCCTGCCATCACTACACCCCGCCCTACCGCCTGACGCCGGGCCGGTCCTCGGCCTGCCAGATCTTTGCAGAGGCGTTTTCCGCCACCCTGACGCAGATTGCGGATCGCGAGAATTCCAGAACCCTGACCGACGTGCGCGCCGCCATGGCGGATCTGCGCAACCGCGCGATGCAGGACGGAGCCGCCGGGGCCATGGAAGGCATACCCGGCGACAGCGAGGAAACGCTCCTCCGGATGGTCAATGCCGATGGCCTCTACCTGCGACTGGAAAACACCGAGTACATGTTCGGCGCCGTGCCCGAACCGGGCCTGCTGACGGAACTCCGCGAAAGGATCGCGGTGCAGTTGACGGGTGACGCGCAGGTCTTTTCAACCCATTTCGCCGCCGGGTTGTGGGAGGATCTGGAAAGGCGCCTGCTGCCCGGCGCGGCCGGTCTGCTGGCCTGTCGCGGCCAGTCCGGCCTCTACGAACTGATCGCCTTCAGGAAGCAACGGGAACTACAGCTGACATGGGGCGGCGATCCCTACAAACGGGTACAGCCCCAGTCTGCGGATGAACGCCTGCACCCCCGCGCGTCGTTCGAGAAATACGGCGAGAAGGTCGAAAACCGCTCTACACCGTGGACCAGGTCGGATCAGATCGCCGCACAGGAAACCGCCACCGGGTTAAGCGAAATCGGCTGGCTGCTGGAGTGGCGAAGATCCGAGGCCAGGCTGGCCGCGGCGCGCGCGAAAACGGAACGCAAGGCGCTTCACGACAGTCTGACGGAGCTGCCGAACCGCCGCCACCTGTCGCACGTGTTCGACACGAAGGGTTCCGCATTCTCAACCCTCCTGCACATCGATCTCGACGGGTTCAAACAGATCAATGAAACGGCCGGTCACATGACGGGCGACCATGTCCTCACGGTGGCGGCCGAACGCCTGCGCGGCGTGTGCCGCGAGGGCGATTTCTGCGCCCGGATCGGCGGCGACGAATTCATCGTTCTGACCCGGGCGGGGACGGATCTGGAAACCACCCGCCGCCTTGGCCAGCAGATCATCAGCAGGATGTCGCGCGAGGTCGACCATGATGGCGAGGCCTACAGGTTCGGCGCAAGCGTCGGCGTCGCCGACATCGGCGGCGGCAACCATCCGCTCGATCACATCCTGCACTGTGCGGACGTCGCGCTTAACGAATCCAAGCGGAACGGGCGCGGCACGGTCACGGTCTTTTCGCAGGAGCTGGAAGATCGGCTTCTGAAGAAAAAGAAGATGTCCGACGAGATTCAGAACGGCATCCGCGACGATCAGTTCAAGCCCTGGTATCAGCCCCAGTTTTCGGCCGACACTCACGAACTCGTGGGGGTCGAAGCCCTGATCCGCTGGAACCACCCGGTCCAGGGCGTTCTTGCGCCGGAACGGTTCCTGTCCCTCGCCGAAGGCATGGATCAGATCGCCACCATCGACGCGATCAGCCTGCGCAAGGCGATCGAGGACAACCGCCGCTGGTCGGCCGCCGGCCTGAACATCCCCAAGATCTTCCTCAACCTTTCCGCGCGCCGGCTGAGCGACCCCCAGTTGGTCGACGACGTGAAGGGGGCGGATATCCCGACCGACAAGCTCTCGTTCGAACTGCTGGAAACGATCTACCTCGACGAGATGGACGACGCGATGGATTGGACGATCGACGCGCTGCGCGACCTGGGCATCACGCTGCAGGTCGACGATTTCGGCACCGGGCGCACATCCATCGTCGGCCTTGTCAGACTCAGGCCGGACCGGCTCAAGATCGACCGCCAGCTTGTCGATCCGATCGTCCGGTCAGAGCAGGCGCGCGCCCTGATCGCGTCGATCGTCGAAATCGGTCAATCGCTCGGGATCGGCGTGACCGCCGAGGGCGTCGAGACAATGGAACACGCGCAATTGCTGCGCGAACTCGGGTGCACCGTGCTGCAAGGCTTTGCCTTCGCCCGCCCGATGACGGCCGACGACCTCGCGAAATTCCTGCTGGGCCGGAGGCACCGGGTTGCCTGATCGCAAGGCCCCCGCCCTGTCGGGATGCGCCCTGCTGCAGAACGTCACCGCCCGGGCCCACAGAACGCTCGAGGCACATCCCCTGCTGGCCGCATTGATGCGCGATGCCGTGCGCGAAGAAACCTACAGCCGGGTTCTTCAGGCCTTCGCGGCCTACCATGCGATGTGGGAACCCGCCGTCTTCGAGGCGCTCGAAACCCATGTCGGCGCCTCCTTCCTGGCTCCGCGCCGAAAACTTCCCCTGATCGCAAGGGATCTCGCCGGTCTGAACCTGCCCCTGCCCGAACCCGGGCGGCTGGGCCCCCTCACCCTCGGCGAAGCGCTCGGCAGGTTCTACGTGCAGGAAGGGGCGACGCTGGGGGGTGTCGTGATACGAAAGCACCTGACCCGCGCCCTGCCGTCCGAGGCCCGGAACCACATGGCCTATTTCAAAGGATACGGCTCCGGCACCGCGGCCATGTGGGCCCGAAGCTGCAAGGAAATCGACCGCCTGACCGCACGGAAACCGGTGTTGAGCGCGGCGGCCGCAGGCGCGCAGGCGGCGTTTTCGGAACTCGGGGCCCAGATCGAAGCAATGGGGGAAGCGGCCTGAAACCGGCGCCGGGCCGACCGTTCCGAAGGCCGTCCACTCCGTCGCACCGCGCTCCTGCCTGAACCGCCCCCGGGCCTGCAAAAAGGGCTCGTCCCGCACCACCTCACAGGGGATGGATTGAAATCGACCCGGCGGCTTGCCCCGATCCGCGCGCCGGTCACCTATCGCCTCGGCGCGCCGCGATAGGCCGGGCGGCCGGCAACCCAGGTGCCCAGGATCGCGGGGGCATGGCCGTCGGGCCAGTCGAGCAGAACCAGATCGGCGCTCAGCCCCGGCGCGATCCGCCCGCGGTCCTCCAGCCCCATCCCCCGCGCCGGCCCGTCCGACACGACCGACCACAGCGCCAGCCTGCCGGCGCGGCGCTCTGCATCCAGCCGGGTGATCGCGGCCAGCATCGCCGGATAGAAATAATCCGAGGCCAGCGCATCGCACAGCCCCGCCTCGATCATGTCCGCGGCCCCCAGCGATCCGATATGGCTGCCGCCCCGCGCGGCATTCGGCGCACCGAACACGATCGGATCGCCATGGGCCCGCGCGGCCTCCACCGCCTCCAGAACCATCGGAAACTCCGATACCCGCGCCCCGAGGCCCCGGAAGAAGCCGCGCGTTTCGGCGCGGGTGTCGTCGTGGCTCAGCATCGGCGCCCCGGCGGCCCGCCCCATCTCCGCAACCTCCGCGATGACATCGGGCACCGCATCGCGCCGGCCACAGATCTCGCCCAGAAGCGCGATATAGGCATCCTCGTCCATCCCGGCGCGATGCGCCATCGATGCCGTCCGCGTCTTCATCCGCGCATCGTCCAGCGCGGCGATCGAGAAATCGGGCGAAAACTCGAAGGCCCGCTCCTGGACCGGCACGTCATAGTCGCGCATCGTCATCGAGGTGTGATCGTTGAACGCAATCGACGGGCACAGCGCCGTGCCCAGCGCCCAGCGGATCGCGTCAAGCGCCTCGAAGGCGAAGGTTTCCCAGCGAAGCTGCACCCGGTTCTCCACCGTCAGGCGCGGCGCGAGATCAAGAATGCCCTCCATCAGCGCCCGCCCACGCGCCACGTCGCGCAACCCCGGCTCCCAGCCCAGCGTGATCGCGTGATAGCCGGTCGCGATCCCGTTCGAGGCCAGCTGCCGGTCGGTGTCGATGATCGCCGTCTCCAGCGGGAAATAGACGCCGGGCCGCGGCATCAGCTGGCGTTCGAAGGCATCGCCGTGCAGGTCGATCATCGCGGGCGCCAGGATCAGCCCCCGCGCATCCACCACCTCGCCCATCGGCGGGCCGCCGATCTCCGCGATCCGGCCATCGGCCACGCAGACGGTCGTCTCGGCGATCTCGCCGGGCAGAAATACCGTCGCGCCTTCGAAACTCGTCAGTGACATGGGTCAGCCGCGGTCCACGATCATGTGCCAGTGCCGGGATCCTGGGCGCTCGTGCTCGCGATCCTCACGCCAGAGTATCTCGAAACCGGTGAACAGCGCCAGAAGCGTCGGAACGAAATCCCTCCCCGCCGCCGCTCACGCGACGCGCCGGCCCCGCGACCAGACGCGCCGGATCACCGGCGTCGTGCCGATCTGCCGCGCCTGTACCAGATCGGCGCGCCATCCCGCCTCGATCCGCCCCCGATCGGTCAGCCCCGCCGCCGCCGCCGGGTTTTCCGAAACGCAGGCCACCGCGCGGGGCAGATCGCCCCAGATCTCCGCCAGCCGGAACGCCGACAAGAGAAGCGCGGCAGGCACGTAATCGGAAGAGATGATGTCCAGCCGCCCGGCCTCCGCAAGCTCCGCCGCCGCAACGTTGCCCGAATGCGATCCGCCCCGAATGATGTTCGGCGCCCCCATCATCACCGCGATGCCGGTCGCGTGACAGGCCTCCGCCGCCTCCAGCGTGGTGGGAAACTCCGCAAAGCGCACGCCGTGGCCCTTCGACACCCGCACCTGTCCGGCGGTCGTGTCGTCGTGGCTCGCCAGCACCGCGCCAAGGCGTCTGGCCTCCCCCACGGCCCCGGCCTCGTGCCTGGCGCCGACCCGCGCCTGCAGCGATTTCAGGCGGGCCACATGATCGGCGAATTCCGCATCCGGCAGGTTCCGCTTCTTGCCGATATAGGTCTTCAGCGCCGACAGATCCCTGAACTGGCGCTGCCCCGGGGTGTGATCCATCAGGCTGACGATGCCCACGCGGTCCTCCGGGCCGAACGCGGCCATCTCCTCCAGCAGGGTCTCCGAACAGATCTCGGCCCGCAGATGCAGGAAATGACTGATCTTCAGATCGCCATCGGCGCGCAGAAGCAGGATCTCGTCGGCAAGCTTCCGGGCATAGGCGTCAAGGCGCGTCTTGCCGCCGGTGATCGATCCCACGCGCAGCGCATCGAAAACGGTCGTGATCCCGGTCGAGGCCAGCTCCGCATCATGCGCCAGGATCGCGGGCAGATGCGGCCAGTTCACGCGCGGGCGGGGCTCGATATGCCGCTCCAGGTTGTCGGTGTGAAGCTCCACGAGCCCCGGCATCAGGAAATCGCCCTGGCAATCCCGCGCGCCCGGCGGCACGTGATCGCCCTCTTCGACCTCCGTGATCAGCCCGTCCTCGAACGTAACCCGGCCGGTCACCACCCGGTCCTTCAGCACAAGCCGCGCATTCGCCAGGCACTGGGCATTTGACTCGCTGGTGTCACTCATGTCTGCCATGTCGCCGTCAGACGTCGGAGGTCTCATGTCATATTCCCGCTTTGCGCTTTATTACCTGCCGCCCGACGAGGCGCTGGCCGCCTTCGGCGCGGCCTGGCTCGGATGGGATGTGGCGGCGGGCCGGCCGGTGCCGCAGCCTGCCCTCGACGGGATAGACGCCGTCACGGCGACGCCCCGCAAATACGGCTGTCACGGCACGCTGAAGCCGCCCTTTGCGCTGGCTGACGGCCATACGCCCGACGATCTCGCCCGGGCGGTGGCGCACCTCGCCGCATCCCTTGCGCCCGCGCGCGCCGACGGCCTCGCCCTCGGCCGCCTCGGTCATTTCCTCGCCCTCGTGCCCAACGGCGACGGCGGCGGCATCGCCCGTGTCGCGGCGGCCTGCGTCCGCGGCGTCGATGCGTTCCGCGCGCCCCCGGACGAGGCCGAACTGGCGCACCGCCGCGCCGCCGGTCTCAGCGCACGGCAGGAAAGGATGCTCGCCACCTGGGGCTACCCTTACGTGATGGAGGAGTTCCGCTTCCACATCACCCTGACGGGCCGCCTCGCCCCCGAGGCCCTCGATCTCTGGAACGCCACGCTTCGCGACGCGCTTCCGCCCCTCCCCGCCCCCTTCGATCTCGACACGATCGCGCTGGTCGGCGAACGCCGGGACGGGTGCTTCGAACTGATCCAACGCTACGCCCTCACCGGTTGAAGGGCGGCCAGGGCGGCGGTCACGGCCTCGTCCAGCGTGCCATCGTTCCGGATCGTGATCGCCTCGATCCCTTCGGGCAGGGGGCTGGCGTCACGGCTCAGCCGGTCCGCGATCTCCCCGGGCGTTTCCCGCCCCCGCCCCGCCAGCCGCTCCGCCAGCACCGCCGCATCCGCGGTCACGTTCAGAACCGTCAGCCGCGGAAGCAGCGCCGCCGCCTCCGCCAGCGCCCCGCGCGAGACATTCGCGATACAGTCGGCCCCCGCCAGAACCTCCTCCAGCACGGCGGCCGGTATCCCGTACTGCAGGCCATGCGCCGCCCAGCTCACGCAGAACGCCCCCCGCGCCTCCGCCGCCCGGAACGCCTCGGGCGTCACCGCCTCATAGGCCTCGCCGCCAAGGCCGGGCGCACGCGTGATGACGCGCCGCACCAGCCGCATTTGCGGCGCGGCGGCGGCAAGCCCCTGCAGGATGCTGTCCTTGCCAGTCCCGGACGGCCCGACCACGGCGATCAGCCGGCCCGCCGTCATGCCGCGCTCCGGGGCGCAAACACCGTCACGTCAAGCACCCGGTCGCACACCCGCGCCCGCACCGCCTCGTCGTGAAAGATCCCCACGATCGCCGCCCCCCGCGCCTTCGCCTCCTCGATCAGGCCCAGAACCACCTCGCGGTTCGCCGCATCGAGGCTCGCCGTCGGCTCGTCCAGAAGCATCGCGGGATAGCCATGCGCAAACCCCCGCGCGATGTTCACCCGCTGCTGTTCGCCCCCCGAAAACGTGGTGGGCGACAGCGGCCACAGCGCTTCCGGGATATTGAGCCGCATGAGCAGATCCCGCGCCCGCGCCTCCGCCTCTTCCGCCGTCACCCCCAACGAGCGCAACGGCTCGGCCACCACCTGAAGCGTCGGCACCCGCGGCACGACCCGCAGAAACTGGCTCACATAGCCCAGAACCTCGCGCCGGATCCGGATCACCTCGCGCGCCTCCGCGCCCACAATATCGGTCCCCGCCACCCGGATATGCCCGCCCTGCGCGCGATAATTGCCATAGATCATGCGCATCAGCGTCGATTTCCCCGCCCCCGACGCACCCGTCAGCGCCACGCACTCGCCCGGGCCAACCGTCAGATCCACCCCCTCAAGCACGTCGATCACCGCGCCGCCCTGGGTGTGAAGGGTAAAGGATTTCCCGACATCTCTGAGTTCGATCATGGAAATTCCGCCTCAGACCTGCAGCACGGAGCTGACCAGAAGTTGCGTATAGGCATGCTGCGGATCGTCCAGCACCTGGTCGGTCAGCCCCGCCTCCACCACATGCCCCGATTTCATCACCATCAGCCGGTCCGCCAGAAGCCGCACCACCGCAAGGTCATGGGTCACGATCACCGCCGCAAGCCCCATATCCCGCACAAGCCCGCGCAGAAGGTCGAGAAGCCGCGCCTGAACGCTCACGTCCAGACCGCCGGTGGGCTCGTCCATGAACACAAGCCTCGGCCCCGTCACCAGGTTCCGCGCGATCTGAAGCCGCTGCTGCATGCCGCCCGAAAACGTCGTGGGCCGGTCGTCGATGCGGCCTGCATCGATCTCCACCCGGTCAAGCCAGTCGACGGCGCGCGCGCGGATGTCGCCGTAATGCCGCGCGCCCACGGCCATCAGCCGCTCGCCCACGTTCCCGCCCGCCGACACGCCCATCCGCAAACCGTCGCGCGCATGCTGGTGCACGAAGGCCCAGTCGGTGCGCGACAGCATCCGCCGCTCCGGCTCGCTCATCGTCAGGGTGTCGCGGGGTCCATCGTTGCGGGTGTCGAAGATCACCTCTCCCGCATCGGGCGGCACCAGCCCCGCCATACAGTTGAGAAGCGTCGATTTCCCCGATCCGCTTTCCCCCACGATCCCCATAACCTCGCCGGGGTAAAGATCGAACGACACGCCGGCACAGCCGATCTGCGCGCCATAGCGCTTCGAAAGCCCCCGCACCGAAAGAAGCGCCCCGTCGCTCATACCCGGCCGCTCATACCGCGTTCCTCCCTTTGTGGCCCGCCGCCCGGCGCGTCTCGCAGTAATCGGTGTCCGAACAGACAAACATCCGCCCGCCCGCGTCATCGACGATCACCTCGTCGAGATAGCTCTCCTCCGCCCCGCACAACCCGCAGGGATGATCCGCCTTCGATGGCGCGAACGGGTGATCCTCGAAATCAAGGCTGACCGAAACCGTATAGGGCGGCAGGGCGTAGATCCGCTGCTCCCGCCCCGCCCCGAAAAGCTGGATCGCCGGGCAATCCCGCAGCTTCGGATTGTCGAATTTCGGAATCGGCGAGGGATCCATCACATAGCGGTCCTCCACCATCACCGGATAGGCATAGGAGGTCGCGATATGGCCGTGCCGCGAAATATCCTCGTAAAGCTTCACATGCATCAGCCCGTAATCCGACAGGGCATGCATCTTCCGTGTCTCGCTCTCGCGCGGTTCCAGAAAGCGCAGCGGCTCGGGGATCGGCACCTGGTAGACCAGGATCTGCCCCTCGGCCAGATCCGCCTCCGGGATGCGGTGGCGGGTCTGGATGACCGTGGCCTCCTCGGTGCGCGTCGTCGTTTCGATCCCTGCGGTGCGCTGAAAGAAACTGCGGATCGACACGGCATTCGTCGTGTCGTCGGCCCCCTGGTCGATCACCTTCAGCCGGTCCTCGGGCGTCAGCACGGCGGCCGAAACCTGCACCCCCCCGGTGCCCCAGCCATAGGGCATCGGCATCTCGCGGCTCGCGAACGGCACCTGGTATCCGGGGATCGCCAGCCCTTTCAGGATCGCCCGCCGGATCATCCGCTTGGTCTGTTCGTCGAGATAGGCGAAATTATAGGCTTCATCCGTCACGGTATCGACACTTTCACCTCGCAGATTGCCCGGGAAGGAGAACCGGGATGACCGAAGACGATCGCGGCTGGGGCAAACTCTTGGACTACATGGTTTCCGGCGCGCCGGGCTCCTTCGTGCTCTGGGGCATCCTCGCCTACGGCATCTGGGCGACCTTCCGCACCAACTGGCGCGATCACGACGGCGGCGCGCCCTGGCACCGCCGCGACGGGCAGGACGAGTGACGGGGCGGCCGCATGTTTGACTGGGCAGGCGACAATCCCGGCCTCGCCCTTCTCATCGCGGGGTGCGCGGCCTACGTTCTGGGCCCGATGATCCTTGGCAGATACGATCCCGACACGCCCCGGAAGTGGTGGGATCTTCGCCGGGTCGGCCGCCGCAAGGGGCGCAAATAGGCGATGCGTCACCTCATCTTCGGCGTGGTCTGGACAGGGCTTGCCGCGGCCCTCGTCGCGGCACTCTTCGCGTTCGGCCTCCTGGACGGCCGCGCCCTGCTCTTCCAGGCGGTGTTCCTGCTTCTGCCGGCGGCGGGCCTCTGGTTCACGCACCGATGCCTCCGCAAGCTCCGCCGCTATCGAAGCGTGCGGGTCGACGGCGACACCTACCGCTGGGCGGAACTCGACGGCGCCGACCACAGCGCGCCGACGGATCCCCGCATCGCCTGGGACGCGGACGACCGGAATTTCAGCGGCCACTGATCTCATTCCACCGCCTCCGTCCCGGGGCCCGTGCCCGGATCCGCCCCCGGCTCTTCCCCGGCCTCGCGCCTGAGCTTGCGCACAAGCTCAAGCTCCGACTGGAAATCCACGTAATGCGGCAGCTTGATATGTTCGAGAAACCCCGTCGCCTGGATGGTGTCGGCATGGTAGAGGACGAATTCGGCATCCTGCGCCGGCGCCCCCACGAAATCCTCGCCCAGCTCCTCCCAGCGCAGCGCCCGGTCGACAAGCGCCATCGAAATCGCCTTGCGCTCCGACTGGCCGAAGACAAGCCCATAACCGCGCGTGAACTGCGGCGGCTCCGTCTTCGACCCCCTGAACTGGTTCACCGTCTCGCATTCCGTCAGGGTGATCTCGCCGATCTCGACGGCAAACCCGAGTTCTGGAATCTCCACCTCGACGCTGACGGCCCCGATCCGAAGCTCGCCCACGAAAGCGTGGGTCCGCCCGTAGCCGCGCTGCGTCGAATAGGCGAGCGACAGGGCAAACCCCTCGTCCGCCCGCGCCAGCGCCTGAAGCCGCAGCGCCCGATCGGCGGGCATCGCAAGGGGCTCGCGCGTCAGGTCCGGCGGCGCGCCATCCTCGCGCGGCGCCTCCTCGATCAGGCCCTCGCGGTTCAGGAAACCTGTCACGTGGGGCACGTCGCCCCCGGGCGCGTCGCGCACCGGCGCGTCGGGCACCTCCCCCTCCGCGGCCAGTTTGAAATCCAGAAGCCGGTGGGTGTAATCGAAGGTCGGCCCCAGGATCTGCCCGCCCGGCAGGTCCTTGAAGGTCGCCGAAATGCGCCGGTCGCAGGCCATCCGCCCGGTCTCGACAGGCACCGACGCCCCGAAACGCGGCAGCGTCGTCCGATAGGCGCGGATCAGAAAGATCGCCTCGATCAGGTCGCCCCGCGCCTGCTTGATCGCCAGCGCGGCCAGATCGGCGTCATACAGCGATCCCTCCGCCATCACCCGGTTCACGGCAAGGCTCAGCTGCTCGCGGATCTGCGCGATCGAAAGCTCGGCCACGGCCCGATCGCCCCGCCGCTCCTCGGCCAGCCAGGCATGGGCGTTCTCGATGGCGCGTTCGCCGCCCTTCACCGCCACATACATGCTAATCCACCCGCGTCGATCTGGGCAGCGCCGCAATGCGCCCGCCACAGGTAAACAGGAAATCAAGGCCCATCGGATAAAGCGCCGCATTCGCCCGGAACGCCCCGGTCTCGGGCAAGGACAGCACCGCGCTTTCGCGAATGCCGGGGCCGCTCAGCCGCGCGCCCCGCGCCTCGAGCCGATCGCTCTCGACGATCAGCGTCGCAGACCGGTCGGGATAATCTGGCGTCCCGGCCGGATAGGCCGACAGCGGTCCCAGATCCGCCCAGCGCCCCAGCGCGAACATCGCATCGCCCGGGCCGGTCAGCGGCGCGCCTGTGTGAAACGCGATCCAGGCCCGCACCGCGTCGGTATCGGCGGGCCCGGCAAGATGAAGCGGCGTGTCGCTATCGCAAAGCGTCAGCAACGCAACACCGGCAGCCACCGAAAGGGGCGCGGGCGGGGCAGCCCCCGTCACCTCGTGGATCGTCCCGGGGCGCGCCATCGCCTCCATCACCGCCCGAAACGCGCGGGCGGCATCCGTCGCCGGTGCGGCGAACCCGCCCTCAAGCATCGCGGCCTCCCTCATGCGTCCTCGCCCCGCACCATCGTGAAGAACTCCACCTTCGTGGCCGCCGCCTTCCCGGCACGCGCCCTGCGCCGCGCCGCCGCCTCGGCGACCAGCGGCTCAATCACGGCGCGGCGCAAATCCTCCGCCGCCTCCGTCTGCATCAGCGCATCGACAAGTGCCGCGGCCTCCGCATCGGCCTTCCGGCGGCCCTGAACATAGGCATGGCCCACCGCGCCCGATGCCAGCCGCAGGGCACAGCGCGTCACCGTCACCTCGCCCAGGTTGAACGGCGCGCCGGTGCCCCCGGCCCGGCCGCGCACCATCACGCTGCCCACCTCGGGCGCCCTGAGCCACTCGAAGGCAGGCCGCGCCATCGCGGCGTCCAGCAGCGCGGCCACCCGGCCCCCCGCCGCTTGCGCCATCACCCCCATCCAGGCTTTCCGCACGCCCCCGGCCTCTGCGCCCTCTTCCATCTCGACAACTTTCCGGATTACTATACAACTAGACACATCATACCGGAATCCCCCAGGACGGGACAGCGGAGTTTTGTGAAAAGTGAATGACGCACGACGATCCGCCGCCCCCCGCACCCCGATCTGGCAGGCCATCGCCCAGGCCCTGACCAGCGACATCGCCGAAGGCCGCTACGGCCCCGGCGACAAGCTTCCGACCGAGGCCGCATTGGCCGCGCGCTTCGGGGTCAACCGCCACACCGTCCGCCACGCGCTGTCGGGCCTCGTCGAAAAGGGGCTCGTCCGCACCCGGCGCGGATCAGGCGCCTTCGTCATCGACACGCCCACCGACTACCCGATCGGGGCGCGCGTCCGGTTCCATGAAAACGTGATCGCGGCGGGCCGCAGGCCCGAAAAGCGCCTGCTCGATCTCGAACGCCGCGGGGCGACGAGGGGCGAGGCCCGCGCGCTCCACTCTGCCCCCGGCGATCCGGTCTGCGCCTATCACGGGCTGTCGCTGGCCGATGGCGTGCCCATCGCGGTCTTCGAAAGCGTCTTTCCGCTGGATCGCCTGCCCGGCATCGACGCGCGCCTGAACGAAACCTCCAGCGTGACAGAGGCGCTGGCCCGCATTGGCGTCGCCGATTTCACCCGCGTCTCCACCCGGCTGACGGCAGTCCGGGCCGATGCCGCGCAGGCCCTGCATCTCCGGATCGCCGAAGGCGACCCGCTCCTGCGCACGACCGGGCTCAACGTCGATGCAGATGGTGTGCCGGTGGAATACGGCCGCACCTGGTTCGCGGGCGACCGCGTGACGCTGACCATGGAAAGCGAGGCCCCCTGAAATCCGCCGGGGCCGGGGCCTCGCGCTCACCAGCCAAATCAACTGCCCCTGTCCCCGGACGGCTTTCCCACGAACCGTCCGGGGACAGGCGCGCTGTCACATCACGCTTCGGCTGTCTTCCGGCGTCTGGCCGCAGCCAGAACGCAAAAACCGCTCAGAAGCAGAAGTGCGGGCGCGGGCAGAGGGACCTCGGGAGGCGACACATCGCTCGGTGTGAACCGCGCAAAGACTTCCTGTTCCCCATCGAAACTCGCACTGTAGGGCGACGAGAAAATGGCGTTTGATGCCGGGTAGAAGTTCCCGAAGTTCCAGGTTAGGAAACTGTTGTTTGCCGGATTGTACCCATAGGGCACGAAAATCACGCAGTACTCTGCCGTCAGGCACCCGTCGGTCAGCGACGGATCCATGTTGAAGGCTTCATTCTCCGGCAACAGGAACAACGTGGCGATCGCCTGAATAGCGGCTTCGGCATCCGCCTCGTTCAGATCGAAATCGGTGCCGCTCGCACAGTCATAGACCGTGTTGCAAGACCCATCGACGAAGGTGACATCATAGAGCGTGCCATTGACATCCAACTCGGCAATCCCTGAGGAACTCAGGGTCGCACCGAACGCCGATGTGACTGGCAAAAGCGCCGCCAGCGCAATCGATAAAAGTCGAAACATAGATTCCCCCACAACTTTTACAGACCTCAGTGCACCCGATACCGCCTGCAACGAAAATCCCCCCATTTGGGGGGGTATGACCGCCTAAGCCCATGATCCGCCTGCCGGATTGGCAAGGCACGCGATGCGAACAGGCTCTGTGAAACGCCCCCTGCCCCGCAACGGAAACGGCGCGGGTCTTGCCCGCGCCGCAAAGGCTTTCGTGCTGAAATCCTTTTATCCGAAAGACGGATCCTCGAAGAAACTCGGAAACTCCACCACGTCATCGGCAAACTCGAAAGTCGGCTCGATGCCGATGCCGGTGCCGTCATAGGCCACACCATTCGTTCCCCAGACGCCCTCGATCATCAGAACCATGATCTGAATGTCCCCCGCATCCGGCTGACCGCTCCCCACCTCGGTCGAAACCGTCGCAGCCGCTGGTGACTTGAACTGAAACTCATCCATTGGATTTCCCTGATCTACTTAAAAAGTGTGCAATTACAGAGACTTGCATTCAAAGACCCCCAACGCTATCCCTCCAAATGGGGGGATCCTGAATGCTGATCGAAAAGGCGGCGGCACTGGAAAGCCAAAACAGCGCCGACGCAGTCTGGGCCTTCGCGTTGGGGGCCTTTCGCGCGGCCGGCCTGCCCCACGTCATCTACATCATGACCAATGCGGAACGGACGAACCTCGAACTTCGCACCAACATCCCCCAGCTCTACACCGCCACCGATCCGGGGCAGGATCCGTTTCTCGATTATTGCTGCCACAGCTACGAACCCACCCGCACCGGGATCGCCTACCTGCCCGATTACGGTTACCTGCCCGAC
Source organism: Ovoidimarina sediminis (assembly GCF_032586175.1). Lineage (NCBI taxonomy): Bacteria > Pseudomonadati > Pseudomonadota > Alphaproteobacteria > Rhodobacterales > Roseobacteraceae > Ovoidimarina > Ovoidimarina sediminis. The sequence goes on from NZ_JAWHTE010000006.1 coordinate 112,171, forward strand.
AGCGCCCAGCGCTTCATCCGCGGGGCCGAAAAAGTCGGGTTCCGCAGCGGCTTCGGCCTCCCGATGCACCTCGAAGGATCCCCCCGCTTCGGCGGCTTCAACATCGGCTGCGGGCTCAGCCGCGACGCTTTCGAAGACAGGTTCGCCCCGCTGATGTCCGACGTTCAGGCCTTCTGCTTCCTCGTCCACCGGCGGCTCGGCGAACTTGCGAAGGATCCGGGCCACCTCATGGGCGGGCTCAGCCCGCGTGAACGCGAAATCCTGACGCTCATCTGCAACGGCGCCTCGCGCAAGGAAACCGCGAAGGAACTGAACCTCTCGCCCCATACCGTCGCCGAATACTCGAAATCGGCCTACCGCAAGCTCGGCGTCAAGAACCGCGCCGAGGCCGCGCGCCACGTCTTCGGCCAGTAACGCCCGTCAGGGCAGCGCACGAAACACCATCGGGTCGACACCCGACGCCGCAAAGATCCCGCCCCAAAGCGCCCCGGGTATCCCCGGGCTCATCACATCCTGCCCGCCGAGATAAAGCCCCGGCACCGGCGTCTTCGCCTGCAAGGCCGTGCTGAACACCCGCTCGGGCGTCACATCGATCCCGTAGAACGCGCCATGGTGATGCCCCGTGATCGCGGTCGTGGAAAGCGGTGTCGAAAGGTTGCGGAACACCACCAGCTTCGCCAGCTCCGGAAACTGCGCCTCGAACTGGGCGAAGAGCACCGCCTCCACCTTCTCCTTGGAGGCCGCATAGCTCTCGCCCCGCGCCCCCGGCTCCAGATCCGCCCAGCGCTCAACCGCCGACCAGTCGGTCCAGGCCACCAGCTCGCCCGCGTATTTCCGCGCGGGCCCCGGATCGTGCGCGGCATCCTTCAGCGAGGCGAAGGACACGAACATCCCGGGCGGCGGGCTGTCGGGCGCATCCGTCCAGACGACATCGACCGCGCCCCCGGGATAGATCCAGTGGTTCGCCCGCGTCGCCCCCGCCGCCTCGATATCGCCCTCGAACCCCAGGAACAGGCTGAAATGCGCCACCGAATGCGGCAGCGCGTTGATCGCGGCGGCCCAGTCCTCGTACCCGCTGCCTTCGGGCAGAAGCCGGTTCACCGTCTCCCGCGCCCCGATATCCGAGATCACGGCACCGGCGCGGATCTCCGCGCCCTCCGCCGTCCGCACCCCCACGGCCCGGCCCTCCTCGATCAGAAGCGTCTCAACCCGGGTGCCGGCCCGCGCCGCGCCCCCGGCCCCGGTGATCGTCGGCAGGATATGCGCCGCAAAGGCCGCCCCGCCGCCCTCCGGATACCACGCCCCGCTTTCAAGGTAGGATCCATAGATCAGCGCATGCATCGCGAAGCTCGCCTTGCTGGGCCGCCCGCCATGGTCGAACCACTGCGCGGCGAAGGCCGCGGCCAGCGCGGGGTTGTCGGTGATCTCGTCGATCACCTCCTGCGTCGTCCGCCCGCACCAGCGCTCGATGGCGCGCCCGTGCCACCACTTCACCGCCGCGCCGACGATATCGGGCAGCGCCCGGGTCAGCGTGATCTTCATCATCGCCTCCCGGCCCTCCCGCAGCGCAGCGATCCAGGCCTCGATCGCCTCGGCCTCATCGGGAAACCGGTCCTTCAGGTCGCGCTCCTGCGCCTCGTAGGGCCGCGACAGCGCCAGGGGCGGCGCATCGCCGATATGCAGCATGTCGTAAACCGCCCCCACCGACGTGAATTCGATCGGCGTCTCCGACAGCCAGTTCAGGATATCCCGTTCGCGGTCATCCGGCGCGACGCAATTCAGGTAATGAATGCCCGCGTCCCACTGAAACCCCTCCATGGAAAAGCTGTGCGTCAGGCCGCCCAGCGTCTGGTACTGCTCCAGAAGAAGCACCCTATGCCCCAGCTTCGACAGCGCGGCCGCCGCGGCCATCCCACCGATGCCCGATCCGATGACGATCACATCCCAGTCGGCGTCCCCGGCCTCTGCCATATCGCTGTTCCCTTCGCGGCGCGTCGAACCCCTGCCGGGCCCACCAGCCGATCCTGCGCCCGCGGGGACAGCGGCGCCTTGATCGCGATCAATCCCGCGCCTTACCCCATGAAACGCGCGTCGCCCAGGCCACCCCGTCGCCCCGGTCCATCGTCGCGATCAGCGCCATGTCGCCCGCGTCGATCTCGAACCCGAACAGGTCGATGTTCTGCCGCATCCGTTCGGGGTTCAGGCTCTTCGGCAGCACCGGAAAACCCCGCTGCACGGCCCAGCGCAACAGAACCTGCGCCTCGCTCACCCCGTATTTCCCCGCCATCGCCTTGAAGGGAGAGGCCTCGTCCGCCCCCGCCGCCCGCATCTCGTCGGTCTTCGCGCTGGCCTGCCCCGGCGCGGCCCGCCAGTCCGACAGGGGCACAAGCGAACTGTAGGCAATGGGCAGAATGCCGTTCCCGGCCATATACCCCAGAAGCGCGGGCTTCTGCGTCCAGGGGTGCAGTTCGATCTGGTTGTATTCGGGCAGGGGCAGCCCCGCGGCCCGGATCTCTTCGATATGGGCCTCGGTGTAGTTGCTCACCCCGATCGCCCGCGCCTTGCCTTCGGCCTTCAGGTCAAGAAGCGCGCGCCACTCGTTCACCCGCTCCGCGCCGCCCGACGGCGCGTGGATCAGGTACAGATCCACATGATCGAGCCCCAGCGCCGTCCGCGACGCCTCGAAGGCCGCGAGGGTTTCGTCATAGCCCTTCGGCGCATCCCCCCAGGCGGGGTTCCCGGGCCAGAGCTTCGTGGTCACAAAGATGTCGCCCCGGCCCAGCCCCTGCGCGGCCATCCCGGCCCGGATCCCCTCGCCCACGCCCGCCTCGTTGAAATACCCCGCGGCGGTATCGATATGGCGATACCCCGCCTCGATCGCGGCGGCCACCGCGCCGGCGGCGTCGGCATCGTCGATCAGGTAGGTGCTGAAGCCCACCATCGGCAGGCCCTTCGCATCGGTTGTCCCGGCTGCGGTCGGATTGGTCATGATACGCCCTTTCGCTTGTTCCGAACGGCCCAGGGGGCCTGTATATCCCGATCCTCCGAACCCTAGCGGCCGACAGGCCACCTATCTTGTTCAATCCTCCCCAATCCTTGCCAAATCCTCCAACAGACAAGAAAATTGGCAAAACTCGCGAAATACCCTGCTATGCCCGTATCACCCCGAAGGAAACCGGCCCATGCCAGACCCGCTCATCGAACTGGCCACCGATCTCGCCCCCGCCGATGGCAGCACGCCTCTGGGGCTGGGCGACGCCGTGCTCCTTCGCCGCAGCCATCCCTCGGCGATCGAGGGCACGCTCTACCGCCCGCTCCTCTGCCTGATCCTCCAGGGCGCGAAATCGGTCGGGGCGGGCGCCCTCTGCGTCCACTGCCCGGCGGGCCACGCGGTTCTGGTCAGCCATGACCTCCCCGTCCTCTCGCGCATCACCGAGGCGTCCCCCGACATCCCCTATCTCGCCCTCGTCCTCCCCATCGACCTCGCCCTCCTCCGGGGCTTCTATGACAGGATGCCGGATTTCGACGACGGCCCCGCGCCCCCGGGCGCGCTGATGGGCCACCCCGCCGACCCCGATCTGCGGGGCGCCCTCCACCGCCTTCTCGCGATGGTCCGCGACGGCGCCGCGCTCCCGCTCCTCGGCCCGATCCTGCTGGAAGAGGTGCACGCCCGTCTCCTCGTCTCGCCGCAGGGCGCGATCCTGCGCCGCTTCCTGAAACGCGACGATCCCTCGAACCACCTCACCCGGGCGATCCGCTCGATCCGCGGCGCCATCGACCGGCCGCTCTCGGTCGGCGCGCTGGCCGCGCAGGCGGGCATGAGCAAGTCGTCCTTCCACGCCCATTTCAAGGCGGTGACGGGCCTCTCCCCGGGCCGGTACCAGAAGGATATCCGCCTCCTGGAAGCGCGCCGCCTGATCCTCGAAACCGAGGCGCCGATGTCCGCCGTGGCCTTCGACGTGGGCTATGAAAGCCCCGCCCAGTTCAGCCGCGACTACGCCCGCAAGTTCGGCCGCCCGCCGCGCGAGGATCGGAAGGGCGAACGCGACAGCCGCGCGCCCGAACCGGCCGGCGCCTGACGCGCCGGCCGCTCACCAGCAGCAGAAGCCGCCGTCCACCAGCAAATCCACCCCGGTGCAGAACGACGAGGCGTCCGAGGCCAGGAACACCGCCGGCCCCACCATCTCGTCCACGCTCGCCATCCGCTGCATCGGCGTCTGGCTTTCGAATTCCTTGGTCTGGTGCACCATCTCGGGCCGCGTGTTCATCGGCGTCGCGGTATAGCCGGGCGAGATCGAGTTCACGCGCACGCCGCGACCCACCCATTCCATCGCCATCGATTTCGACATGTGGATCACACCGGCCTTCGAGGCGTTGTAATGCACCTGGCTCAGCCCCCGGTTCACGATCACCCCCGACATCGACGCGATGTTGATGATCGATCCCTTGCCGTGCTTCAGCATCGCGTTCGCCTCGGCCTGGCAGGAAAAGAAGACACCCTTCATGTTGATGTCCATCATCGTCTGGTACTGCTCTTCCTCCATCTCCTCGGCGGGGTTCGCATTGGCGATCCCGGCGGCGTTCACCGCGATCCCGAGGGGGCCAAGCACCCCTTCCGCCTCCGCCACCGCTGCGTCCAGCGCGGCGCGGTCGGTCACATCGGCGGAAATCGTCAGAACCTTCCGCCCCGCGCCCTCGATCATCGCCTTCGTGTCGGCCAGCCCGCCATCGGTGCGCCGGTCGAGGCAGGCAACATCCGCCCCGCATTGCGCCAGCCCAAGCGCGATGCGCTGCCCGATGCCGCTCCCCGCCCCCGTCACGAGGGCGACACGGCCCGACAGGTCGAACAGGGCGGGGGCGTTAAGCGTGATCTCGGTCATCTGATCGTCCTTCTTTGTCTTGCGCCTCAGGCCGTCGCCAGTTCCATCACCGAAACGTCGTTGGCCTCGCTATGGTCGAGAATACCGGCCTGCCGCCCCGCCGCCATCACGAGGATGCGGTTCGACACGCCCAGAACCTCCTCGAGGTCGGAACTCACGACGATCACCGGCACCCCGGCCTCGGCAAGCCCATGAATGATCTCGTAGATCGACGATCGCGCGCCCACGTCGATCCCCCGCGTCGGCTCGTCCAGAAGAACAACGCTCGGGTTCCGCGCCAGCCATTTGGCGATCACCACCTTCTGCTGGTTGCCGCCCGACATCTCGTTGGCGTTCTGATGGCCGCGGCCCTTCACGCCGAAGCGCCGGATGTTCTCGTCCGCGAAACTCCGCATCTTCCGCTTCGACACCCAGCCCGCGCGCCCGACGGATTCGAAATTCGAATAGCCGATATTCTCCTGGATGCTGTGCGGCAGGATCACGCCCTGCAGCTTCCGGTCCTCCGGCACCAGGATGATCCCGTTCCGGATCGCATCGCCCGGCGACCGCGGCGTCACGTCCCGGCCGTTCAGATGCACCGTCCCCGCGGCGATCGGATCGGCCCCGGCGATCGCGCGCACAAGCTCCGTCCGCCCCGCGCCCACAAGGCCCGAGATCCCGAAGATCTCGCCCTTCCGCACGCTGAAACTCACATCCGAAAACGCGCCCAGGCGCGCGCCGAGGCCCTTCACCTCCAGCACGATCTCCTCCGATGGCACCGGCAAGGGCGGGAAAAGCTGGTCCATGCTGCGCCCCACCATCGCCTCCACGATGGTGCGCACCGGCAGGTCGGCGGTGTCGAATTCCTGCACCCGTGCCCCGTCCCGCAGCACGATGATCCGGTCGGCGATCTGCTTGATCTCTTCCAGCCGGTGGGAAATGTAGATGATCCCCACCCCTTCCGATTTCAGCCGCTCGATCTGGCGGAACAGAAGCTGGGTTTCCTCGCCGCCCAGCGCCGCGGTCGGCTCGTCGAGGATCAGAAGCTTCGCGTCATGGGTCAGCGCCTTGGCGATCTCGATCAGCTGCTGGCTCGCGGTGGACAGCCCGCCCACCAGCCGCCCGGGCGGCAGCTTCAGCCCCAGCCGCTCCATCCCCTGAAGCGCGCGGCGCTGCATCTCGCGGCGGTCCACCCCGCCCGCCCGCGTCGGATAGCGTCCGACGAACATGTTCTCCGCGATCGACAGGTGCGGCAGCAGAAGAAGCTCCTGCTGGATCATCCCCACCCCGGCATCGATCGCCTCCTTGGGGGTGGCGGGCGCATAGGGCGCGCCCAGCCACGTCATCTCGCCGGAACTGGGAAGAACCGCGCCGGAAATGATGTTCGACAGCGTCGACTTCCCGGCACCGTTCTCGCCCAGAAGCGCCACGACTTCCCCCGCATGCACATCGAGGTCCACATTGTGCAGAACCTCGATGGGCCCGAACGACTTGCAGATGTTCCGCAAGGTCAGGATCGGCGCGGTATCGGTCATGGCGCGACGTCCGGGGTTCGGATCAGGGGTGCTTCTCGACGAACTGCTGCGCGTTGTCGCAATCGGTCAAGACCGCGTTCGGGATCTGCCGCGCGGGCACGGAAGCACCCTTCGACACGGCAATCGCCGAATTCACGGCCAGCACACCCATCGCCTGCGTGCTCTGCGTTGCGGTCACGACGAAGGGCGTGTCGCAGCGGGCGAGCGATTCCAGCGCGGCCACGTCGCCGTCATACCCGCCGACGACGATCTGATCGTCAAGGCCCGCGGCCTGCACGGCCTTCGCGGCACCCATGGCGATGCCATCGGCCTGGCCGAAGATCATCTTCAGGTCGGGATGGGCCTGCAGCATGTTCTGACCGATCGAAAAGCCTTCGTCGGGCGACCACATCTGCGTCCACTGCTGGGCGACAAGCTCAACCCCGGGGTTCTCGTCGATCGCCATCTTGCAGCCTTCGAAGCGCTGCACCTCGGGCGTCGTGCCCTTCTGGCCGTGGATGATCACCATTTTGCCTTCGCCGCCCGCGCGCTCGATGATCGACGAGCACACTTCGTAGGACGACATCACGTTCTCGCCGTAGATCACGGTATCGCCGGGCTCGCCCTCGGGCTCGCGGTCGACGTTGATCACCGGAATGCCTTCCTGGCGCGCAAGGCGGGTCGGAACGGCGGCGGCGGCAGCCCCGGCAGGGATATAGATGAAGGCGTCGATACCCTGGGTGATCAGGTCCTGCACCTGGCTCACCTGGGTGGCGGTGTCGCCCTTGGCGTCCACGGTGATCACCTCGATCCCCAGCGACGCGGCATAGTTCTCGACGCCCAGCTTGATCTGGTTGAAGAAGTCGGCCTGCAGGTTCGGCACGGCGAGGCCGATCTTCTCGATCCCCACGCCCACATGGCTCTCGGCGGATGCCGAGGCTGCCACTGCCGTCAGGGCAGTCGCCGCCAGCATCGTCTTGATCGCGGATTTCATCAAACTTTCCTCCTCATTGGTTGGCCCCTCATTCCCTGTGGGACCGGTTGCGCTCGACAAAGGCGAGCCATTCGATATGCGCCCCGGGGGATCATCCCCCGCGGGCGTTTTGTGTCAGCGGCTCGCCCGCTTGAACGTCTCCGCCGCCACGGCCAGCACGATCACCAGCCCGATGATGACGGCCTGCAGGAAGGGCGAGACCGACAGAAGGTTCAGCCCGTTCCTCAGAACCCCGATGATCAGAACGCCGATCAGGGTGCCGACGATGCCGCCGGTGCCCCCCGACAGGCTCGTGCCCCCGATCACGACCGCCGCGATGGCATCGAGCTCGTAAGCGATCCCGATCGTCGGCTGCACGGCATCCAGCCGCGCGGCCAGCAACACGCCGCCCAGCCCCGACAGCGCGGCGCAGGCGGTGTAGACCATGATGGTCATGCGGCTGACGTTGATCCCCGCAAGCCGCGCCACCTCCGGATTGCCGCCGATCGCGTACAGGGCGCGGCCCTCCTGCCGGTAGCGCTGAAACAGCCAGGCGGCGACGAAGACGATCAGCATCACCGCCACGGTCATGGTCAGAAACCCGCCATAACGGATGATCGCCCCCATGTTGAACCAGGCCGGAAAGCCGATGATCTGCGACCCGTTGGTGATCATGCTCGCCAGCCCCCGCGCGATCGACATCATCGCAAGGGTCGCGATGAAGGCGGGCACGGCGAAGACCGTTATCATGAACCCCGACACCGCCCCCGCCAGCGCCGAGGCCAGAAGCGCCCCGGTGATCGCCACGCTCATCGGCAGCCCGGCCTCCACGTTCAGATAGCCGAGGATCATCATCGACAGCGCCAGCACCGATCCCACCGACAGGTCGATCCCGCCGATCAGGATGACGAAGGTCATGCCGACCGCCAGGATGCCCAGCACGGTGATCTGGTCGAGGATGTTCAGGAAATTCCGGATCGACAGGAAGGAATCGGTCGCGATCGACAGAAAGGCGCATAACAGCAAAAGCCCGATCAGGGGGCCCGTCGCACCACTCAGCGAAAAGGCGTCCTTCAGAACGCCAAGGCCAGATCGTGGTTGCGATGCGTCGGCCATTCTCCCTCCCGTCGCGCCTTGGTCGCATATTTATTCACATACGATGGAAAATGCTTAGCTGAGCAATTCTGGCCTGTCAACCGGAACTCAGGAAGCAGCGCCCAGCAACGCATAACTTCTCCGCTGCAGCGCACATGCGCGAGAGTCCGGCTTGACATTCCATTCGCCTGTATGTTTTTTATTGCGCGAATATTTATGCAGGAGCGACGATGACTCCCGACGAACTTCGCAGCATCGCAAACCGGATCCGCCGGCGGGATCTGCAGGCGGTCTTCGAGGCCGGCGCAGGCCATATCGGCGGCGAAATGTCGGTGATCGACCTGCTCACCTGCCTCTATTTCCACGAACTTTCGGTCGATCCCGCGGCCCCGCTCGATCCCGAACGCGACCGGCTCGTGCTCAGCAAGGGGCACACCGCGCTGGCGCTTTACATCGTGCTCTCCGAGCGCGGTTTCATCCCGAAAGACGAGATCTCCACCTTCCTCGGCCACCGCTCGCGCCTCAATGGCCACCCGAATCGCGTCTACGTCCCCGGCGTCGAAACCAACACCGGCCCCCTCGGCCACGGGCTTCCCGTGGGCGTCGGCATGGCCACGGCGGCAAAGCTCGACACCCGGCCCTGGCGCACCTTCGTCATCACCGGCGACGGCGAGATGCAGGAAGGCTCCAACTGGGAGGCGATCATGGCCGCCGCCCAGTTCGGGCTCGACAACCTCACCCTCATCATCGACCACAACCGCCTCCAGCAGGGCGCGCGCCTGGCCGAAACCAACGATCTCGCCCCCTTCGCGCCGAAGCTCGAGGCCTTCGGCTGGCATGTCGAGGAAATCGACGGCCACGACCACGCCCAGATCTGCCGCGCCATCTCGAAGGATGCCGCCGTGCCCGGCAAACCGAAATGCATCGTCGCCCACACCAACAAGGGCCACGGCATTTCCTTCATGTCCGACAACGTCGCCTGGCACCACAAGGTGCCGAACGAAGACCAGTACAAAAAGGCCATGTCCGAACTGACGGAGGCCGCCGAATGAACGCGCCCTTTGAGACGGCAAAACTCCACGACTGCCGCGACGCCTTCGTCGCCACGCTCGAGGCGATGGGCGAAACCAACCGCGATATCGTCGCGGTCTGCAACGACTCGGTGGGATCGTCGAAGCTTTCGGGCTTCCGCGACAAGTTCCCCGAAAGGCTCATCAACGTGGGCATCGCCGAACAGAACATGGTCGGCGTCGGCGCCGGCCTCGCCAATGGCGGCAAGGTGCCCTATGTCTGCGCCGCCTCGCCCTTCCTGACGGGCCGCGCGCTCGAACAGATCAAGGCCGACGTCGCCTATTCCGAAACCAACGTCAAACTCGTGGGCATCAGCTCCGGCATGGCCTACGGCGAACTGGGCGCCACCCATCACTCGATCGAGGATTTCGCCTGGATCCGCGCCCTCCCCAACGTCCCCGTCATCGCCCCCGCCGACCGGATCGAAACCGCCGCGGCGGTCGCCTGGGCGGCCGATTATGTGGGCGGCTGCTTCCTCCGGCTCAGCCGCGTCGGCGTGCCCGATCTCTTCCCCGAAGATCACGTCTTCGAACTGGGCCGGGCCGACACCCTGCACGAGGGCACCGATCTCACGATCATCGCAAACGGCGTTCTCACCCACCGCGCCCTGATGGCGGCCACGCTCCTGTCGGCCAAGGGCATCGCGGCCCGCGTCCTCAACATGGCCACCGTCCGCCCGATCGACACCGCCGCGATCGAAGCCGCCTGCCGCGAAACCGGCGCGATCCTAACCTGCGAGGAACACACCACCTTCGGCGGGCTCGGCAGCGCGGTGGCCGAGGTCGTGGTCGAAACCTGCCCCGTCCCCATGACGCGGCTTGGCGTGCCGGGCGTCTTCGCCCATACCGGGTCGGCCAACCAGCTGCTCGACGATTTCGGCATGTCGCCCGACGCCATCGCCGCCAGCGCAACCGCGCTTCTCAAGCGCAAGGGATGATCCATGCCGGACCGCGCCGTTCTCGCCGTTGACGAAGGCACCACCAACTCGAAGGCGGTACTGGTCAGGCAGGACGGCGCGATCATCGCCAGCGGATCGGCCCCGGTCCCCACCTCCCACCCCCAGCCGGGCTGGGTCGAACAGGATGCAGATGCGATCTGGGCGGCCACCCGCGCGGCGGTGCGCGATTGCCTCGCCGCCGCACCCGGCACCGAAATCCTGGCCCTCGGCATCTCGAACCAGCGCGAATCCGTCCTGATCTGGGATCGTGCGACGGGCGATCCCCTCGGCCCCGTCATCACCTGGCAATGCCGCCGCACCGCGCCCGACTGCGCCCGCCTCCGCGATGCGGGCCACGAGGCCGGGGTCATCGCCCGCACCGGCCTGCCGATCGATCCGCTCTTCCCGCCCACCAAGGCCGCCTGGCTTCTCGGCCGCGCCCAGCGCCACCGCGATATCTGCATCGGCACGGTCGACAGCTGGCTGATCTGGAAGTTCACCGGCGGCGCGCGCCACGCCACCGACCGCTCCAACGCCGCCCGCACCCAGCTCTTCAACCTCGCCGAGGGCCGCTGGGACGATACGCTCTGCGCCCTCTTCGGGCTCGACCCGGCGATGCTGCCCGAGGTGCACGATTCCGCGCATGTCTTCGGCACCACCCGCGACGCGGCCCCCCTGCCCGACGGCATTCCCATCGCCTCGGCCATCGGCGATTCCCACGCCGCCCTCTTCAGCCACGGCGCCTTCACGCCGGGCGACGGCAAGGCCACCTTCGGCACGGGATCGTCGGTGATGACAACGGTCGCCCGCTACGTACCCCCGCCTCCGGGCATCACCACCACCATCGCCTGGTCGCTGGACGGCACCTCCACCTTCGCCTTCGAAGGCAACATCCTCACCAGCGCCTCGGTCTTCCCCTGGACGGCGGAACTTCTGGGGCTCGACAGCGTCGATGCCCTGATCGATCTCGCCCAGACGGTCGACACGACCGAAGGCGTCTCGCTCGTCCCCGCCCATGTCGGGCTCGGCTCGCCGCACTGGAATTCCGAGGCACGCGGGCTCGTCGCGGGCCTCTCCTTCGCCTCGGGCCCCGCCCATGTCGCCCGCGCCGCCGCCGAAAGCATGGCGCTTCAGGTCAACGACGTCTTCGCCATCATGGCCGAGGCGGCGGGCACCATCGGGCGCCTCTCCGTCGACGGTGGCGCCAGCCGCAACCCCTTCCTGATGCAGATGGTCGCCGATTTCCTCGACCACCCCGTCACCCCCTGCCGCAATTCCGAAGCCTCGGCGCTCGGCGCCGCCCACCTCGCCGGCCTCGCCACCGGGGTCTGGGACGGGCTCGACGCGCTGGCCCGGCTGGTCAGCCACGACGCCCCCCTCGAACCCCGGATGCCCGCCGAGGCACGGCGGCGGAAGCTCGCGGAATGGCGCAGCGCGGTTGCGCGCGCCCTCCCGCCAGTCTAGTGCATAATTATTCACAGAATCCGCCCCGGAGAGACGGCCAAGCATGTCCCGCCTAAACGAACTCAGGCTCATCGCGCGGGTCGCGCAGATGTACCATATCGAGGGCGCCCGGCAGGCGGACATCGCCAAACACCTGCGGATCTCCCAGGCCACCGTCTCGCGGATCCTCAAGAAGGCGGTGGACGAGGAAATCGTCCGCACCACCGTCGTCGCCCCCTCGGGCACCTATGCCGAACTGGAAACGGCGATCCGCGATCGCTTCGGCGTCAGCGAGGCCATCGTCGTCGAATGCTCCGAAGACCGCGACGGCGCGATCATGGCCCGCATCGGCGAGGCGGCGGCCCATTTCCTCGAAGCCACGCTGCAACCCGGCGAAATCATCGGCGTCTCAAGCTGGTCGGAAACCATCCTCAGGATGGTCGACAACATCCACCCGATGAAGGGCGGCCGCGCCAAGCACATCGTCCAGACGCTGGGCGGCATGGGCGATCCCACCGTCCAGATCCACGCCAACCAGCTCACCACCCGCCTCGCCCGGCTGACCGGGGCCGAAGCGCATCTGCTCAGCGCCCCGGGCGTCGCCCAGTCCCGCGAGGCCAAGCTCGTCCTCCTGGGCGATCCCTACGTGCGCGAAACCATGGATCTCTTCGGCAAGATCACCCTGGCCATCGTCGGCATCGGCGCCGTCGAACCCTCTTCCATGCTCGCGCGCAGCGGCAACGTCTTCTCCTCCCGCGAACTCGCGGACATCGCCGAGGCGGGCGGCGTCGGCGATATCAGCCTGCGCTTCTTCGACGCCGACGGCGCGCTCGTGAAAACCCCGCTCGACGACCGGGTGATCGGCATGCCGCTCGAAAGCCTCCGGGGCGTGGATCGCGTCATGGCGCTGGCCGGCGGCCAGTCCAAGACGAAGGCCATCGAAGGCGCGCTCCGCACCGGCGTCATCGACCTCCTCATCACCGACAAATTCACCGCGGCCCGGCTTGTCCCCGACGCCGCGCAGAACGACCCCGAGGGAGGGCTTCAGCGTGAACCGGTTTGAAAACAAGACCGTCGTCATCACCGGCGGCAACAAGGGGATCGGCTTCGCCCTCGCCACCCGCTTCTTCGAGGAAGGCGCCAACCTCGCGATCGCCTCGGTCGAGGAGGATGTGGAAGAGGCCGCGGCCCGCCTCGGCCCGCCCGACCGCGCGCTTGGCCTCCGCTGCGACGTTACCGACAAGGCGCAGGTCGCCGCCCTCTACGACACCGCCGCCCGCGCCTTCGGGCAGATCGACATCTCCGTCCAGAACGCGGGCATCATCACCATCGCGAAGGTCGAGGATCTGACCGAAGCCGAATGGGATGCGACGATGGACGTCAACACCAAGGGCGTCTTCCTCTGCTGCCAGGAGGCGATCCGCCACATGCGCGCGCAAGGCTCGGGCGGCCGCCTCATCAACACCGCCTCCGGCCAGGCCCGCGACGGCTTCATCTATACCCCCCATTACGCCGCCTCGAAATTCGGCGTCATGGGCCTCACCCAAAGCCTCGCGAAAGAGGTGGCGCTCGACGGGATCACCGTCAACGCCATCTGCCCCGGCATCATCGAAACCGACATGTGGGATTACAACGATCGCGTCTGGGGCCAGATGCTGGGCGATTACGGCCCCGGCGAACTGATGCAGGACTGGGTCGGGAACATCCCGATGAAGCGCGCGGGCAAGGGCAGCGACGTGGCGGGCCTCGTCGCCTTCCTCGCCAGCGACGACGCCGCCTATATCACCGGCCAGACGATCAACGTCGACGGCGGGCTCATCATGTCCTGACGCCCGCCGCCGTGGCGGCCCCTGTCCTCAGGCCGCCACCTCGTGCACAGCGCCAAGCCCGGCCATGTGCAGCGCCGCATCCGCCGCCTCGGCCCCCTTCTTCACGAAGTGGTCGAGGAAGAACGCGCGGTGTGCCTCCGTCTCCTGGAAATGATGCGGGGTCAGCGACACCGACAGCACCGGCACATCGGTCTCTAGCCCGACCTGCATCAACCCGTTCACCACCGTGCCGGCCACGAAATCGTGCCGGTAGATGCCCCCGTCCACGACAAACGCCGCCGCCGCGATCGCATCGTACCGTCCGGTCCGCGCCAGCCGCTTCGCCATCAGCGGAAGCTCGAACGCGCCGGGCACCTCAACCACATCCACCTCGTACGCCACGCCCAGTTCCGTCAGCCGTGCCTCGAACCCGGCCTGCGCCTGATCCACGATATCGGCATGCCAGCGTGCCTTGATGAATGCGAACCTGTGGGATTTTGTCATCAGATGTCCTCCTGTCGTCATGACGCAATCCCAGAGCGACAGGGGACAGCCCCCTTCAGGGCCAACCCACTGCATTCTCTCCCATCCGGACTATCACCGTCGGCTTCGGAGTTTCACCGAATCTGCTGACCCATCTCATCGAAATGGCGCTCGCGGGCTATACCGCCGGTAGGGACTTTCACCCCGCCCTGAGAATACCGCCCCGTACCAACGGGCAACCCGCCGGTCAACCGACAGGCGCGGTCATTTCCGGACGAAAACGACACCCATCGAATCTTCCAGCGCCAGCGGCCCGCCCTCGTAATCCTCTCCGATCAGCGGGCTGGCCAGCGCCACGCGCCACCCGTCCCGGGGCGCGCCCTCGGGCAGAAGGTCCAGGGGCTCGATCACCCCCGTGGGCTTGCCTTCCATATGGCAAAGCGTGAACACGCCCATGCCGTCCGGCCCCTGCCGGTGCGCGGCGAAAACCGTCCGCCCGTCGATCGGTTCGAGATAGCGGAAATCGTCGCCCGCTCCGAAATTCCCCGTCAGCCACGGGTTCTCCAGCCGGAACTCCCGCAAGCGCCGCATGAAACGCGTCTGCGCCGGGTCGAGCAGCGAGAAGGAATGCGACACGTTGCAGTATTCGTGCATGTCATCCATCCACGCCCGCGCGATCTCCTTCAGATTCTCCACCGTGAACCGCACCGGGCCCGACAGCGCGGGCTCCACCGCGTTCAGAAGCGCCGCGATCGTATCGAGGTGATATTCCGTCACCTCCACCAGCGCCGGCAGGAACTCGAAGAACCGCGCCAGGTCCTCCCGCGTCTCGAAACCAAGCGCCTTCAGGCGCCGGAAACTTCCCGGCGTCGAATAGCTGTACTCGTCCACCTGCCATTTCAGGCTGATCGCCTCTTCGGCCACCACCTTCACGCCGTACCGGTCGTCCTGGTTGCGGATGAAGCCCCAGCTGGCCCGCGCCGTCGCGTTCAGAAAATCCATCGGCACGCCGGGAAACACGGCATAGGTCAGCATCGACACGGCGGGGTTGTCATAGGCCTTGTCGAGGATCTCCATCCGCGTCTCGCCCAGCCGCGTGTTGATGTTCAGCTTCGGGCTCACCTGCGTGCCCCGCCGCAGCGTGTCGTGGTTCGCGGTCCCGGATATCCAGTTCTCCCCGTGGCGCAAAATCTCCTGGATGCGCCAGTATTTCGACACCCAGAAGGTGTAGATGAAGGGCGTGTTATGGGCGAAGGTCAGCGGCCCCCACTGGAAGATATCGTCATCCCGCTGCGCCTCGATCACCGCGCGGTAGGTCGAACTCAGCTCCCAGTCCTCCTCGGGCCAGGGCCGCCCGTCCTCGAACACGAACCACGGGCGGTATTCGGTGCCCGCAACCTCCTGCACGATGTCCGACATCTCCTGCAGGTAATCGTCGTCATGGTGCAGCGCCTGCGTCGCCGGATCCCACCACTTGAAATCCTGCGCCCCGTCCACGCGCACGCCGTCCGCCCCGAAATTCACCTTCCTTCGCTGCATCTCCAGAAGGATCGCCCGCACGATCGGGTTCTTGTAGTCGAGGTTCTGCCCGTACATGTTCGGGCCGGCGAAATAGTGGCTCGCCAGCGCGTCGAGCCCCTGGTTGTCCGAATGCCCGAACACCACGTCCAGGATCAGCTTCTTCGGCCCGCCCGGAAACCCGTGCAGCGCGGCGGCCAGGTCGATCAGCTCGTCGGGCCGCCCGCTTTCCAGAAGCACCGGGTTCACCGTCGCCATGCCGGAAATCACCACGTCATAGCCCCAGTTCGTCGTGCTGGGCCGCGTCAGCGTCACCTCCGCCACATCGCCGTCCAGCACCTCTTCCGCCCAGAAGCCGGGGCCGGTCTCGAACACGGTCGTGGGCTCCACCGGCAGGGGCTGCACCGCATCGTAGCCCACGAAAAGCTCGTCCGCCGGCTCAAGCGCCAGCCCGTTTTCCACCCGCGCCGCGATCCGCTCGATGTGGCGCGTCAGGCTCGCCAGCGTGCCCCCGGCGGTCGCGGTCGGAATGTGAAGCTGCAGGATGCTCGTCGGCGGGCCGAACTTGTGCGGCGCCGCGCCCTTCAGCGCCTCGAAATAGGCGCGGTCGGGCCGCTCCGCCTGCATCGCGGCCACGTCATACACCTCCGCCGGCGCGAAGGCGCCATAGGGCAGCGACATCGCCAGCGGATCCAGCACGCGCGTCAGCGCCCCCTCCGCATCGCGCCACACCAGCGCATAGAAGTCCCCCGTCCGGTCCCGCCGCCCGGCCCTGACGCCCTGCGCGGCCGAGAAGACGAAGCCCTCGCTCCGCACCACCGGCAACAGCATCCGCTCGAACCGGGCCTCCGTATGCGAGGCGGTCAGATCAAGGTCGTCGGGCGCGCGCAGGATTTCCAGGAAGATGTCGCTCTGCGACACGTGCCAGTCCAGAAGCTCGGGCGCCCAGAACCCGAACTCCACCCCGTCCCCGACGACATGCGCCCCAAGCCTCCGCGCAATACTCTTGCCCGCGGCGAAGCTGTCGGCAGCGGAAACCAGTGCCGCGTTGCACCAGTCGGCAAGCGCGGCGGCGGCGTCGGGATCGTATGTGATATCGGCCATGACCGGCAGGAATGGCGAAAGGCGCGGCGGGATTCAACCGGGAAGCGCCGCGCGCCTCCGTTCAGGCCGCGCGCGGCGCCACGCACATCGCCGCGTGCTCTTCCAGAACCGGCGCAAGCTCGGGGTCCTGCGCGGCAAGGTGCAGCGTCGCCTGCAGCATCCCCGCCTTCGATCCGCAATCGAACCGCGTGCCGGAAAAGCGGAACCCCGCAAGGCCCTCGCGCTGCGCCCCCCGCGCGATCGCGTCGGTCAGCTGGATTTCGCCGCCCGCGCCCGGCTCCTGCGTCGCAAGGCTCTCGAAGATGCTTTCGCCAAGGATATACCGCCCGACCACGGCCTCGCGCGACGGCGCGGCCTCGGGATCGGGCTTTTCCACCATCCCGTCGGCCCGCAGAAGCCGCCCCCGGGCCTCTGTCACCGACAGGATGCCGTATTTCTTCGTCTCCTCCTCGCGCGGCACCGTCATGGTCGCCACCATGTGCCCGGCCTGCGACGCGGCGTAGGCCTCGATCATCTCGCCCAGGCATCCTTTGCCGAGGATCAGATCATCGGGCAAAATCACCGCAACCGGCCCCGGCAGCGCCTGCTCCCGGGCGCACAGAACCGCGTGCCCCAGCCCCAGCGGCTCATGCTGCATCGTGAAAACGGCGTCGTCCGCCTCCGGGCAAAGCGCCGCCTCCTGCAACTCGTCGGCCAGATCGCGCTTGCCCCGCGCCCTGAGATCCGCGCGCAGCTTCGCGTCGTCCATCACATGCCGTTCGATGGCGGATTTCGACGGGTGGCTGACGAACACCATCCGCTCGATCCCGGCCGCCTGTGCCTCGTCGATCGCATACTGGATCAGCGGCGTGTCGATGACCGGCAGAAGCTCCTTCGGGGTCGCCTTCGTGGCGGGCAGAAACCGGGTGCCCATCCCCGCGACCGGAAAAATAGCCGTTCTCACCGTTTTACGCATCTGCTGCTCCTTTTGATGTGACGCTGCATTGCAGCAGGATAGCATCTCCACCGGAATAGTCAAAAAACGACGCGCAAATGTCGTTTATCGATCATTATTCCGATTAATTTGAAGGCAGCTTCGATGTTTTTTTGCACATCACCCCCGAAAACCCGTGTCACACGGCCCGACAGAGGGAACTTTTTTGCATCTGCGGCATTGAAGTTTGCGGTAACAAAGGCATCTTTTGCGACATGACTGGTCTATAAACGACATCACCGGCCCCAGCGGCCCGTCCTCCCCACACCTCCCTTTCACCCCGACCCCGAGGTTCCGATGAAGCACGTCCCCGTCTCAGGCGATCCCGTACCCTTCTCCGCGAAACCCTTTCGCAGCGTCGCCGTCATCGGCGCCGGCTCCTGGGGCACCGCGCTGGCCGCCACGCTGGCCCGCGCGGGCGTGCAAACCCGTATCTGGGGGCGCGACGCTGCTGTCGTGAACGACATCAACGCCACCCACCGGAACGCGAAATTCATCCCCGACGTCGATCTTCCGCCGAACCTCCTCGCCGTGCACGAGATGTCCGACGCCCTCAGGGGCGCCGAGGCCGCGATGATCGTCGTTCCCTCCCGCAGCGTCCGCGCGGTCGCCCGCCAGGTCGCCGCCCATGCCGCCCCGGGCATCCCCGTCGCCATCTGCGCCAAGGGGATCGAGGCCGAAACCGGCCTTCTGATGACCCAGGTCGCCGAGGAAGAACTGGGCTCCCGCCCCATCGGCTGCGTCTCGGGCCCCACCTTCGCCCGCGAAACCGCGCTCGGCCACCCGACGGCGGCCACCGTGGCCTTCCCCTTCGCCTATGCCGACCGGCTGACACCGCACGAAAGCCCCGCCGCCCGCTTTTCCGTCTCGCTGACGACCGAAAGCTTCCGCGCCTATGTCTCCGACGATCTCATCGGCGTCGAAATCGGCGGCGCGGTGAAGAACGTGATCGCCATCGCCTGTGGCATGATGACGGGCGCGGGCTTCGCCGAAAACACCCGCGCCGCCCTCATCACCCGCGGCCTCGACGAGATGAAGATCCTGGCCGAGGCCCTGGGCGGCCGCCGCGAAACCGTCACCGGGCTTTCGGGCATCGGCGACCTCTCCCTCACCTGCTCGAGCCCGACATCACGGAACATGTCGCTCGGTCAGCAGTTGGGTGAAGGAACCCCAAGGGAAAACTGCTTCGGAGGAAAGCCCGTCGTTGTAGAAGGCGAATTCAACGCAAAGACCGTGACGGATCTCGCGCGAAAGGTCGGCATCACCATGCCGATCTGCGAAACCGTGCGGTCCATCCTGCACGAAGGGGAAGAGCTCGGAACGGCCTTCGCCGCCCTCTGGGCCCGTCCCATCGAAGCCGAGCCGCGCGCCATGGCGCTCTCGCTCGATCATCCCGCCACCCATCAAGCCATTGCAAATCTTGCTGAAAGGATCTCATGACCCGCCACGAAATCTTCACACCGCACCCCACCTCCACCGATCATATCGCGACGAAGGAACTCGTCCTCGCAACCGACCTCGACGGCACGTTCCTCGGCGGGTCCGACGAGGATCGCGCGCAGTTCTATGACTGGATCGAAGACAACCGTGCGCGTGTGGGCCTCATCTTCGTGACGGGCCGCGATCCGGGCTTCATCAGCCAGCTGACAAAGACGGGCCGCGCCCCGCGCCCCGATTACGTCGTGGGCGATGTCGGCACCACGATCGCCGAAGTCGGGCGCGATCACCTGCTCTCCCCCATCGAAGAGCTCGAGGCCGAAATCGCCGAGGCATGGGGCGACGCGGGCGGCATGATCCTCGCCGCGCTGAAACCCGTCCAGGGCATCAGGCTCCAGTCCACCGGCTTCCGCTACCGCGCAAGCTACGATATGGATCCCGCCCGCTTCGATCAGAAGGCACTCGATATCGTCGCGGGCCTCGGCCTCGACGCGCTGATTTCCGACAACCGCTATTTCGACGTGCTGCCGAAGGGCGTCAGCAAGGGGCCCTCGCTCCTGCGCCTCCTCGCCCATCTCGGCATCGACAACCGCCGCACGCTGGTGGCGGGCGACACCCTGAACGATCTCTCCATGCTGTCGCTCGGCCTGCCCGCGGTCGCCGTCGGCGGCTCCGAACAGGCGCTTCTCGATGAGGTCTCGGGCCTCGATCACGTGCACGCGGCACGGGGCGTCGGCGTGGCCGGCATCGCCGAAGCCATCCTGCACTTCGAAATGCTGACGACAAGCTGAGGAGACGCCCCCAATGCCATCCGATCTCGTGATCGTCTATCACCGCCAGCCCTACGAGGAAGTCGAGGAGAACGGCAAAACCGTTCTCCGCGAAAACGCCTCCCCCAATGGCATCGTGCCGACGCTGAAAAGCTTCTTCGGCCGCGTCTCCCATGGCGCGTGGATCGCCTGGAAACTGGCCGATGACGTCCAGAACCCGGGCTTCGAACAGAAGATCGAGATCAACGACGTCTACGGTAAATACTCGGTCTCGCGCCTGCCGCTCTCGGCGGATCAGGTGCGCGAATTCTACCACGTGACGTCGAAGGAAGCGTTCTGGCCGATCCTCCACGCCTTCAAGGAACGCTACAATTACGATCCCGTCGACTGGCAGAATTTCCGCGACGTGAACCGCCGCTTCGCCGAGGCCGCGGCGGCCGAGGCCGCCCATGGCGCGGTGGTCTGGATCCACGATTACAACCTCTGGCTCGTGCCGGGCTACCTGCGCTCGATGCGCCCCGATGTGCGGATCGCCTTCTTCCACCACACCCCATTCCCCTCGGCGGATATCTTCAACGTCCTGCCCTGGCGGAAGGAAATCGCGCGCAGCTTGCTCGCCTGCGACGACGTGGGCTTCCACATCCCGCGCTACGCCGCGAACTTCGCCTCCGTCGCGCGCAGCCTCTTCGATGTCGACGTGACCGAGCGCGTGAAGGTGCCCGAGAAGTGGATTTCCGAAGGTACCGCGCTCACCGAACGCTCGATGCCCGCCGTGCTCTCCTTCGAGGGCCGTGAGATCGCGCTCTCCGTCACGCCCGTCGGCGTCGACACGGGCTTCATCGACACCCGCGCCCGCGATCCGGAAACCGAACGCCGCGCCGCCGAGATCCGCGCGGGAATGGGCGACGCGAAGCTCATCCTCTCCGTGGGCCGCACCGATTACACCAAGGGCGGCGTCGAACAGCTCGAAAGCTTCGAGCGCGTGATCGAGGCCAACCCCGATCTGCGCGGCAAGGTCAGGCTGATGCACGTCTCGGTCTCCGCCAACCGCAACATGGCGGCCTACGAAAAGATCCAGAACGAGATCGAGCAGGTCGCGGGCCGGATCAACGGCCGCTTCGGCTCCCTCGACTGGCAGCCGGTGGCGCTCATCTCCCGCGCCATCCCGTTCAGCGAACTCGTCGCCTATTACCGCGCGGCGGATGTCGCCTGGATCACGCCCTTGGCGGACGGGATGAACCTCGTCTGCAAGGAATTCGTGGCCTCCCGCGTCGACGGCGACGGCGTGCTCGTCCTGTCCGAATTCGCGGGCGCCGCCGTCGAACTGGGCGAGGCGGTCAGCACCAACCCGTTCTCGCACAGATCGCTCGACCGGATGATCCTCGCCGCCCTCGACATGCCCGAGGAAGAGCGCCGCGCACGGATGGAACGCCTGCGCGCCTCCGTCCTCTCGAACGACGTGCGCGAATGGCACCCGGGCACCATCGATCTGCCCGATGCGGGCGCCCTGATCCCGGCGGCCTGACCGGGTCGAAATGCCCCGGCGAAATGATAGCGAGTCGCTACTATCCCGCTGCGCGCGGCCTGGATAGTAGCGACTCGCTACTAAATTCAGAGCCCGAATATGGTTAATTCGCGCAGCGTACGGTCATTTCTGCACTGCGCTGTGTACGCCCTGTGTACGCGCTGTGTACGCCCTGTGCTCTCCCTGTCTGGGAGGTAACGCTGCGTACGCCGCTAACACCTGATCTTCTCCATCCCCGGATCGTAAAGCGGCTTGAGCGAGGCGGTGGCCGCAAACCGCTCCCCCGCGATCTCGATCTCCCAGGTGCCGCTTTCCACGATCTCGGCCGTCAGCGGCCTGTCGAGTTCGGCGAACCCGATCCCGACCGCGCCCCCAAGCGTATGGCCATAGCCGCCCACCTGAATATATCCGACTTGCGTATTATCCATATAAATCAGCTCGTTACCGTGCATCAAAGGCTCGGGATCCTTTAGCAGGAATTGCAGCATCCGCGTCTTCGGTACGCCCTGGGCCTTGATCTCGGCCAGCGCGTCCCGCCCGATGAACCCCCCGGGCTTGTCCAGCTTCACGGCAAAGCCAAGCCCCGCCTCGATCGGGTTGTCGGTGTTGTCCACATCGATCCCGAAATCGCGATAGGCCTTCTCCAGACGCAGTGAATTCAGCGTCTGCATGCCCGCGTTCCGCACCCCCAGATCCACGCCCGCACTCATCAAAAGATCATAAGTTTGAACGGCTTGCGTGCTCGGCACATGCAGCTCCCAGCCCAACTCCCCGATGAACGTCACCCGGTAGGCCAGCACCACCGCATAGCCCACGTCGATCTCCCGCGCGGTCATGAACGGAAAGCCCTCGTTCGACAGATCCGCCCCCGAAACCCGGCTCAGAAGCTCCCGCGATTTCGGGCCGTGCACGTTGATCTGGCACCGGCCCGCCGTGACATCGGTGATCGTAACATGTTCATCCGGCTGGATATTCCGTCGCATCCGCATCTCGGTGTGCCCGGCGGAGTTCTCGCCGACGATCACCATGAACCGCTCCGGCCCCAGCCGCGTGACGGTCAGATCCGCCTCGAACCCGCCCCGCTCGTTCACCCAGGCGGTGTACACCACCCGCCCGGTCGCGCCGTTAATTTCGTTGCAGGACAGCCGGGACAGAATCGCACAGGCATCCCGCCCCTGAACCTCGAAACACGCCATCGAGGTCATATCCATCAAAACCACCCCCTCCCGCGCCGCGCGGTGTTCTTCGGCGTGCCAGTTGAACCAGTTCTGACGGTACCAGGAATAGCTCTCGACCCGCGCCAGATCCGGCGTTGGCGCAAACCAATCAGGCTGTTCCCAGCCGTTTCCCTCGCTGAAAAAGGCACCTGCCTCTTTCAGCCGATCGTAAAGGACGGAACGCTTGACGTTCCGCGCAGTCTTGGGGCTTTCGTTGTGAAAATGCTGGCCGAACAGCTTGCCCAGAAGCTCCGGCGTCCGGTCGCGCCGGAAGGCCGGCGTCGCGAATTCCTTCGAGAACCGGTTGACGTTGATGCCCGTCACATCGATCGGCGGAAGCCCGTCCACCATCCAGTGCGCCAGCACCATCCCCGTCCCCGCACCATTCAGAATTCCCAGCGAATTCATCCCGCAGGCGACCCAGAGATTGCGCATCTCGGGCGTCGGCCCGACGAGCGGCGCAAGGTCGGGGGTGAAGCTTTCCGGCCCGCAGAACAGCTTCTTCACCCCGTAGTTCATCGTATCGGGCACCCGCGAATAGGCCTTTTCAAGATCGGGCCCCACGCGATCCCAATCCGGGTCGATCTCGCCGAATTCCCAGGTGTCGGGGATGCCGTCCACCTTCCACGACGCCGCTCCCGGCTCGAAGAGGCCCAGCATCATCCCACCCACCTCCTCGCGGTAATAGGTATAGGTCGACGGGTCCTCGAGCACCGGAAGATCGCGCGGGAGGCCGGGGATCGCCTCGGTAATGAGGTAGTAATGTTCCGCCGCCTGAAGCGGCAGGTTCACGCCATGCGCCTCCCCAAGCTGGCGCGACCACATGCCCCCGCAGATCACCACGTTCTCGGCCGAAATCGCCTGCCCGTCGCCGGTGCGCACCCCCGTCGCGGTGCCGTTCTGCGCGGTGATCTCGGTAACCCGCACGCCTTCGAAGAACCGCACGCCGTGGGTCCGCGCGCCCTTGGCAAGCGACATCGTCACGTCGACCGGGTTCGCCCGGCCATCCTCGGGGATGTAGAACGCGCCGACGACGTTCGAGAAATCGCCGATCGGGAACAGATCCTGCGCCTCCCTGACGGAAACCTCGTGGCAGTTGATCCCGAACCGCTGCATGAAGGGCGCCACGCGCCGCATTTCGTGCACCCGTTCCTCGTTTGTCGCGATCTGAAGATAGCCGACCTCGCGGAAGCCCGTGGGCATCCCCGTTTCGGCCTCGAGATTGGCGTAAAGATCGCGGCCATGGGTGTAGATCGTGCATTCGGCCTCGGATTTCAGAAGCCCCGCCACGATCAGCCCCGCCGCGTGCCAGGTGGTGCCCGAAGTCAGCTGCCCCTGCTCCAGCACCACGACATCGGTGTGCCCGAGCTTCGCGAGGTGATAGGCGGTATTCGTTCCGATCGACCCGCCGCCGATGATGACGGTCTGGGCGTGTCTTGGCAGCGAATCTGGCATCGGCATTGTCCCATTGCGAAGCGGTATCCTGCGAGTAGCAAGTGCCGTTGCGCAGATCAATTGATTGAATGCACATTCAGTGGGCAGGCGCCTGCTTTCGCCCCGCCAGCCCACCGATTGGGCTTGTTGCGGCCTCGGGAATCGCGTTTCAATCCTGTGAAACAGGGGGCGCGACATGACCGACGAGATACTTTACGACCAGCAGGCCATCGGGTTTCTGGAACATATCTGGGGCGAAGGTTTCCTGTCTCCCGGCGGCCCGGAAGAGGTGGCGCGCGTCATCGAAGGCGTCGATATCGCGGGCAAGCATGTGATGGATATCGGCTGCGGATCGGGGGCCTGCGCGGTGCTTCTGACGCGCGATCACGGCGCGGCCCATGTCACCGGCATCGATGTGGAGGATCCGGTCTGCGAGGCCGCGCGGCACCGGGCCGAACTCGAAGGCGTGGCCGACCGGATCACCATCAAGAAGGTGACGCCGGGCCCCTTCCCGTTCGACGACGAAACCTTCGACGTCGTGTTTTCGAAGGATTCGATCATCCACATCCCCGACAAGGTGGCCATGGCGGCGGATGCGTTTCGCGTGCTGAAGCCCGGCGGCTGGTTCGCGGCGTCGGATTGGCTGATCGGCCACGACGGCCCGCCCTCGCCCCAGATGGCCGATTACATCGCCGAAGAGGGGCTGGAATTCGCGATGGCCTCGCCCCGCGCCTATGCCGAGGCGATGAAGGCGGCCGGGTTCGAGGAGGTGGAACTCGTGAACCGCAACCCGTGGTATGCCGGCGTCGCGGCCGGCGAGCTTGCCTGGCTCAAGGGCCCCGAACGCCCCGCGCTTTCGGATCGGCACGGGAAGGAGTTCATCGATCACCAGGTGGCGATCTGGACGAAGCTCGTGGGCGTTCTCGAAAGCGGGGAGCATTGCCCCCATCACATCCGGGGGCGGAAGCCCGCGTGATACCGCATCTGGGCGCAGGCGATCTGGTGCTTGAGACACCGCGCCTGACGCTGTCGCCGATCACGATGGCGGACCGGGATATCGCGGTGCGCGTCCTCTGTGATCCCGCCGTCATGCATTACATCACCGAAGTGCCGATGACGGTGGCGGAGGTCGACCGGCATATGCCGAACGCCGTCCTGCGGGGCGCGGGGGGCCGTATCGGCATCTGGGTGATCCGGCGCAGGGATACCGGCGAGAAGATCGGGGATTGCCTTCTGATGCCGGTCCCGATCGACGAGGACGATTACGACTGGTCGCTCGTCCGGCCCGGGATCTATCCGCCGGGGCAGATCGAGATCGGCTATCTTCTGGTGCCGGAGGCCTGGGGGCAGGGATTTGCGACCGAGGCCTGCGGGCGGCTCCTGCGCTTTGCGTTCGAGGAAACCGCCCTGACCGACGTCGTCGCCACGACCGATCCGGAAAACAGCGCGTCGCAGGCCGTGCTCGGGAAATGCGGGCTGAAGCCGCTTGGCCTGAAGCGCGCCTATGCCAGCGACAATGTGGCCTGGTTCGGGATCACGCGGGAGGGCTGGCTGAACCGGGACGGCGCGCGATAGGCGCCCGCCCGGTCACGAGTTCCAGTAGTTTCCGTCCGGGTCGCCCGGGTAGACCCCGAGATACGACCCGTGGGACTGGTAGCCCATGAGCCGGCGGACCGGATCGGGAAAGCTTTCGGCGATGTCGCGCGGGACGGTCAGGTACTGGTTTTCCTCCTGCCGGAGCCAGCCCAGCGAATAGGTGGTGATCAGCCCCGCGCGGGGCACGGCGGTGTTGTTCTGCCCGCCCGCGTGGACCGCGCGGCCGAGGTAGAACAGGATCGATCCGCGCGGCATCACCGCCTGGGCCACCTCGCCTTCGGTGATGCCCTCGATCTCGCGCATGTCCTGCGAGCCGGGGACGACGCGGGTCGCGCCGTTTTCCGCCGTGAACTCGGTGAGCGCCACCATGGCCGAGATCTGCCACTCGATGCCGGGCACGCGGACGGGATAGAAATCGTCGTCGCGGTGGAGAACCTGATCGCCCTCGCCCGGCATGATCTCGATCGCCGTGGACGAGCCGATCCGGTAGCTTTCGCAATGGGGCAGAAGCACCTTGTCGGCCACCCCCAGAACGAGGGGATGGGCGAGGATATCGGCCGCCCGGCGCGACAGCGCAAGGATGCCGCCGAGGCGCCTAGTGCGGTACCCGTTGAAATCATTTGCGAATTTCAGGCCCTGTTCATCGAAGGGCCCGCGAAAATCGGCAAGAACCTCGTCGACCAGATCGGGCGGCACGGCATTTTCGACGATCGCCGCGCCATCGGCCATGAGCCGGGCACCAACGGTTTCGATATCGGCAGAAAGGCGGGCGATCTCAGGCATCATATTCACGGCTGATCTGTTCCAGCCCCTTTTCCATGATGTCGAACATGTCGCCGATCTGTTCCTCGGTGATGATGAGCGGCGGCGAGAAGACGGCCATGTTTCCGAACGGACGCAGGAGAAGCCCCATCTTTTCGCAGGCATCGTCGAGCTTCTGGCCGAATTTCAGCTTCTCGCTGTAGGTATCCTTCTCAAGGTCCGGGCGGCATTCGATGCAGCCCAGAAGCCCTTCGCCCCGCGCATCGCCCACGATATCGAACTTTTCCTTGATCTCGCGCATCCGGCCCTGGAACAGCGGGGTGACCTTGCGGACATGGCCCAGGATATCCTCGCGTTCCATGATCTCGATATTCTTGATCGCGGCGGTACAGCTGACCGGATGCCCGGAATAGGTGTAGCCGTTGTAGAACACGTCATCGCCTTCCGCCTCTGCCGCGCGCTGCATGAGCGCGTCCGAGATGATGCAGGCGCCGAGCGGCAGGTAGCCCGAGGTGAGCCCCTTCGCGCAGGTGATCATGTCGGGCACGATGTCGAACACCTCCTCCGAGGCGAACCAGTGGCCGAGGCGGCCGAAGCCCGTCACCACCTCGTCGGAGATGTAGAGGATGTCGTTGGCGCGGCAGATCTCGAGCGTGCGCTTGTGGTAGCCGGGCGGCGGGACGATCACACCACCGGAACTGAGAACCGGTTCGGCAATGAAGGCGGCGATCCGGTCGGCCCCGATCACGTCGATAGCCTTCTGCAGATCTTCGACCTTGGCATCGCACCACGCCTCGAGGCTGACGCCCGCGGGGCGGTGATAGGGGTTCACGTCGGGCAGGAAGTGAACCAGCTCCTCGGCCTTGTCGAACTGCGTCTTGAAGCGTTCCTTGCCGGTGACGGTGGCGGCGAGGAAGGTGGAACCGTGGTAGCCGCGCTCGCGCCCGATCACGATCTTCTTTTCCGGCCGCCCGAGGCGGTTGTTGATGAAGAAGGCCGTGCGCAGCGCGGTGTCGACGGCGGTTGAGCCGCCAGTGGTGAAATGGACGGTGTTCAGGTCACCCGGGCTGCGTTCCGCGATCATGCGGGCGAGGACCGAGGCGGGTTCGGTCGTGAACGACCAGGGCGAGGCATAGGGCATTTCCATCACCTGCGCCGCGATCGCATCGGCCATTTCCTTGCGGCCATAGCCGATCTGGGCGCACCACATGCCGCCGGGCCCATCGATGTAGCGCTTGCCCTCGGCATCCCAGAGATAGATGCCGTCGGCGGTGTTCACGCGCATGTATTCATCGGTTCCGAACCCTTCGACCGCGGCCCACGGGTGCAGGTGGTGATCCCGATCCCATTCGGCGATTTCCTGATCGGTGGGGGTGTTGGCGTTGACGGTCATTACTCTGTCTCCATCAGAAACGGGCGGGCGGCGTGGCGCGGGCGCGGGCCGGCGCGAAGGCGGGGGCCTTCATCGGTGTGGCGCGGGCCATGCGGGTCGTCCAGCGGCCTTCCTCGTGGGTGTAAATCTCGGCCCAGAGGCGGGCGGGGTGCGCCTCGGCCTGGGGCATTTTCACATGGGCGAGCGCGATGTTGCGCTTCGCCGTGGGGGACCAGACACCGGAGGTGACGTGGCCCAGTTCGCGGTTGAACCGGTCGTAGATCAGCGCGCCGCGGGCAGGCTTGAAGCCTTCGATATCGAGCCGGAGCAGGCGGCTGCGCGGCGCCGCGCGGGCCGCGAGAAGCGCGCGGCGGCCGTTGAAATGCCCCTTGCCAAGATCGACCATGCGGCCGAACCCCAGTTCGAAGGGCGTGCGGCCCCGGTGCAGGCGTTCCGTCGCGTGAACCGGCTGGAAATCGACGCCCGCGGTCAGGAAACCCGCTTCGAGCCGGGCGATATCGACGGCCTCGTACCCGATGGCGCGGAGGCCCCGATGGGCGCCTGCCTTCCAGATCCTGTCCCAGAGCGGGAGGGCCGCGTCCCAGTCGCACCAAAGCTCGTAGCCCAGATCGCCGGTGAAACCGGTGCGCGAGACGAGAAGCCCGTCTTCGGGCGTAGCGAAGGCGAAGGGTTTGAGATCGGCGAGCGCGAGGCCCGCCGCCTCGAGAATGGCGAACGAGGTGGGGCCTTGCAGGGAGAAGCCGGCGACGGTGTGGCTTTCGTCGGTGATCGTCGCGTCGAAACCCCAAGCGGCGTCATCGAGCCAGCTGAGCATCGGTTCCTGGCAGCAAAGGCGCCAGTCATCCTCGCCCAGCCGGAAGAGCGTGCCGTCGTCGATGACATGGCCCGCCTCGTCGCACCAGAGCGTATAGCCCACCCGGCCCACCGCGATCTTGCGGATGTCGCGGGTGACCATGCGGTTCAGCATCGCCACCGCACCGGGGCCGGTGACGCGGTACTTGTGCATCGGCGAGATATCGAACAGCGAGGCCTGGTTGCGGAGCGCGAAATATTCGAACTCGACGCTGTCGAGGACGGAGGGCGCGATGTATCCCGCCCAGTCGTACCAGGCCATGGCGCGGCTTTGTTCGGCAAGCCGGTCGTGGACCGGGCCCGGCACGAGGCCGAGTTTCGGATCGGCGAAGATGCTCATACCCAGCCCTCCAGCACGGCCGCAGCGGCATTCCGGCCCGCAAGCCCCATCACGTCGCCGCCCGGATGGGTGGAGGCGCCGCAGAGATAGAGGCCGCGGGGGCCCATCGCGTAACGGCCCATCCCGTTGCCCGGGCGCAGGGCAAAAATCTGATCAAGCGCCAGTTCGGCGTGGTGCCAGTGGCCGCCCGCGGCGCCGGTTTCCGCCGCGATCCGGGTTGGCGGGATGACCTGAAGCTCTTCCACCGCGCCCGGAAGGTCGGGCAGGGCGCGGGCAAGGGTATCGAGCGTGATCTGGCGCAGGCGGTCGCAGGCCGCATCGTCCCAGCCGCCGTCGAGATCGGCGGGGGCGTACTGGACATTGGCCGAAAGCCAGGGGCGGCCATCGGGCGCGGCGACGCAGGTGGCCTCGATCACCGGGGCCTCGGACAGGCTTCCGTATTTCGACGGCGTGAAGGCGGCCTCGACGTAATCCGCGGACGGCGCATAGACGAGGCGCGCGGCGGACAGATCGTCGGGCAGGCCGGGAACGCGCGGCGCGGTCAGGCGGAGGTTCACCTTCGCAACCGTGCCGCGGGTGCGCAGATGACGGATGCGGCGCGCGGCCTCGATATCGAAAGCTTCGGCCCCCGTCAGACCGAGGACGGATTTCGGGCCGAGGCTGCTGAGGACGCGGGGGGCCTCGATGATCTCACCGCCTTTGGTTTCGACGCCGGTCACACGATCATCCTCCAGAATGATCCGGGCCACGGGCGTTCCGGTGCGGATCGTGCAGCCGGTTTTCTGCAGCGCCTCGTCGAGCCGACGGATGAGGTTCGGCATCCCGCCTTCGGGGCGGCGCACCTCGCCCCCGTGGCCCATGCGATAGATGAGCGTGAAGACGCTGCCCGGAGAGCGCGGGCCGGTGGCATTGCCCCGCACCGCGTCGGCGGCGAGGAGCCCGGCGAGGGGGCCGTCCGGCATCTCGTCGAGGATCAGATCGTAGGCGTTCGAGAGAAGCACCTGAAGGAAGCGGCGCATCTCGGGCTTGCCCATGCGCTTCAGGTCGAGCCCGAGGCGCGAAAGGCGCAGAAGCTGAGCGAGGCCCGGCTGCGACAGAAGCGTGCCGCCGCCCGGGGGCGGGGCCTCGGCCAGGCGGCGGAGAAGCGCGCCGTAGGTGACAAGCTGGCCGTGGAGGCGCTGGAAGGCGGGGCCATCGGCATGGGTTTCGCCCGAAAGGGAGGTCGCCCACCCGCCCCGGAGGACGATATGCGCGCCCCCGGGATCGAGCGCCACGGCCGGGAGTGGCGCGCCAAGCCCGAGCGTCGCGGGATCGATGTTGAAGGCTTTCAGGACCACGGGGCTGAGGTTCCACAGAAGCGGCGCAAGCTCTGGCCCGTCGTCGAGGCGGAGCGTGGCCATGCCGCCCGGGGCGGCGGCCTGTTCCAGCACGCAGACGGATTTTCCCGCCCGAGCGAGGGTGGCGGCGGCGGCAAGACCGTTGATCCCGGCCCCGATGACGATGGCATCAAAGCGGCTCATGCGGCGTAGCCCCGCAGTTTCTTTCCGCTTGCCTCGCGCCGGAGGATCGTGCGCGCCGCATTTGCCCCCGGCGCGCCCATCACGCCCCCGCCCGGATGGGCGGAGGAGCCGCAAAGGTAAAGCCCGCGGATCGGGCTGTCATACTGGGAATACCCCGGCAGCGGGCGGTTGAAGAAGAGCTGGTCGAAGGTGAGTTCGCCCTGGAAGATGTTGCCTTCCGTGAGCCCGACCTCGTTTTCAAGCTCCAGGGGAGAGCGGACTTCCATGTGCAGGATGCGGTCGCGGATGTCGGGGCAGGCCACCTCGATCTGGCCGAGGACGGTTTCGGCCATGGCCTTGCGTTGATCCTCTGTCCAGTTTTCGCCGGAGCGGATGCCGCCGACCTCGAGATCGTAGGGCGCGTATTGCACGAAGACCGTCATCATGTGCGCCCCGGCGGGCGCCATGGTGGGATCGATCTGGCTGGGGATCAGCATGTCGATATAGGGCCGTTCCGACCAGCGACCGACCTTCCAGTCGTCATAGGCGCGCTCAAGCTCCCACAGGCTTTCGGAAACGTGCATGTCGCCGCGGATGAAGCTGGCATGGTCGGGCGCGGCGGGGAAGGCGGGGAAGCGATCGAGCGCGATGTTGAGCTTGGCCGAGGAGCCGCGGATCTTGAACCGCTCCACCGCGCGGCGGAACTCGTCGGGCAGCGCGTTCGGGGCCACGTGTTTCAGGAAGGTGCGCTTGACGTCCATGTTGGAGGCGACGACGGGGGCGTGGAACTCCGTTCCGTCCTCGAGCGCGACGCCAGTGACGCGGCCGTCGCGGGTGAGGATTTCGGAGACGCCGGAGCCTGTGTGGATCGTGCCGCCGTGATCCTTCAGCGCCGCCGCGATGGCCGCCGAGATCGCGCCCATGCCGCCGCGCGCGAATCCCCAGGCGCCGATACCGCCGTCGATATCGCCCATGTAGTGATGCAGAAGCACATAGGCCGTGCCGGGCGAATAGACGCCAAGCCCGGTGCCGATGATCCCGGATCCGGCGAGGTGGGCCTTGATGAGATCGTTCTCGAAATGCTCATCGAGGAGGTCGCCGATCGACATTGTCCAGAAGCGCAGGGTCTCGCCCAGTTCGCGCTTGCCGAGGCCCCAGGCCTTCTTGACGAGATAGCCCAGTTCGCCGAGGTCGCGGGGCCGGATCGAGGCGGGATCGGGCGCGTCGCGCAAGAGGAAGGGCCGGATGAACCGGCACTGCCGCATGATCGCCTGGGAATAGCGGTGATAGGCGTCGGCGTCGCGGGGCGAGTGCCGCGCCATTTCGCGGCGGAGCGCGTTGTGATCGGAGTAATAGGCGAAGTAATCGCCACCGCGCGTGAAGCTTCCGCCGCCTTCGTAGGGGATGACCTGAAGCCCGTATTTCGGCAGGTCGAGATCGCGGGCGACCTCGCGCCGGAGAAGCGAGCAGACATAGGAGCAGTTCGAGTATGTCCAGCCTTCGTGGAGCGAGCGGCTGACCGCCGCGCCGCCGATCCAATCGTTCTTCTCGACGACGACCACCTTGAGCGCCGCCCGCGCAAGATAGGCCGCGGCGGTGAGCCCGTTATGGCCCGCGCCGGCCACGATGACGTCATATCTGCGATTCTCGGACAAGAGAGTTTCCCCTTTCAACCGGCTTTACACGGTCGGCGAGGCGTTGTAAATTTATTTGAGCGCTCAAATAAACTTTTTCGAGCGCGATATGCTCAGGCGAGAGGCCCGATGACCGAAGTGGCAGAGAAGCGCCCACGCAAGGAACGCAAGGAAAACGCCGATCGCCGCCGCAGGCAGCTTCTGGATGCCGCGCGCCGGTCGATCCTGAAGAACGGGCTGGCGCGGACGACGCTGGCGACCGTGGCCACCGAGGCGGGGCTGAGCCAGGGCGTCGCAGTCTTCTATTTCAAGTCGAAGGGCGGGCTTCTGACTGCCGTCTTGCAGGACCTTTACGAAAGCTACGAGGTGCATTGGGCCGGGGCCCTCGACGCCGCCGGGCCTGATCCGAAAAAGCGGCTCTGGGCGCTGGTCGATGCAGATTTCAGCGTCGAGGCCTCGGGGCCCGATGTTCTGCCGCTCTGGTTCGCGTTCTGGGGGGAGCTTCGGTTCACCGAGGATTACGCCGTGATCGCCGAAGCCTTCGACGACCGCCGGTCGGACGCCGTGGCGGCAGTGTGGCGCGGGCTGATGCCCGAGGCCGACGCGTTAGAGGCGGCACAGATGGCGGAGTGGATGGATACGCTGACCGACGGCTACTGGCTTCGGCTGCACGTCTCGCCCGACACGTTCGACCGCGAGGCGGCGCGGCTGGCCACGCGGCAATGCCTTGAGCGGCTTTTGCCCGACCTGGCCTAGAGCCCCAGCCGGTCGAGGAACTTGAGACGGATGATTTCCGCCTCGACCGCGAGTTCGCGGGCAAAGGCGAACGGCAGGGGTTTCAGCGCGGTTACCGGGAAGTCGAGATCGTCCGGAGCCGCGCCGCCCGCCCAGCGCGCCAGGACGCGCCCCATCGCAGTGGCGATCGCGACGCCGCGGCCGTTGTAGCCGAGCCCCGTCATGATCCCCGGCGCAAGCTGATGCAGATGCGGGTAGTGATCGCACGTGAGCGCGACGAAACCGCCCCAGGCATAGGGCCACTCGACGCCTTCGAGCTGGGGGAAGAGTTCGGTCGAGACACGTTTCAGCCGGGCGATCTGGCGTTCGGTGGAGGCGTCGTTGTAGGTGCCGCGCCCGCCCATGAGGAAGCGGCCCTGCGCATCCTTCCGGAAGTAAAGCAGAAGCCGCCTTGTGTCGGAAAGCGCGTTGCCCTCGGGCAGGATCGAGGCGGCGAGATTGTCGGACAGGGGCGCGGTGGCGACCTGGACGGACCGGACGGGCAGCACGGATTTCGCAAGCGGCCGGTCGAGATCGCCGGAATAGGCGTTGGTGCAGATCAGAACCTTTTCAGCGAGGATTGCGCCGTTCGGCGTGGTGACGCGGTAGCCGGTACCGTGGGCCTCGATCGCCGTGGCGGGGCTGTCGCCGAAGAGCCGGGCGCCCTGGGCCTCTGCCGCCGCGGCGAGGCCAAGGGCGTAGTTCAGGGGGTGAAGCACCCCGCCCCGCCGGTCGATCACGCCGCCCTGATAGGCGTCGGTTCCGGTGAGTGCCGCCATCCTGTCGCGCGAGAGCACATCCATACCGCCGCCGTGATCGTCCCATTCGGCCGCGAGGGCGTGGAGGCCTTTCAGCGTCTTCGGCGTGTGCGCGGCACGCAGCCAGCCGGGGCGCGTGGCCTCGCAGGCGATATTGTGGCGGGCGATCAGATCGAACACCAGATCGCCCGCCTCGCCGGCCATGCGGATCATGCGACCGCCCCAGTCTTCGCCGAACTTCGCCCTGATGCCTGCGGGCCCATCCTTCAGCCCGACATTGATCTGGCCGCCGTTCCGGCCCGAGGCGCCCCAGCCCGGGTGCTGGGCATCGGCCGCGGCCACCGAAACACCCGCCTCGGCCAGATGAAGCGCGGCGGAGAGGCCGGTGAAGCCCGCACCGATCACGGCGACATCGGCGCGCACCTCGCCCTCCACCGCGGGGCGCGGGGCGGGCTGGTTCGCCGTTGCCGTCCAGAGGCTGTTGGCGATCACCGGACGTTCGTTGACGATCATGGGAGGACCTCTGCCGCTTGCCATTCGCCGCCGCGCGCATAGGCTTGGCCTGTGATCCACGGGAACGAGGGGCCTTGCCGGTGCCGCAGCTTCTGAACCAGTTCGACCTGAAGCCCGGGGTGACGCGGGCGCGGTTCGATGCCGCGTGGGAGGCGTTCATCGCGCATCTGCTCGCCCAGGATCTTGCCGTATCGGGCGGGCCCCTGATGGCGCGGCAACCCGGAAGCGGTTTCGACACCGACAGCGCGCGGGAATATTCCCTGATGGGGCTGATCGCGTTTCGCGATCAGGCGCAGGCCGATGCGGCCTGGGAGGCGATCGAAACCAGGGCCGAGCCGCTGGGCCAGTTGCATCGTGCCGTCTTCGCGCTTGTGCATGATCCCGTCTTCACCTTCTGGACCGAACGCTAGGAGATGGCGCGTGCCAGCGCCACTGCCGTTTTGCGCCCGCTTTCATGGGCGCCGTCGACAAGGGCGCAGCGGTCGCCCCCCGTCGCCTCGCCCGCGAAGAACAGCCGGTCGGCTAGCGGTGTTGCCAGCGCCTCGCGCGCGCCCCAGGCGCCCGGCCTGACGGAGCCATAGGCGCCATAGGTCAGCGGGTTGTCGGCCCAGTCGGTCGTGAACCCCCTGACGAAATGCTTCCGCGCGTCCGAGCCCACGAGGCGCACGAGGGCCTCGAGCGCATAGTCGACAACAGCCGCCTGCCCTTCGGCATAAAGCTCCCATGCGAATGGGCCGCCGATATTGCCGAAGAGGTAGTCGTGCCCGCAGGGCCAGGCGACGAAATAGCAGGCCTCGCCCTCGCGATCCTCGGGAATTCGGTAGGTGACCCAGTTGTTTTCGCCGAGCCCGAGACGGGCGCCGTCGAAGAGAAGCGGCACTTTCATCAGGAGGCCCATGGGGATGTTGGCGGCGGCCTCGCGTTTCCAGTCGGGCAACTTGGGAGTGAAGGCGATGGCGTCCGCGTTCAGTACGCCGGTTGCGACGGTCAGAAGGCAGGCTTTCGCAGCGATCGTGCCTTTCGTGGTTTCGACACGGACGCCCGTGCCCGACCAGTCGACCGACGTGACACGGGTGCCGAGGGATATGGGCAGGCCGTCGGCCAGCGTCGCCACTAGGGCGCCCAGGCCTTCGCGCACGATGAAGCTTGGCTGGCTGTCGATCGTGTTCCAGTGGCCCGCCGTCGAGAGTTCATCGAACCTCACCCCGTAATCCATCGCGCCCATCCAGGACTTGATGGTGGCCCCCCAGGGAACATCGGGCATGATGGTGGAGGCAGGCACATCCCGGCCTGCGCGCCCGGCCCGGTCGAACTCGCGTTCGATCGCGTCCCAGGCCCGGTCGAACGCGGCCCAATCGGCATCGTCCGCCCGCGCACCGTCCAGATCGAAGAGATCGACGTCGGCATTGGAGTGGTCGACCAGTGTGAAGCCCGCCTCGCGGCCGAAGGCGGTGAAAACGTTCTTGTCGGAGCCCGAGATCCAGGAGCAGCCGTGGTCGACCGGCGCCCCGAAGCTTTCGCTTTCCGTCCAGGCGCGGCCGCCCACGCGGTTTGCGGCCTCGACGATCACGAAGGAGACCCCGCGCCGGCGCAGTTCGCGCCCGGCCGCGAGGCCCGCGGCCCCTGCCCCGACGATCACCACGTCGGGATTGGCCGGCAGATCGGCGGCCAGTACCGGCGCGCCTCCCGAGACGGTCATGCCGGCGAGGACGGTGCGGCGGGTGAGGCGGGGCCCAATCGGTCAGCCTCCCGGCCGGATCGCAGGGTTGAGCGCGGCGTAGTACTTGCGCAGGTAGCGCGGCACCTTCCAGGCACAGACGGTGCCCGCCGGAACGAAGAAGACATCGCCCGTCGTGAAGGTCTGCGCGCGGCCGCCCGCTTCGGTGATCGTTACCTCGCCGTCGAGAACCTGGCAGAATTCGTGCCAGGGGAAGGGGCTCAACTCGGTGTCGATCGGCTCAGTATCCCAGAGGCCGACTTCGAAATTGCCGTGATCGTTGCGGAAGAGGATGCGGTCGCGCTGGATGGCGCCAGGTTCGCACGTGCGGTCGGCATCGGTGAGCGTCATATCGGGATCGAGCGCCTGAATGCCGCCTTCGGCGGTGAGCCCTGCCGGCATCTCGGCCCGGGGATCGGTGTAGGTGATGTATAACTTCCTAAGATAGTCGTGCTGCTTCCAACTGACGGGGACTCCGTTGCGGAAGATCACGCTTTGACCCTTGCGGCAGGGCACGTTCACGCCGCTTCCGTCGACCGTATCCATCATGTCGAAACTGCCATCGAGGACGAGGATGAATTCGTCGCCCGGGTAGGGCCCGAAGCGTTCCTGCATGGGCGTCGTATCCCAGACGCCGACGCTCATGCCGAGATCGGGATCTTCGAAATAGACATGGAGGTTCTGGGCCTCGGGCATGGTTTCGAAATCGTCCGGGTCGAGCTCTATCGGTTGCAGCCCGTCGGGGCCGTCCGTCTCGAAGCGGATGATGCCTGAAATGGCGGTCACCACGCGTCTCCTTTTCCAACTGCGCCAAGGCCCTGCCCGAATATTGAGCGGCTGCCGGCGGAGCGGGCGCCGGGCCGGTAAAATGCTTGACTCACTCTGTGGCCCAGATCAATGATTGAATGATCATTCAGTGGAATGGCGGCCGCCCGACACGATGTCAAGCGCTCAGCCGACCAGCTGACGGAGGCGAAAAGGGAGGCAGGCCGAAAAACGGCGCCGCGCGTGAACGTGGGGCCAATTGTAACAGGGAGACTGAACTCACATGGATGTTCTCGATCAACTGGGTGCCGTGCGCGAGGGGAAACTCAGCCGGCGCAAGTTCACGAAAGGGCTTCTCGCCGCGGGCGTGGGTATGGCGACGATGCCGGCAGCCACGAAGCGCGCGATGGCGGCCGATGGCGAGGCCACGTACTTCACCTGGGGCGGATACGACATTCCCGAGCTCTTCGTGCCCTACCAGGAAAAGCACGGCGTTCTGCCCAACTTCTCGATTTTCGGCGGCTCGGAAGAAGCGCTGACGAAGATGCGCGGCGGGTTCGTCGTCGATGTCTCGCATCCCTGCAACGCGGGCCTGACGCGCTGGATCCAGTCCGGCCTGTTCCAGCCGATCGACACCTCGCGCCTGTCGAACTGGGCCGATGTGATGCCCGCACTTGTCGACCTGCCGGGCAACCAGACCGATGGCGGTGTGTGGCTGGCGCCGTTCGACTGGGGGCAGACCTCGGTCACCTACCGCACCGACCTGTTCGAGGTCGAGGGCGAGGAAAGCTGGGACATGCTGTGGGATCAGCGCTATGCCGGGCGGCTTGGGTCGCTGGCCTCGGGCGGGGATGCCTGGTGGTGCGGCGCGATCAAGGCCGGGGTCGATTTCGACGATCTCGACACCGACGAGGCGTTCGAGAAGATCGCCGCCGTGATGCGCGAGCAGCGCCCGCTGATCCGGACCTATACCGACGACACCACGACGCTGGAACAGGCGCTTGCCTCGGGCGAGATGGTTGCGGCGATGACCTGGAACAGCTCTGCCACGCTTCTGCAGGCAGAGGGCGTGCCGGTGGCGTTCGCCAAGCCCAAGGAAGGCGCGCTGACCTGGGTGTGCGGCCTGATGATCCACAAGGACGCGCCGAATATCGACCGGGCCTATGACGTGATCGATTCCCTTCTGAGCGTGGAGTCGGGCAAGTTCATGATCAGCGACTATGGCTATGGCCACTCGAACGCGAAATCCTTCGACCAGTTCGACGAAGCGACGCTTGCCAGCCTCGGGCTGAGCAAGAACCCGATCGAGATCCTTCAGGCCGGCCACTTCCAGCGACCGATGTCGCAGGAGTGGGAGACCCGGATGAACGAGCTCTTCGAACAGATCAAAGCCGGCTTCTGATCTGATCCTTCCGGCCCGCGCGCCAAAAGGCAGCGGGCCGGTTCGACCCTTATCTGGCGCGAGGGGCCGATGGCCGAGACATCCCTGTCATCCGGACAGATCGAAAGCGACGGCGACCCCGCGCCGCGACGCGGGCTTGCGGCGCTGTTCTACCGGAACGAGACGCTGCGCGGCTATACGCTGATGTCGCCCACGCTGGTGATCCTGACCATCGGCATCATCATCCCCCTCGCGATCCTCGTGGTGATGAGTTTCTGGACCCGGGACGGGTTCGGCTTCGACACCACCATGACCACGGCGAATTACGAACGGATCTGGA
Organism: Ovoidimarina sediminis; assembly: GCF_032586175.1. NCBI lineage: Bacteria > Pseudomonadati > Pseudomonadota > Alphaproteobacteria > Rhodobacterales > Roseobacteraceae > Ovoidimarina > Ovoidimarina sediminis. The sequence continues at coordinate 150,656 of NZ_JAWHTE010000006.1, forward strand.
CCGAGCCGATCTTCGGCGCGCTTCTGCAGCGGTCGTTCTGGATCTCGGGGGTAGCGACGGTGGCGACGGTCGTTCTGTGCTACCCGATGGCCTATTACGTGGCCTTCCACGTGCACCGGAACAAGATCCTCTGGATCATCCTGATGACGCTGCCGTTCTGGACGAGCTATCTTCTGCGGGTCTTCGCGTGGAAGGTGATCCTCGGGTATGAAGGCGTCATCAACTCGGGCTTCATGGCGATCGGGTGGATCGAGGCGCCGCTTGAATTCCTGCTCTATTCCCAGACCGCCGTCATCATCACGCTGGCCCATGCCTGGGCCGCCTTCGCGATTCTGCCGCTTTACGTGAGCCTCGAGAAGATCGACAAATCGCTTCTCGAAGCCGCGACGGACCTGGGCGACGGGCCGATGGCGCGGTTCTTCCGCATCACCCTGCCCCTGTCGATGCCCGGCGTGATCGCGGCGACCTTCCTGATTTTCATCCCGACAACGGGTGATTACATCACTCCCGCCCTTCTTGGCGGGCCGGACGGGAAGATGATCGGCAACTTCATTCAGATCCAGTTCGGGGCGGTGAACAACTGGCCGATGGGGGCGACGCTGTCGATCATGCTGATGCTGTGGATCGCGGCGATCGCGCTTGTCTTCCTGTTCGTCACCCGCAAGGTGCAGGAGAAGATCGCATGAGCGGCACCTATATCCGGCGCCCGAACCGGCCGCTGCAGATCTATGCGGTGATCTTCCTGATCGTACTTTACGTGCCGGTCCTGTTCATCCCGCTCTTCAGCCTAAACGATTCCCTTTATGTGCGGTTCCCGCTGCAGGGGTTCACCCTGCAATGGTATTACGAGCTTTGGGAGCGGCCGTCCGTCTGGAACGCGCTGTGGAACAGCGTGAAGGTCGGGGCGGTGGTTTCGGTGATCTCGACCATCCTGGGGGTGATCACGGCGCGGGCGATCACGCGTTACCGGATGCCCGGGAAATCGGCGCTGGTGACGTTCATCATGATGCCGCTGGTCATTCCGGGGATCATCTTCGGCGTGGCGCTTCTGGTGCTGATGAGTCGGCTCGGTGTGCCCCTGTCGCTTTACACCGTGAGCCTCGGGCACCTGATCGTCTGCATGCCCTTCGCCGTGGCGACGCTTCTGCCCCGGTTCGAAGGGTTCGACCCGTCGATGGAAGAGGCCTCTGCCGACCTTGGCGAGAACGGGTGGTGGACGTTCTGGCGCGTGACCTTCCCGATGGTCCTTCCCGGCGTGATCGCGAGCCTTCTTCTGACCTTCACCATCTCGTTCGACGAGTTCATCATGGCGTTCTTCCTGACCGGAACAGACCCGACATTGCCCATGTACATCTGGGGACAGCTGAGGTTTCCGCAGGAATTCCCGTCGATCCTGGCCCTGTCGTCGCTGATCCTGATCGTATCCTTCGTGCTGGTCTTCACCGCGCAGCGGATCGGGCGGGTCGGGCTGAACAGAGACCCGCTGGAGGCGGCGTAATGACAAGATCCAACGCGTTTATCTCGATCCGCGAGGTGGATAAGTATTTCGGCAGCTTCCAGGCGATCGACAGTGTTTCGATGGAGATCGCGCAGGGCGAGTTCTTTTCGCTTCTCGGCGCGTCAGGCTGTGGGAAGACGACGCTTCTGCGGATGCTGGCGGGGTTCGAAAGCACGACGTCGGGCGAGATCTTCATCGACGGGCAGCCGATGTCGGACGTGCCGCCGCATCACCGCCCGGTGAACATGGTGTTCCAGTCTTACGCGATCTTTCCGCACCTGAACGTGGCCGACAACATCGCCTATGGACTGCGCAAGCAGAAGCTGCCCAAAGCGAAGCGGATGGAGATGGTTGACGAGATGCTCAACCTCATCAAGCTGCCGGGTTACGGGCAACGGAAGGCGAACGAGCTGTCGGGCGGGCAGCGGCAGCGGATCGCGCTGGCCCGCGCGCTGATCCTGCGGCCGAAGGTTCTGTTGCTGGACGAACCCCTGGGCGCGCTCGACAAGCAGTTGCGGGAACAGATGCAGCTTGAGCTTCGGGCCCTGCAGCGGCAGGTGGGGATCACCTTCGTCTTCGTGACCCATGACCAGGAAGAGGCGCTGACCCTGTCGGACCGGATCGCGGTGATGCAGGGGGGCAAGGTGCTTCAGGTCGACACGCCCGCAGGGCTTTACGAGACGCCGCGCACCCGGGAGGTTGCGAGTTTCATCGGCAACATGAACTTCTTCCGGGGCACCGTGCGGCGGAACGGGGCGGCCACCGGCGCGGTAGAAACCGAAGGGCTTGGCACCATCCCCGTCGCACTCGACCAACTGACCAAGCCCGACGGCACCACGGTGCAGGTGGCGCTGCGGCCAGAGAAATTCACCCTGTCGGGCACGAAGCCCGAAGCGGGCATGGCGATCGAGGGCACGATCACGAATTCCGCCTATCTGGGCGAGCGCAGCCACCATTACATCCGCATTCCCGGCAAGGAGGAGCCTGTCGCGGTCTCCACTCAGAATTTCCAGCGGGCGGATGGTGGCGGATCGACCAGTTCGGAGGCCCCCGTCTGGCTGAGCTGGTCGCCCGACTCGGTGGTGATCCTCGACGACGCATAACATGGCAAGGATGAGCCCCTGCCGGAACGGGGCTCGGAGAAGACAGTGAACAAAGCTCTGAGAGAAAAGGATTCGGTCAAGAAGGCGTCGCGGCGCACCGAATCCAAGCGCGTGCGGCGCCAGCAACTGATCGACGCGACGATCAATTCGATCTCGAAATTCGGAATCGGCGGCACGACCATGTCGACCGTGACCGAGGATGCCGGGCTGTCGGTCGGGATCGTGAATTTCCATTTCGAAAGCAAGCAGCGGCTGTTCGAGGAAACACTTCTTTACCTCGCGCGGGAGCATCACGATCATTGGCTGAAGGCCTACCGGGATGCCGGGCTGTCGGCGAAGGACAAGCTTCTGGCAATCGTGGATACGCATTTTCACCCGAGCATCAGTTCGCGCAAGAAGCTGGCCGTCTGGTATGCCTTCTATGGCGAGGTCGGCCGGCGGAAGACCTATCGCAAGCTGATCGAGGATATCGATTACGAACGCGTCGCCCGCGAGGTGGAGCTGTGCGAGAAAATCGCGACGGAAGGCGGTTATGACAGGGCCCCCCCGCCCCGGCAGGTGGTGAACATCCTCGAAGCGCTTTACGACGGTGTCTGGCTGGAGCTTCTGACCTATCCCGAGACCTACACACGCGAGAAGGCGCAGGCCCATATCGGGGCCTTTCTGGCGATGACCTATCCGAAGCATTTCGAGATGCCGGAGTTCGCGTGAGTATGGCGCAGGCATGAGCCGGGATCCCCGTTACGACATTCTCTTCGAGCCGGTGAGGATCGGCCCGGTGACCGCAAGGAACCGGTTCTATCAGGTGCCGCATTGCACCGGCATGGGCTGGCAGCGGCCGCGCATGCTGGCCGCGATGCGGGGGACGAAGGCGGAGGGCGGCTGGGCCGTCGTCTGCACCGAGTACAATTCGATCCATCCAAGTTCGGACGACCTGCCGCATCCGTCCGCCGCGCTTTGGGATGACAGCGACGTGCGGGCCCACAGCCTGATGACCGATGCGGTGCACGCGCATGGCAGCCTCGCGGGTGCGGAACTCTGGTACGGGGGGGCGCGGACGGCCAACCTGATGACGCGGCTGACCTCGATGGATCTCGACAGTTTTCCGAACCTCGTGGGCCACCCCTATCAGACCCGGGCGATGGACAAGGCGGATATCCGCACTTTCCGCCGCTGGCACCGCCGCGCCGCGCTGAGGGCGAAGGAGGCAGGGTTCGACATCGTCTATGTCTACGCGACCCATGGCTACGTGATCTCGAACTTCCTGAACCCGCGGATGAACACACGGGGCGACGAATATGGCGGAAGTCTGGAGAACCGCGTGCGGCTTGTGCGCGAACTGATCGAGGAGACGAAGGAGGCGGTGGGCGACCGCTGCGCCGTCGCCGTGAGGTTTTCCGCCGACGAGAAGATCGGCGCGGATGGCGAGCCGATCCTGGGCGAACGGCGCGAGATGTTCGAGATGCTCGCCGACTTGCCCGACCTCTGGGATATCAACATCGCCGATTATTCGGTGGAGATGGGGGTGTCGCGCTTCATCAAGGAGGCACCGCTTGAGCCTTACATGGCCTGGGTGAAGTCGGTGACGGACAAGCCGGTGGTCACCGTGGGCCGCTTCACCTCGCCCGACACGATGGTGAGCCAGATCAGACGCGGGATCACCGATTTCATCGGCGCGGCGCGGCCCTCGATCGCGGACCCGTTCCTGCCGAAGAAGATCGAGGAGGGCCGGCTGGGCGCGATCCGCGAATGCATCGGCTGCAACATCTGCTACGCGGGCGACAGCCTGAGCGTGCCGATCCGCTGCACCCAGAACCCGACGATGGGAGAGGAATGGCGGCGGGGCTGGCACCCGGAAGTGATGCCCGAAAAGACCTCGGACACATCCGTGCTGATCGTGGGCGCGGGGCCTGCGGGGCTGGAGGCCGCGCGGGCGCTGGGCGCGCGGGGCTATTCGGTGATGGTGGCCGAGGCCACGCGCGAGCTGGGCGGGCGCGTGACGCGCGAGGCCGCACTGCCGGGTATAAGCGAATATATCCGGGTGCGCGATTACCGCATCCAGCAGTTGGCGGAGATGACGAATGTAGAGATCTTCCGCGAAAGCCGGATGGGCGTGGAGGATGTGCTCGCCGTCGCGCCCGGACATGTGGCGATCGCCACGGGCGCGCGCTGGCGGACCGATCTGTTCGATGGCGAGGTGTTCCGAGCGGTCGCAAGCGGCGACGCGGCGGCGAAGCTTTTCACCCCCGATGACATCATGGACGGCAGGCTGCCCGAGGGCCCGACGCTCGTCTTCGATGGCGATGGCTATTACATGGCGGGCGTGATCGCCGAGCGGCTGTGCGCCGATGGGCGCGAGGTGATCTATGTGACCCCGGAAGACAGCGTATCGCGCTGGGCGGGGAACACATCGGAACGCTGGCGGGTGCGGAACCATTTGCTGCGACTTGGCGTTCGCATGGAAACGGCCCGGAGCCTCGCGCGGTTCGACGGCGCGAACGCGGTGCTGACCTGTATGTATGACGGTGAGGACACGACACATGCTGTGGAGAACGTGGTGATGGTGACGGCGCGGCGGCCGAACGACACGCTGTATCGCGATCTCAAGGCGCGGGGCGAGAGCGGGGCCCTGCCCTTCACGCTAACCCGGATCGGCGATTGCGACGCCCCGGCGATCATCGCCGCCGCCGTCTATGCCGGCCACCGCTATGCCCAGGAGCTTGAGCGCGAGGTGGATATCGACGTGCCGCTGCGCCACGACCGGGTGGATGTTGGGCGTGATGCGCCCGGCGGGTTGAGACCGGCGGCGGAGTGAATATGAGCCCGACACCGGAATACCTCGAAACCCTGCTTCTCTACTACGAGGAGGAGGTGGAGGGAGAGGCGTATTTCGCCGAACTGGCACGGCGTGCGGACGATGCCGACCGGAAGACGAAGCTTACCCTTCTGGCCGCCGTCGAGGGCCATGCCGCCGAGGCCGCGAAGCCCCTGATCGAGAAATACGGGCTGAGCCCGCGCCCGGCGCTCGATCTCGAGAAATCCGGGATCCGGGAGGCGCTGATGGAGCGAAAGGACTGGCCCGCGCTTCTGGCGGAGATGGAAGTGAGTTATCCGAAATTCGTGGACGCGTTCCGGCGGCTCGAGGCTATGGGGCCTGCGGAAGACAAGGCCGTGCTGGCCTTTCTCACGCAGCACGAAATGGCGGCGGTGGAGTTTCTGGCGCGCGAGGCGGAGCGGCAAGGCGACAGCACCGCGCCGCTGCGTGCCTATCTCGAAGACCGGCCCGAGGCGCGGGCCTGAGCGATGCGGGTGGCCCTTGTCATAGCGCTTGTTCTTAGCACCGCAGCCGGGGCGGAGACGCCGGGAGAGCCGGACGTGGAGGCCGAGGCGGAGGCCTGCAAGAGCTGCAACGCGCGACACACCGCGCTTCAGAAACTGCAGGAGGCGCGGAAGGCGCTGTTGCCGCTTCTTCCCGAAGACGAAGAGGCGGCAGAGGACGAAGAGAGCCCCGGGGACTAGCCGACTGCGGTCAGATCCGCACGCCAGCGGCCGTCGCGCACGCTGTTCCGGATCAGATCCATCAAGAGGTTGCGGGTGTGTTCCACCGCGTAGCTTGGAATGCGGTTGCGTGGTTCCACGAGGCACATTTCGCGGTCGAGCCGGGGGGCCACGATGGGCCGGGCCTGAAGTGCGCCTTTGGCAATACCTTCTGAGAAGATCTGGTAGGTGCCCACGGTGACGCCGAGCCCGGCGAGGAGGCAGGTGTTCATCGTCTGCACGGAATTGACCTGCAGGGTGGCACGGTCTTCCAGCCGTTTCAGAAGCCGCTTGTTGCGGGTGAGCGCCTGTGCGGAAAGGCCCTGGGCGAGGAGGATCAGGCGATTGGTCAGCACCTCGTCGAAGGGGATCGGATCTTCGGTGTCGCCGACAAGGGCGGGCTGGCCCACGAGCACCATGTCTTCCGTCAGCACCGGCGTGACGCGAAGCTGATCGGAGGCCTGCGGGTTGAAGGCGACGCCGAGATCGGCGCGGCCCGACGCGATATCGCCCAGGACCGTGCTTGAGAGGCTTTCGTTCACGGTGAGGTTGAGATCGGGATGGTCGCGGCTGATCCGGTCGACCAGATCGAAGCCGACGACGCGGATCACGGAGGTTGCCATCGAGATCGAGACAGAACCTGTCACCCGGTCGCGATTGGCGCGCATGTCCTTTTCAGCGGCCTTCATGGCGGCGAGGATCGCGTGGGCATGGGCGCGGAAGCGTTCGCCGTCCGCCGTCGGCTCCATCCCCCGGCGCTGGCGGGTGAAGAGCTGAACGCCGAGATCCTGTTCGAGGTTGCTGAGGTGGTGGCTGAGGGCCGAGACCGAGAGGCGCAGCTTTTCCGCCGCTGCCGAGATGGTGCGTTCGTCATAGATCGCGAGGAAGCAGGTCAGGTGACGGGTGTTCAAAGGTGGGCGCTTCGTGTTTTCGATATTTTAGAACCTAATCCTCTAAACATTGTCATTTCTTGGCATCAGAAGACAAGTTATCACTTTTGTCGCCTGCCAGAGGATTGCCGTGACCGAACCTGCCTTCACGCCCCTGAAAGACATTCGTGTGGTCGAGATGAGCCACATGATCATGGGCCCCGCCTGCGGCATGTTTCTGTCGCTTCTGGGCGCGGAGGTGATCAAGGTGGAACCGCCGGGGGGCGACAAGACGCGTTACCTTCAGGGCATGGGGCGGCCGATGCACCCCCTGTTCAACCGGGGCAAGAAATCCGTCTGCCTCGACCTGAAATCCGAGGCCGGGCAGAACGCGCTGCACCGCCTGCTCGGCAGTGCCGATGTACTGGTGGAGAATTTCAGGGACAGTGCGCTTCACGGCATGGGGCTTGATCCCGAGGCGCTGCGGGCGCGGTATCCCCGGCTGATCCTGAGCGGCTGCAAGGGGTTTCTCGAAGGCCCCTACCAGAACCGCACCGCGCTGGACGAAGTGGTGCAGATGATGACCGGGCTGGCCTATATGACCGGGCCGCCGGGCCGGCCCTTGCGCGTGGGTTCGTCGGCGAACGACATCATGGGCGGGCTTTTCGGAGCGTTTGCGGTGCTTGCCGCCCTGCTAGAACGCCAGGAGAGCGGCGAAGGGCGGACGATCCGCGTGGGGCTTTTCGAGAACTGCCTGCTGCTTGTCGCGCAGCACATGGTGCAGTTCGATCTGGACGGCGTGAACCCGCCGCCGATGCCGGCGCGGGATTTCGCCTGGCCGGTCTATGACGTATTCGACACGGCTTCCGACCGGCAGTTGTTCATCGGCGCGGTGACGGATGGGCAGTGGCACACGATCACCGGGCTTCTGGGCCTTGAGCACCTCCGCGACGACCCGCGCCTTCAGGGACGCGAGGCGCAGATCGCGGCGCGCAGCTGGACGGTGCCGATCTTTGCCGAGGCAATCGCGAGGTTCACCGCCGAGGAGCTGATCGCGATGTTCGAGCCCCATGGCATCCCGTTCTCGCCGATCGCGCGGCCCGGCGACATGTTCGAGGACCCCCACGTGCTGCGCCCCGGCGGGCTGATGACCTCACACATGCCCGACGGGCAGGCGTTTCGCGCGCCCACCCTGCCCTTCGAGGTCGATCACCTATCGGGTGCGCCTGCGGGGGATGTGCGGGCCGTGGGCGAAGATACCGAGGCGGTGCTTGGGGCATTGGGCCTCTCAGCAGAGGATATCGCGGCCTCGCGCGGGCCGGCGGAGGCGGCGGCATGAGCCGGGCAGCGGAGATCTATCCGGCGGACCGGCTTACCCTGCGCGAGGTCGGGCTGCGCGACGGGTTGCAGATGGTGAAGACCTGGCCCGATACGGCGGCGAAGGAAGATTGGATCCGGCGGGAGCATGCCGCCGGGGTGCGGCATTTCGAGATCGGATCGTTCCTGCCCGCAACGCGCTTTCCGCAATTCGCCGATGTGCCGGATCTGGCGCGCGTTGCTGCGGTGGAGGGCGTTCACGGGATTGCGTTGGCGCTGAATGAGCGGGGGGTGCGCGATGCGCTGGACGCGCCGGTGGGCGAGGTCGGGCTGGTGATTTCGGCGACCGAGGCCCATTCGCGGGCGAACCAGAACCGGAGCCGCGCGGAGGCCCTGGATCTGGTGCGGATGGCGGTGGAGGAGCGGCCCGAGAGGGGCCCGCTGATCGGCGTCGGGATCTCGATGGCGTTTGGCTGTTCGATATCGGGGGCGGTGCCGCAGGCGGAGGTTCTGAAGATCTGCGAGGCGCTTCTGGAGGCCGGGGTGGACCTGATCGGCCTTGCGGACACAGTGGGCTATGGCGGGCCCGACGCGGTGGCCGCCCTGACCCGCGACGCGCGCGCGCTGGCGGGCGATGTGCCGATCTGCATTCACCTTCACGACACGCGCGGGCTTGGCCTTGCCAATGCCGCCGCCGCGATGGACGCGGGCGCCCGTGTGCTCGATGGCGCTTTGGGCGGGCTTGGCGGTTGCCCCTTCGCGCCGGGGGCCACCGGCAACGTGGTGATGGAGGACCTGGCCTTTCTTGCCGCCACAAAGGGGGTCGAGACGGGCATCGACCTCGACGCCCTGATCGGGGTGCGCGAGATCCTGGCCACGGCGATGCCGGGTGAGACCCTGCATGGCGCGCTTGCGCGGGCGGGGCCACCGAAGCTGGAGGCCGCGCCGGCCTGACGATACGAAACGACGAAAACACCAATCCCTGGGAGGAGATACAATGAAACATCTGGCACTTTCCGCGAGCCTGGCCCTGGGCCTTGCCGCAACTGGCAGCGTGGCGCAGGCCGCGACCGAAATGCGGTGCAGCCACCAGTTGCCCCCCGCGCATCACATCGCGCAGGTGATCGACCGCTGGGCGGCCGAGATCGAAACGCTGTCGAACAACGAGATCGACGTGCAGGTTTTCGGCGCGAACAGCCTTGTGGGGGCCGGCGAGAACATCGCCTCGGTTGCCAAGGGGAACATCGAATGCGCCTTTTCGATCAACCCGCAATGGGGCCGCACCCTGCCCCTGATGAACGTGACGCTGAAGCCCTATGCGGTGACCGATCTGGAAACGCTGGCCGCCTGGCCCGGAAGCGAGGCCGCGGCCTTCCTGGACGAGAAGCTTCTGGAGAAGGGTGTGAAGAACGCGGTTTGGCTGTTCACCACGCGGATGACGGCGATGACCTCGCAAGGCGCACCACTGATCACGCCTGAGGATTTCGAGGGCGTGAAGATCCGCGGCCTGAACCCGGTGGCCGATGCCGGGCTGGTGGCGATGGGGGCGGCGCCCTCGGCCATGTCGGGCTCCAAGGTCTACGAGGCGTTGTCGACAGGGGTGATCGACGCGGGCATGACCGATATCGCCGCGGCCTATTCGCGGAAATACTACGAGGTGCAGGATCACGTGACGGTGGTGCCGCTCTTCAGCGTGTTCTTCCACGGGTATCTGAACCCCGCCTGGTATGACGGGCTGACCGACGCGCAGAAGGCCGCGATCGACGAGGCGGGTGCGAAGGCCGCCGCCTGGGCTGTCGACGCGTCGGAGGAGGCCGCGGCATCGGCCCCGCAACAGCTTGCCGATAACGGGATGAAGGTGCATTTCCAGACGCCCGAGGAAGAGGCCACCTGGAAGGCCCTGATGGCGCCCGCCTTCGACAAATCCTTCGGCGATGCGACCGGGGAAGACGGCGTGAAGCTTCTGGACCTCGTCAACCAGATCTCCAACTGAGGTGAAGATCGGAGACGACACGGACACCCCCGAGACCCTGCCGACCTCGGGGGTGGAGCGCTGGGTGCGCTGGCTGACGCTTGCGGGCGCCGGTGTGGCCGCGCTTCTTGTGCTGATCGTCTTCGGAGTGGTGAGTTACAGCGTGTTCATGCGCTATGTGCTTGGCACGCCGATCACGTTTTCCGACGAGTTGAACGGGTTCATCGTGGTTGCGATGGTGGCGCTTGGGGCGGGTGAGGTTCTACTTCGGAACGAGCATTTCGGGGTCGACCTGCTGACCGAGCGGGCCGGGCCCAGGGCGAAGTGGCTTGTCGAGATCTGGGGGATGGTGGGCGTCGTGTTGGTGGCCGGCGCCATTCTTTACAGCGCCGTTCTGATGGTGCGGTTTTCCTATGATTTCGAGGTTTATTCCTACGGCTACCTGGGCGTGCAGATGTGGATTCCGCAAGGGTTTCTGCTGATCGGCATGGTCATCCTGATCCTGGCCGCCCTGGCGCGGATGGTGACGCTTCTGAGCGTGCGCCGCCCATGATGACCTTCCTGATCCTCGCAGGGCTGATCGTCATCCTGCTGACGGGGATGCCGATTTTCGCGGGCCTTGGCCTGACGTCGCTGATCATCATGATGCTGACCGAGGGCAACGTGAACAGCGCCGCCGACACGGTGTTCGCGAAGCTGAACAACGGGCTTCTGACGGCGATCCCGATGTTCGCCTTCATGGCCCATGTGATGATCCGCGCGGGCGTGGTGAAGGATCTTTACGACGCCGCGAATGCGATGGTGGGGCATATGCGCGGGGGGCTTGGAGTTGCGACGATCCTGTCGTGCACGATCTTCGCCGCGATTTCGGGATCTTCCGTCGCCACCGCGCTGACCATCGGGTCGACGGCCATTCCGCAGATGCGGCGGTTCAATTATCGCCCCAGCTATTCCTACGGGGTGATCGCGGCCGGGGGAACGCTGGGCATCCTGATCCCGCCATCGGGGCCCCTGATCCTTTACGCGATCGTGACAGAGGCCTCGATCGGGGCGCTGTTTCTTGCGGGCCTGATCCCCGGCGTGATGATGGCCACGATCTTCGCCGTCTGGGCGATGATCAGCGCGGGCTTCGGCGGCACGGTGGTGCGCCAGCCCTTCGCGGGGATGGGCGCGGTCTGGGCGCGGGTGCGGCAATCGATCTGGGCGCTTCTGATGCCGCCGGTGGTGCTGGGCGGGATCTACCTCGGCATCTTCACGGCGACCGAAGCAGCGTCGATCGGGTGCCTTTACGCGCTTCTGATCAGCGTGCTGGTCTACCGGAATTTCGGGTTTAAGGACCTTTGGATCACCGCCTTCGAGACGGTGCGGACGACGGCGATGCTGTTCATGATCCTCGCGGCCGCGGCGCTGTTCGGCCATGCCGTCACGATCATCCGCCTGCCCATCGAGATCGTCGAACAGGTGACGGCGGCGGGGCTGACGCCCGCGATGTTCGTCGTGGTCGTGATGCTTCTGATCCTCGTCCTCGGCATGTTCCTCGAGACGATTTCGATCATCCTGATCACGACGCCCATCGTGTTTCCGGTGATGCTGGCGCTCGGGATCGACCCGATCTGGTACGGGATCCTTCTGATGATCAACCTGGAGCTTGCGCTGATCACGCCGCCGGTGGGAATGAACCTGTTCGTGATCAAGGGGATCGCCAAGGCGCCGCTGGCGGAGGTCATACGGGGCTCGATGCCCTATGCCGCGCTGATGCTGCTGGGGCTGATGATCGTGTTCCTGTTCCCGCCGCTTGCGACCTGGCTTCCTGCGCTGGCAGGGTTCAAGGGCTAGAGGTCTGACCTGCGCAGGACAGAGACCTGCCCCATGTCGATCGCAAGCGAGACCGGCGCGCCGAGGCCGAGCCCCAGAAGACCCGCGGTTTCGCCGCTGGTAACGAGCACCTGCACGGAGCGGCCATCCGCCAGCGTGACCTCGACCACCGAATTGTCGCCCTGATAGGCCACGTCGCCCAGCGCGCCCTTGAGCTTGCCTGAGCCATCCGCCGGTGCGCCGGGGGAGAGGGTGATGAATTCGGGGCGGACGGCGACGACGAGATCCTCGCCCGCCGGCAGCGCTGTCGCATCGACCGGAACCTGGCCGATGGAGGCCGCGGTGACATGGGCGCCGTTCCGGGCGGTGACGTCGAAGAGGTTCACCCGCCCGATGAAATCGGCAACGAAGGCGTCGGCCGGTTTCTGGTAGAGCGTCATCGGATCGGCCAACTGGCGCAGGCGGCCATTGCTGAGAACCGCCACCCGGTCGGCCATGGCGAGCGCTTCGGACTGGTCGTGCGTGACCATGACGAAGCTGACGCCCACGGTTTCCTGCAGCTTCACAAGCTCGAGCCGCATGGCATCGCGCAGCTTCGCGTCGAGGGCCGAGAGGGGTTCGTCGAGGAGAAGCACCCGGGGTCGCTTCACAAGTGCGCGTGCGAGTGCCACGCGCTGCCGCTGCCCGCCCGAAAGCTGATCGGGCATGCGGGTGGCGAACTTGTCGAGATGAACCTGGGCCAGCGCCTCGGCCACCTTGGGCGCGATTTCTGACGACGGCAGCCTGTCCATCTTGAGCCCGTAGGCCACGTTCTGTTCGACCGTCATATGCGGGAATACCGCGTAGGACTGGAACACCATGTTCACGGGCCGCTTGTTGGGCGGCACGTCCGTCACGTCCTGCCCGTCGATCAGGATATCGCCTTCGGTGGGTGTCTCGAACCCCGCGATGATCCGCAGAAGCGTGGACTTCCCGCAGCCAGACGGGCCGAGGAGCGCAAAGATCTCTCCCGGGCGGATGTCGATGGAAATATCCTCGAGCGCCACGAAGGACCCGAACCGCTTGGTCACGTTTCTGATCGAGATGATCGGTGTATCGGTCACGTTCTCTCGTCTCCGAAGGTTTGGAACCGCATGGCAACGGCGGTGAGGATCAGGGTGATCAGGATCAGGACGGTCGAGGCCGCGTTGATCTCGGGCGTCACCGAGAAGCGGACCATGGAGTAGACCTTGACCGGGAAGGTCACGGTGTCGGGGCCCGAGGTGAAGAAGGTGATGACGAAGTCGTCGAGCGACAGGGTGAAGGCCAGAAGCCCCCCCGCGATCAGCCCCGGCTTCATATGCGGCAGAAGGATATCGCGGAACACCTGGAATTCAGTGGCGCCCAGATCCTTTGCCGCTTCTTCCATCTCGCGGTTGAAGGTGGTGAGGCGGGTGCGGATCACCATCGCCGCGAAGGGGAAGGAGAAGGTGATATGGGCGACGATGATGTTCGTCAGGTTGAACGGCCAGGGCGTGCCGGGCGGCATGTAGAGGTTGAAATAGGAAAAGAAGATCGCGATTGCGACGCCGAGGCAGATCTCAGGCACCACGATGGGCAGTGCGACGAGGCCTTCGTAACCGGGCTTCAGCGGGAAGCGGAACCGCCAGAGCGTGACGGCGGTGATCGCGCCCAGAATGACCGAGAATATCGTGGAGATGACCGCGATGGTGATCGAATTCGCGAACGCCTCCATCAGAGAGGCGTTGTTCGCGGCCTTCACGTAATAGTCGGTGGTGAAGCCCCGCCAGATCACGTTGCCGCCCCGGCGGCTGTTGTTGAACGAGAAGATGATGAGAACGAGGATCGGGGCGTAGAGGAAGATCGTCGTCAGCAGAAAGACGATCTGGAGCGAGCGCTTGCGGGCATAGTCGAACGGCCCCGGGCGGCTTTTCCTGACCTTAGCCATCGGCGGCCCCCCGGGTCTTGCGCATCGCCGCGAAGGCCTGGATCGCGAGAATGATGAAGGTAACGTAGAGCAGAAGCAGCGACATGGCCGCGCCGAAGGGCCAGTCGTTCGCGCCCTTGAACTGACGCTCGATCACGTTGGCGATCATGTCGACCTGGCCGCGCCCCAGCAGCGCGGGCGTGAGGTAGGAGCCGAGCATCGGAATGAAGGTGATGATCGCCGCCGTCGCGACGCCGGCCATCGTGAGCGGCAGGAGGACGGAGCGGAACGTGCGCCACTGGCTTGCACCCAGATCGAGGCTGGCCTCGAGATAGGACCGGTCGAGCCGTTCGAGCGCGGCATAGATCGGCAGGACGGTGAATGGCAGGTGAACATAGACGAGGCCGATGATCACCCCGCTCCACCGCCCGAGAAAGACGATGGGTTCGAATTCTTCGCCGATCAGGTTGTAGGCGCCGAGGCCAATGAGCGTCAGGAATCCATCGGCCTGGATCCAGAGCCATTCGAGAAGCTCGTTCACCCGCCCCCGGGTGCCGAGGATATTCAGAAGCGCGTAGGTGCGGATCAGCAGGTTCGTCCAGAACGGCAGGATCACGATCAGAAGAAGCCAGGGCTTCCAGCGCCCGGGCGCCGTCGCGATCACGAGGGCCACGGGGTAGCCCACGACGAGGCAGACCGCTGTAGAAATCAGCGCAAGCCAGAGGGAGCGCCAGAGAAGCGTCAGGATCTCGGGCTCGAGAATGCGGATGTAGTTCTGCAGCGTCCAGGTCGTCTTCACCTCGGTGAGAGAGACGGTTTCGCCAACGCTGTAGAGGAAGATGATGAGAAGCGGCGCGACGAAGAACAGCACGAGCCAGCCGAAGCTGGGCGTGAAGAAGGCCAAGAAGACGCGGAGATTCTTTCGGGCGCTTTCCATCTTTGAAAAGGCCCGGCCGCCGGGGCGGCCGGGCCCTGTGCCTTAGCCGGCGGCCCGAATGCGGGTCCAGGCCGCATCGATCTTGGCCAGAACTTCCTGGCCAGGGAAGAGTGAGACTTCCGACTTATCGATCGTCGCCTGGGAGGGGAAAATCGCCGGGTTCTCGTTGTAATCCGCGCTCAGGAGTTCGCGCGCCGCCTTGTTGGGGGTTGCGTAGTAGATGTAATCGGCAATCGCCGCACCCGCTTCCGCATCGAGGATGTAGTTGATGAGTTCGTGCGCCCCTTCGGGGTTCGGCGCGCCGACCGGGATGCAGAGATCGTCTTCCCAGAGAAGCCCGCCTTCCTGCGGCACGACGTAACCGATATCGTCGTCCTCATCCATCGCCTGAAGGATGTCGCCGTTCCATTCCTGGGCAAGGTCGACTTCGCCGGCGAGCAGCAGATCCTGCCCGTTGTCGGGGGCGAAGGCGGTGATCTTCGACTTCTGGGCGATGATCATCTCTTCCGCGGCGGCAAGGTTCTCGTCCGACCAGTCGTTCAGCGACTTGCCCATGAGCTTGAACGCCATCTGAAGAACCGTCGTCGGTTCACCCAGAAGCGCGATCTTGTTGGCGTATTCGTCGGATGTGTAGAGATGCGCCCAGCTGTCGGGCGTTCCGCTGACCTCGGACTTGCGATAGCCGATGCCGATCGTGCCCCACATGTAGGGCATCGAGTACTGCCGGCCCGGATCGTGGGCAGGGTTCATGAAGCCCGGTTCGACATTCGCGATGTTCGGGATGCGCGAGTGATCGAGCGGCTGAAGCAGATCGGCGACGATGAAGCGCTCGACGAAATCATTGGTCGGCACGATCAGGTCGTAGCCCGGGTTGCCGCCGCGGAACTTGGCGAAAAGCTCTTCGTTATCGGCGAAGAGATCGTACTGGACGTTGATCCCGGTGGCAGCGGTGAAATCCGCCAGGGTCGTTTCGCCGATATAGGTATCCCAGTTGTAGAAGTTCACCGTGCCGCTTTGTGCCTTAAGCGACTTGGGCAACGAGAAGCTCAGGCCCACGGCGCCTATGCCCTGAAGCGCAGCACGGCGGCTTAGCGAGAGGTTCGGTCGTTTCATTTGTCATCTCCCTGACAATTCTTATTGGTTTACGGGTTGCCCGCAGTGTTATAACACGTGTTCTTAACCGTGTTCCGTCCCAGAGTGAATAGAGATTCGCAGGAATCGACAAGTGGACGGATGCGCGGCCGACCCGCATGACGCCGAATTGACCAGTTCGGCAGCACCGAAAGACGAAGAATGACGCGCGCAGACCCACAGCCTGTCTATCGTCCGCACACCGCGGCGGACGAACTGGGCGCGCGGCTGCGCACACGGCTTCTGGAAGGCGGGTTCACGCCGGGGGAAACGATATCGATTCGCCGGGTCGCAGAGGCCGAGGGCGTGAGCGTGATACCCGCGCGCGATGCGCTGCGCGGCCTTGTGGCCGAGGGCGCGCTTGAATTTCGCGACGCCCGGACGATCGCCGTTCCCGCCCCAGATCCCGCGACGCTGGGGCAGTTGCGCTATGCCCGCCTTTCCGTCGAGGGGGAACTGGCCCACCGCGCCTGGCCGTGCCTCGTGAAGCGGACCGCTGAGCTTGAGGAGATCGACGCCGGCGTCACCCGGGCACTGCTTGATCGGGATGTGGCGGCGTATATGCGCACGAACCGCGCCCTGCATTTCGCGATCTACGAGCGGGCCAAGGCGCCCATCCTTTTTGCCCTCGCCGAACGACTCTGGCTGCTCTACGCGCCGGGGATGCGGATCGTGTGCGAGGCCTTCGACGGCCAGCTTCCCGGTTCCGACCACCATGTCGAAGCCATCGCCGCCCTGCGCGCCGGTGACCGCGCCGCGTTTCGCGCCGCCGTCGAGGCGGACATCGCGCAAGGCATGGACACATTGCTTGAACACGTGCGGACAACCGCGCCCAACGCCCAGGAAAGAGGTGACCCATGAACATCCGTGCAAACCATCTGCCCACTGCCGAGATCCAGGCGCTCGATGCCGCGCATCACCTGCATCCCTTCACCGATGGCGATCTGATCAACAAGCGCGGGGCGCGGGTGATCACCAGTGCGCAGGGCGTGATGATCCGCGATTCGGAAGGCAACGAGATCCTCGACGGGATGTCGGGCCTGTGGTGCTGCAATATCGGGCACGGGCGGCGCGAACTGGCGGATGCGGCCCATGCGCAGATGCTGCAGCTGAGCTATTACAACACCTTCTTCATGACGACCCATCCGCCCGTCGTGTCGCTGGCCGAGAAGATCGCGGAACTGGCGCCTGCGCATATGAACCACGTCTTCTTCGCCTCGGGCGGATCGGAGGCGAACGACACCAACATCCGCCTTGTCCGCCATTACTGGGCCGCGCAGGGAAAGCCCGACAAGAAGGTGATCATCTCGCGCAAGAACGCCTATCACGGGTCGACAATGGGCGGGGCGAGCCTTGGGGGCATGAGCGGGATGCACGCGCAGGGCGGGCTGCCGATCCCCGATATCGTGCATATCGACCAGCCGCACTGGTGGGCCGAAGGCGGGGACATGGACCCCGCAGAATTCGGCCGCATGCGCGCGCGCAAGCTCGAGGAGAAGATCGCCGAACTTGGGGAAGACCGGGTGGCGGCCTTCATCGCGGAGCCCATCCAGGGCGCGGGTGGCGTGATCATCCCGCCGGAAACCTACTGGCCCGAGATCGGGCGGATCTGCCGGGACCACGAGATCCTGCTGATTGCCGATGAGGTGATCACGGGCTTCGGGCGCACCGGCAATATGTTCGCCGCCGAAACGTTCGACATCACGCCGGATATCATGACGATCGCGAAGGGCCTGTCCTCGGGCTATGCGCCGATCGGGGGATCGATCGTATCGGATCACGTGTCCGAGGTGCTGAACGCCAATGGCGACTTCAACCACGGCTATACCTATTCGGGGCATCCCGTGGCCTCCGCCGTGGCGCTGGAAAACCTGAGGATCATCGTCGAGGAAGGGCTTGTCGAACGGGTGCAGACCGAGATCGGCCCCTATCTTGCGGAACGCTGGGGATCGCTTGCCGATCACCCGATGGTGGGCGAGGCGCCGATCTGTGGGATGATGGGAAGCATCGCGCTGACGCCCGAGAAATCGAGCCGCGCGCGCTTTGCTTCGGAGGAAGGCGTGGTGGGCCTGAGGTGCCGGGAGATCTGTTTCCAGAACAATCTGGTGATGCGGCATGTCGGCGACCGAATGGTAATCGCACCGCCGCTGGTCATCACGAAGGGCGAGGTCGATCTGCTGGTGGAGCGAGCGTGGCAGGCGCTGGATGCGACGCTGAAGGGCCTGAAGGACGACGGGATGTTCACCGCCGGCTGAGGCGCCGGGCGCCGGGCTTCAGACGCCGGTCTTCAGACCTCGGGCCCTGGCAGGGGCGCGGCGTCGCGCAGGACGGCGGAGATCGCGGGGGCGTAATCCTCGCCATCGGCGGCGTGCGAGGGACCGGCATGGAGGACAAGCGGCGGCAGGAGCCGGAAAGCCCCCCGCGACCCCTTGCGGCAGGAGACAATGACCCTGTGGGCCGCGCGGCCCTGCCGCGGGGCGAGGGGGTGAACGGCAACCCCGCCCACGCGGCTGTCGAGCGCGCCCAGAAGATCGGGCAGTGCCGCGGCGTCGTGGATCACGGCGAGCGTGCCGCCGGGAGCGAGGCGGCGGATTGCCGTGTCGGCCCAGAGCGGAAGGTCGGCGCCCGCAAGCGCTGTTTCGCGCCCCGCATCGGGGGCCGCCGTGCGGCTGGCGCCGGCGAAATAGGGCGGGTTCATGATGACATGATCGAACTGCCGCGCCCGGAGCGCATCGGGCAGGCGAGTGAGATCCGCACAGTGGAGATCCAGGGCGATGCCGTTCCGGGCCGCGTTCCGGCGCGCGAGATCGGCATAATCGGCCTGAAGTTCCACAGCCGCGAGATCGAGCCCCGGCACCCGCGCCGCAAGGCAGAGGATCGCCGTGCCCGCCCCGGTACCGAGATCGAGCACCGACTGCCCGGCCTGCGCGGGCGTGGCGGCGGCAAGCAGCACCGGATCGATCCCGGCGCGGTAGCCCTTGCGGGGCTGAAGGATCCGGAGCCGCCCGCCCAGAAAGGCATCGTCGGTGAGCCCGTCACCGGCGGCGGCCTGATCGCCCGGCTCAGCCACTGACGGGGAGGTCATTGTCCCTGAGAACCGTGCTGGCGCGGAAGTAATCCTCTGGCCGGACCATGATCCGCCGCGGCAGGACGCCGATCGAGCCCTCGAGGACGCTCATGTGGACGTCCATTTCGAAGACGTCTATATCCTCGCCGCGAAGGAGGGCCGTGGCGAAGGCGATGACCGTGGGGTCGTTGGTGCGCAAGAGCTCTCTCATGACTTCAGCAATAAAGGGCAGGCCTTCGGGAATGTCGAGCGATCTGGCGAGGGTGTGAATGGGTCTGGACGGCGACGGGAACGCGAAACCCCACGAACGGCTGGCCGCCGAGCTTGCCGATGACATGGACCGGGTCAACGCGCTGATCGCCGAGCGCATGGCCTCGAAACACGCGCCCCGGATTCCAGAGGTCACCGCCCATCTGGTGGGCGCGGGCGGAAAGCGGCTGAGGCCGATGCTGACGCTCGGCACCGCGCGGATGTGCGGCTATGGCGGGGATCACCACGTGAAGCTCGCCGCGACGGTGGAGTTCATCCATACCGCCACGCTTCTGCATGACGACGTGGTGGATGAAAGCCGCCAGCGGCGCGGACGGCCGACGGCGAACCTGCTGTGGGACAACAAATCCTCGGTTCTTGTGGGCGATTACCTGTTCGCGCGGGCGTTTCAGCTGATGGTCGAGACGGATTCGCTTCGCGTTCTCGATATCCTTGCGAACGCGGCGGCGACGATTGCCGAGGGCGAGGTTCTGCAACTGAGCGCGGCGCAGAACCTGGCCACCGACGAGGCAATTTATCTGCAGGTGGTGCGCGGGAAGACCGCGGCGCTGTTTTCCGCCGCAACGCAGGTGGGCGGGGTGATCGCGGGCGTGCCCGAGGCGCAGGAAGCGGCGCTCTACACCTACGGCGATGCGCTTGGCGTCGCGTTTCAGATCGTCGACGATCTTCTGGATTACGGCGGGGATGCCGCGGCGACGGGCAAGAATGTGGGCGACGATTTCCGGGAACGGAAGCTGACCCTGCCGGTGATCAAGGCGGTGGCGAAGGCCGATGCGGAGGAGCGCGCCTTCTGGGCACGGGTGATCGAGAAGGGCGACCAGCGCGAGGGCGATCTGGAGCGTGCGCTGGACCTGCTCGCGCGGCACGGCGCGATGGAGGCGACGCGGGCCGATGCGCTCAGATGGGCCTCGGAGGCGAAAGCGGCGCTGGGCGCACTGCCGGAGCATCCGATCCGCGGGATGCTGAACGATCTGGCCGATTACGTGGTGGCGCGGATCAGCTGACGGCTGTGCAGGGGGCGCTGCCCCCGCCGCCCTGACGGGCGGCCCCCCCGGGATATTTCAGGCCACATGAAGGGGGGATCAGGCGGTGCGGGGCATCGCCCGGTCGGTCATGTCGCCCAGAACGCCGGCCGCGATCCACCAGTCGGGGCGTGCATCCTTCAGATCCGCGAGCGCGGCCTGGGCCGCATCCACGGTATCGTAGAGCCCGAAGCAGGTGGCGCCGGAGCCCGACATGCGGGCGAGGCCGCAGCCCGGGGTGGCCGCGAGGCTGTCGAGCACCTCGCCGATCACCGGGGCGAGGACGCGGGCCGGGGGTTCGAGATCGTTGCGCTGGGTCCGGAGCCAGGCGATGAGATCGGCGGCGTCCGGAAAGGCGGGGATCTCATCGGGCATTGGCGGGTTGTTTTTCGCGGCGAGCGCGCCGAAGACCTTCGCGGTCGGGACCGGGACGCGCGGGTTGACGAGGACGGCCGGAAGGCCGGGGAGCGGCGTGAAGGTGATCTTGTCGCCGATCCCCTGCGCCCTGAGGGGCGCGGGCAGGAGGCACATTGGGATATCCGCGCCGAGACCCAACAGGGGGCGGAACCGGGTGTCGAGCAGGATCTGCGGCCCGAAGGCCATGAGCGTACCCTCGGCCTCGTCCTGAAGCATGAGGCAGGCGCGGACGGCGGCCGCGGCATCCGCCGAGCCGCCGCCGATGCCGGACGCCACGGGCAGGAACTTCACCAGCGTCAGCGCCGCGCCGCGGGTGCCGCGCATCAGGTGGGCAGCCTTGAGCGCGATGTTTTCCATATCCGCGGGCACGCCCGCCACCTCGGGCCCTTCGACGGTGAGCGAGAGCGTGTTCGCCTCGGTCACCGAAAGCCGGTCGCCCACGGGCGCGAAGGTGACGAGGCTGTCGAGGAGGTGATAGCCGTCGTCCCGTTGTCCGGTGATGTGGAGGGTCAGGTTGATCTTCGCGGGGGCGAGGACGTCAACCCTCGTCATTGGCGACCTTCAGCGGCGGCGATCCTTCTTCCTCGAGCACAATGTCGAGCCCGACCTCGAGCTTGCGGCGGATGCGGTCGGCCTCTTCCGGTTCGGGATCGAAGGAGAGCGCGCGTTGCCACTGGAATTCCGCTTCGCGGGTGCGGCCCACGGCCCAGTACACATCGCCCAGGTGATCGTTGATGATCGGGTCGATCGGCAGAAGCTCCACCGCGCGCTCCATGTGCCCCACCGCCTCGTCGTAGCGGCCGAGGCGGTAGAGTGCCCAGCCGAGGCTGTCGGTGATGTAGCCCGAGTTGGGGCGGCCCGCGACGGCGCGTTCGATCATGTCGAGCGCCTCGTCCATGTTGGTCTGCATCTCGACGAAGCTATAGCCGAGGTAGTTCAGCACCTGGGGTTGTTCGGGCTGCAGTTCGAGCGCCTTGCGGAAATCGGCCTCGGCCTGATCCCAGCGGCCTTCGCGTTCATGGGTGATCCCGCGCGAGAAGAAAAGCGACCAGTGCGAGGCCTGGGGGTCGTCGACCAGCGCGATCGCGCGATCATAGGCCTTGCTGGCCTCGTCGTAGCGTTCGAGCCCGCGGAGGAGATCGCCGAGGCTGACATGCACCGCCGGCAGATGCCCGTGGCTCTTGCCGAGCTGGGTCAGCACCTCGATCGCCGCGTCTTCGCGGCCCGATGCGCGCAGCGCATTGGCGCGGCCGAGTTCGGCGGCGTGGAAATAGGGGTGGTCGCGGGGCACCTTGTCGTAGACGGCGGTGGCCAGTTCGTAGCGGCCGAGCCGTTCGAGAAGTTCGGCCGACAGCAGCAGCGCATCGATATGGGTGGGCTTGAGGCGTTCCGCGATGCGGGCGTAGATCAGGGTATAGGCATCGGAGGCCTCGCCGGTGATGGCGCCCGCGATCGAGTAGTGGAGTTCGGCCACCCCGTCCACCGGGCTTGTCACCACGTCGAAGGCCACCGGGCTGCCGCCCAGGATTTCTTCCTTCAGGGTCGCGAGATAGGGATCGAGATCGGGGCCGAAGACCTGATCGATCAGCGAGGCCGCGTCTTCGGCACGGTCAAGCTGGCTGAGAACCTGCGCATGGGCGAGGACGCCCCGGCGGGTGAGCCTGAGGCGCGGCCCATTCTCGCCCGAAAACACCGCGTCGGCCCCTTCGAAATCGCCCACGGAGGCGAGCGCGAGGGCGCGGTGGTAGAGCCCGAAGGCCTGTGTGCCACGGCCTTCCGAAACCGCATCGAAGGCTTCGAGCGCATCGCCCATCCGGCCCTCGCCCAGAAGCGCCCAGGCGCGCATCAGCCCGTCATAGAGGGGGCCGACCGATGCCTCGCCTTCGAGCGCGTCGAGGATGCCCGGCCAGTCGCCCTGCTCGGTGCGGTCGGCCATCAGGACGAGGTTGGCGATCTGGTTTTCGGTTTCCGTTTCCACGAGCCGCCTGGCCAGCGGGATCGCCCGGTCGAGATCGCCCAGCGAGAGGTAGGATGTCATCGCCGCCTCGACGAGCGCGGGGTTGCTGCTGTCGGTGACGAGGGCGCGGCTGTAGTAATCTGCCGCCGCCGCGAAATCGCTTCCGAACCCGGCCTGGCGGGCGGCAAGATAGGCGCCCGCGTTGATATCGGCCGCGGCGAGCACCGGGCTCGCGGCGAGGGCCGCGGTCAGGAACAATCGGGTCAGCGCTTTTTGCATATGCGAGGCCTCTCCTTCGGTTGAGGAGAAGCTAGCGCCAGAGCCCCGGCGGGGCAATGCGGGCCTGCCCCGCGGTCACGCGATCGTCACGCTCTGTTGCAGGCCCGGCAATGCGCCCGGTCACATGTTCGGGTAATTCGGCCCGTCGCCGCCCTGCGGCACCGTCCAGACGATGTTCTGCGAGGGATCCTTGATGTCGCAGGTCTTGCAGTGCACGCAGTTCTGGAAATTGATGACGAAGCGGGGATCCTTGCCCTCTTCCTCGACCACCTCGTAGACCCCGGCGGGGCAATAGCGCTGAGCGGGTTCCGCGTAGGTCGGAAGGTTGACGGAGATCGGCACATCCTCGTCCTTCAGCTGAAGATGCGCGGGCTGGCTTTCCTCGTGGTTCGTACCCGAGAAGCTGACATTCGTGAGCCTGTCGAAGCTGAGCTTGCCGTCGGGCTTGGGGTAGTCGATCGGGCTGAACTTCGAAGCCTTGCCTGTGGCCTCGGCATCGGACTTGCCGTGTTTCAGCGTGCCGAGAAGCGAGAACCCGAAGTGGTTCGTCCACATATCGAAGCCGCCGAGGGTGAGCGAGGCGAGAAGCCCCTTGTTCGACCAGAGCGGTTTGACGTTGCGTACCCGCTTCAGATCCTGCCCGATCGGGCCGGTGCGCAGGCCGGTGTCGTAATCGGCGAGTTCGTCGCCCGAGCGCCCGGCGCCGATCGCCGCATAGGCCGCTTCCGCCGCCGCCTTGCCCGAAAGCATCGCGTTGTGGTTGCCCTTGATCCGGGGCACGTTCACGAGGCCGACCGAACAGCCCAGCAGGGCCACGCCCGGGGCGACGGCCTTCGGCATCGACTGATACCCGCCTTCGGTGATCGCGCGGGCGCCGTAAGCCACGCGTTTGCCGCCCTTCAGTAGCTCTGCCACCATCGGATGATGCTTGAAGCGCTGAAACTCCATGTACGGGAAGAGATAGGGGTTTTCGTAGTTCAGGTGGACGACGAAGCCCACGTAAACCTGGTTGTTGTCGAGGTGGTAGATGAACGACCCGCCGCCGGCACTTGAGCCAAGCGGCCAGCCCATCGAGTGGGTGACGCTGCCCTCGCGGTGCTTTGCGGGGTCGATTTCCCAGATTTCCTTCATCCCGAGGCCGTATTTCTGGGGCTCGGCGTCCCTGGCGAGATAGAACTTCTCGATCACCTGCTTCGACAGCGAGCCGCGCACGCCTTCACCGAGGAAGACGTACTTGCCCAGAAGCTCCATCCCCGGTTCGTAACCGTCGCCCGGCGTGCCGTCGGCGTTCTTGCCGAACTCGCCCGCCACGACGCCCGCGACCTGGCCATCCTCGCCATAGACGATTTCGGAGCAGGACATGCCGGGGAAGATCTCGACCCCCAGCGCCTCGGCCTGTTCGGCCATCCAGCGGCAGACATTGCCCATCGAGACGATGTAATTGCCGTGGTTCGACATGAAGGGCGGCATCGCGAAGTTGGGCAGGCGGATCTGCCCGGCCTCGCCCAGCATGTAGAAGCTGTCGTCGCGCACGGGCACGTTGAGGGGGGCGCCCTTTTCCTTCCAGTCGGGGATCAGCGCGTCGAGGCCGCAGGGGTCGAGCACCGCGCCCGAGAGGATATGCGCGCCGACTTCCGAGCCCTTTTCGAGCACGACGACGTTCAGATCGGCATCAAGCTGTTTCAGACGGATCGCGGCACTCAGCCCAGCAGGACCCGCGCCCACGATGACGACGTCGTATTCCATCGATTCCCGTTCGATCTCGGCCATGCCCGGTTCCCTCCGCGATAAGCGTTCCCGCAATCTGCGCATGGCTAACGCGACACTGACGTGAGGGTCAATCGCGTCAGGACGTCAATTCAGAGCACATCTTCGTTTTGACGTGAGGTCTTCCGCGATCATGCCCGAAATGAGCGAAAGTCCCTGGTTTTCCGAAGCGCCGGATGGCGATTTTGCGATCTTTTGCAGGGAACCGCCGGCGCCCCACCGAATCCCTTGCAATTGGGTCCGCCATTGGGTCATGTGTGTGCGTCCCGGAACGCCCTGCCCCCCGCGCCGTCGGGAAGCCATCTGGATAGGCACATGGAAAAAATACCGCTCACCCGCGCGGGCCACGCCGCGCTGAATGATGAATTGAAGAAGCTGAAGTCGGTGGAACGGCCCGCGGTGATCCGCGCGATCGCCGAGGCCCGCGAGCATGGCGACCTGTCGGAGAATGCCGAATACCATGCCGCGCGCGAGCGTCAGAGCTTCATCGAAGGCCGCGTGAAGGAACTTGAGGGCATCCTGGGGCTGGCCGAGGTGGTCGATACCTCGAAGCTGTCGGGCGCGGTGAAGTTCGGCGCGAGGGTTACCGTGATCGACGAGGATACCGACGAGGAAAAGACCTATCAGATCGTCGGCGAACCCGAGGCGGATATCGAACGGGGCCTTCTGAACATCAAATCCCCGCTGGCGCGGGCGCTGATTGGCAAGGAAGAGGGCGACAGCGTCGAAGTGCGCACCCCGGGCGGCGAGAAAAGCTATGAGATCGCCTCGATCGAATACAGCTGACGCGACCGGGAGGGACCTTTGGTCACGATGAACGACAGGTCCGACCGCGATCGCAGCACCGTGTCGCTGGGCGTCTTCGGGGCGCGGGCGAGCCTTGGCGGGCTGAGCAATGCGGAAATCATCGCTCTGGCGCTGTCTGCCCTGTGGCTTCTGGCCGTGACGGTGTTCTTCTTCGCCGTGGGCGGGCGTGAGGCAGATCTGCCCGCCGATCCGGTGCGGGGGCTAACGATTGCGATCGCCGTCTTCATGCCGGTGGCGCTGATCTGGGTGGCCTGCATCGCCGCGGGCAGCGCGCGGACGATGCGCGACGAGGCCGCGCGCCTGCAATCCTCGCTCGACTCGATGCGCAAGGCCTATGTGGCGCAGCAGCAGGCGGCTGGTACGTCGTTCAAGCCGTCCTTCGAGAAGAAGCTGGACGAGATCGCCGCGGCGCAGCGGCGGACAGATGACGCCATCGCTGCCTTCGCCTCGATCCGGGCGGGGGGGATCGCCGAGGCGCCCTCGGGCACCGCCGAGGAGAGCGCCGTGCCCCAGATCCTGCAGACGCAGCCCGGGCTCGACCTGGCAGATCAGCCGCCGCCGGCGACGAATGCCATCGCGATCGAGGATTTCATCACTGCGCTCAACTTTCCGGAGTCGCCCGAGGATGATGAGGGTTTCGCCGCCCTCAGGCGCGCGATGCGCGACCGGCGGATCGCCGAGCTTGTGCAGGCGAGTCAGGACATGCTGACCCTGCTGAGCCAGGAAGGCATCTATATGGACGACATGGCGCCCGACCGCGCGCGGCCCGAGCTTTGGCGGCGCTTCGCGGAGGGTGAACGGGGCCGGACGGTGGCGGGAATCGGCGGGATCCGGGATCGTTCCGCGATCACGCTGACATCGACGCGGATGCGGCAGGATCACGTCTTCCGCGACACCGCGCATCACTTCCTGCGGAAGTTCGACCACACCTTCACGGTGTTCGAGAAGCACGCGACCGATGCCGAGATCGTGGCGCTGGCCGAGACGCGCACGGCGCGGGCCTTCATGCTTCTGGGTCGTGTGGCGGGAACGTTCGACTGACGTCACCCGCCGTTCTGAGCATTACCCCAAGAGACGTTCGAGCATGGCGCTGTCGGGGGTGCGCAGCTCGTCGATCACGTCGAAATGATGCCGCCCCTCGGCGATGGTCAGGGTCGATCCCGGCCAGGCCTCGCTCAGCCAGCGGGCCTGATCGAGAAAGACCGGGCGCTCCTCAGCCCCCACCCAGACATGCACCGGCACGTCGAGGGCCGGCGTGCCGAGAGCGGGGCTTTCGGCCGCCGCAGCGGCCGCGTCGAGGCGGAAATCAGCGTTCATCGATGTTTCGATCAGCGGGCGGAGATCGGAAACGGGCGAGATCGGCATCACCGTGCGGATGCGGCCCGTCACCTCGGGCGGGAGGCTGGCATCGGCCATCGCCATCCGGGAGACGAGATGCCCCCCCGCGGAATGGCCCGCCAGAGCGATCGGCCCGGCGACATAGCCCGCGATGGTGCGGATCGCCGTCGAGATCGAGCGGGTGATATCGGCAATCCGCACCTCTGGCGCGAGCGGATAGGAGGGCATCGCGACGGCCCAGCCCCGCGCCGTGGCCCCCTGGGCGAAATGCGACCACGTGGTGCGGTGGAACCTGAGCCAGTACCCCCCGTGGACGAAGATCAAAAGCCCCTCGGGCCGCCCGGCGGGATGGAAGAGATCGAACCGCTCGCGGTCGTGATCGCCATACGCCGTGTTGAGACGGGCACGCCCGATCGCGGCCTCCGCCTCGCGAAACGTGCGGGCCTCTTCCTCCCAGCGATCCGGGTAGGACGACCCGTCCGGAATGTGATCGACGTTGTTGTAGGCGGCATCGTTCCGCATTTCTCTCCTCCCGCTGGACATCGCCTGCATGTGGGTACATCAAGCCCCCAAAGACAAGCCAGCCCCCCGGAGGATGCAATGCTCGACGCAACGACCGATCTGCAATCGATGCTGAAAGACCCCGAACTTCTGGCGACCCGCGCCTATATGGCTGGCGACTGGGTCGATTCCGACAAGACGTTCGACGTAACCAACCCTGCCCGCGGCGACGTGATCGCCCGTGTCGCCGATATGGACCGTGCGGCCACCGCGAAGGCCATCGAGGCCTCGGACGCGGCCCAGAAATCCTGGGCCGCGCGGACGGCGAAGGACCGGGCGAACATCCTGCGCAAGTGGTACGAGCTAATGGTCGAGCATGCCGACGACCTGGCCATCATCCTGACCGCTGAACAGGGCAAGCCGATTGCCGAGGCGAAGGGCGAGGTGATGTACGGAGCGTCGTTCATCGAGTGGTTCGCCGAAGAGGCCAAGCGCATCTATGGCGAGACGATCCCGGGCCACCAGCCCGACAAGCGCCTGATGGTGATCCGCCAGCCCATCGGGGTGTGCGCCGCGATCACGCCCTGGAACTTCCCGAACGCGATGATTACCCGGAAGGTCGGCCCCGCGCTGGCCGCCGGTTGTGCGGTGCTCGTGCGCCCCGCCTCGCTGACGCCACTTTCGGCGCTGGCGCTTGGCGTTCTGGCCGACCGGGCCGGGCTGCCAAAAGGCGTGCTGTCCATCGTACCGTCGACCGACAGACGCGGCATCGGGCAGGAATTCTGCGAGAACCCGCTGGTGCGGAAGCTGACCTTTACAGGCTCCACCGAAGTGGGCCGCGTTCTGCTGCGGCAGGCGGCGGACCAGGTGATGAAATGCTCGATGGAGCTTGGCGGCAACGCGCCCTTCATCGTCTTCGACGACGCCGATCTGGATGCGGCAGTGGAAGGGGCGATTGCCTGCAAATTCCGCAATAACGGGCAGACCTGCGTCTGCGCGAACCGGATCTATGTGCAGGACGGGATCTATGACGCCTTTGCCGAGCGGCTGGCCGAACGGCTGAAGGCGATGAAGGTGGGCGACGGGCTGGATGGCGCCGATCTTGGGCCACTGATCAACTCCGACGCCGTCGATAAGGTGCGCGAGCATATCGAGGATGCCACCTCGAAAGGCGGCACCGTGTTCTATGGCGGCAATGCGCATGACCTGGGCGGGCTGTTCTTCGAACCGACCATCGTGACCGGCGCGACGCAGGAGATGGCGGTGGCGACCGACGAAACCTTCGGCCCGCTTGCGCCGCTGTTCCGATTCAAGGACGAGGACGAGGTGATCGCGATGGCGAATGACACGATCTTCGGCCTTGCCTCGTACTTCTATGCCAAGGATCTGAGCCGGGTGTACAAGGTGGCCGAGGCGCTGGAATACGGCATCGTCGGCGTGAACACCGGCATCATCTCGACCGAGGTGGCGCCGTTCGGCGGCGTGAAGCAATCCGGGCTCGGCCGCGAAGGCTCGCAACACGGGATCGAGGATTACCTCGAGATGAAGTACATCTGCATGAGCGTCTGAGCAGACCGCCAGAATACGGAAAGCGCCGTTCCCGATGGGAGCGGCGCTTTTTTTTCGCCCGCGCACCAAGGATTGCCCGTGGGGCTGCGTCTCATAGACTGTGATGCGTATGGAGTGTGGTGATCTCGACCTCGCGATGGCGGCGGCCCGGGGCGACCGGGCGGCCTTCGCGTCGCTTGTCGAACGGCACTATGACCGGGTGTTCCGCCTGGCCTTCCGCCTGACCGGGCGGCGCGATGCGGCGGAGGATCTGACGCAGGATATCTGCGCCGCGCTGCCCGCGAAGCTTCGGGGGTTTCAGGGGCAGGCGCGGTTCACCACGTGGCTTTACCGCGTCGTCGTGAATGCCGCCCATGACCGGCGCAGGCGCGGGGCGGCGCATGCCCGCGCCGCCGATGGCTGGGGCGACTGGGAGATGGACCGGCGCGCGGCGGATGCCGAGGCGGATGCGGAGCTTGCCTGGCTGAGGGACGCGATGCGCGCTCTGCCGGAGGATTTGCGTGACACCCTTGCGCTGATACTCGACGCGGAGATGACGCAAGGGGCGGCGGCGGAGGTTCTGGGGATTTCCGAAGGCACGGTGGCCTGGCGCATGTCGGAGGTGAAGAAGCGGCTGCGCGCGATGAATGAGGAGCATTCGCAATGAGCGACGAACTGGACCGCCTGGCCCGGGCCATGGACGCCGCGACGCCCGAGCCGGATGCGGAGGCGCGGAAGGCAGCGCTGCGGCTGGCACAGGAAAATTTCGACCGTCACCAAGAAACCAGCACCGGGGCGCGTCCCACTTCCGAGCGCGCCGGAGGGGCGCGCATCGTCAAGGGAGTGCTTGAGATGCTGGACCGGATCGGACTGAAGGGGGCGCTGGTGGCCTCGACAGGTGTGGCCGTGGTGGCCGCGGTTTGGGTGTCGCAGAACGCGCCGCTGGTGATGCCGGGCGAGATTGTGGTGACGGAGGCCGTGGAGGTCGATCGGGTAGAGGGCGCCGGGGCGCGGGCGCGCGATGAGGCGGAGCTGACGGATGAGAACTTCGCGCGCGGGGAGCTTCAGACGCTGGCCCCGACGGCCAGTGACGACGATATCGTCGTCGAGGCCGAGCCGGTGATGGAGGAAGCCGCGCCGATGCAGCCGACGGCAAAGGTGCAGTCGGCGGAGCGGCGGGCGATCGCCGCCGATCAGAGTTCCGGGCTCGCCGCCCCGCAGTCGATGATTGCGCCGTCGGTGTCGGACAGCATCGTCATCATGCCCGAGGCCGACACCGAAGCCTATGCCAACGCCCCGGAGAACGATCTGAAGATCGTGACCGAAACCCCGGTTTCGACCTTCTCGATCGACGTGGATACGGCCTCCTACGGTGTCGTCCGCTCCTCGTTGAACCGTGGCCAGCTTCCGCCGCGCGAGGCCGTGCGGGTGGAGGAGATGATCAATTACTTCCCCTACACCTACCCTGCCCCGGACGGCGAACATCCCTTTCGCCCGACCGTGACGGTGATCCCGAACCCCTGGAACGCAGGCACCGAGCTTTTGCATATCGGGATCCAGGGCGAGCTTCCGGCGGTTGAGAATCGCCCGCCCCTGAACCTTGTCTTCCTGATCGACACGTCAGGGTCGATGCAGGATGCCACGAAGCTGCCGCTTCTGAAGCAATCGTTCCGGATGATGCTGGGCGAGCTTCGGCCAGAGGATAAGGTGGCGATCGTGACCTACGCGGGCAGCGCGGGCCGGGTGCTGGATCCGACCCCGGCGGGCGAGCGCGCGGTGATCGAAGCCGCGCTTGACCGGCTGGAAGCGGGAGGCTCGACCGCCGGGCAGGCCGGCCTGCAGCAGGCCTATGCCACCGCCGCCGAAATGGCGGATGACGGCGAGGTGACGCGCGTGATCCTCGCGACCGACGGGGATTTCAACGTCGGGCTGTCGGACCCGGAGGCTTTGCAGGATTACATCGCGGACCATCGCGACAGCGGCACCTACCTGTCAGTTCTGGGCTTCGGGCGCGGCAACCTCGACGATGCAACGATGCAGGCGCTGGCGCAGAACGGAAACGGCACGGCGGCCTATATCGACACGCTGTCGGAGGCGCGGAAGGTGCTGGTCGACCAGCTGACCGGCGCGCTGTTCCCCATTGCGAATGACGTGAAGATCCAGGTCGAATTCAACCCCGCCGCCGTCGCTGAATACCGGCTGATCGGATACGAGACCCGCGCACTCCGGCGCGAGGATTTCAACAACGACGCGGTGGATGCGGGCGAGATCGGGGCGGGCCACCAGGTGACGGCGATCTACGAGATCGCGCGCGTGGGTTCGGACGGTGTGCGCACCGATCCCCTGCGCTACGGGGCGGCACCCGACCTGACGGGGCGCGCGGCGGAGCTTGGTTATCTGAAGATGCGCTTCAAGGCACCCGGGGAGGATGCGAGCACGCTGATCGAAACGCCGATCCCGACCCGCACGAACAGCGAGGTGAACCCCGAGATCGCATTCTCGGCCGCCATCGCGGGCTTCGCCCAGCTTCTGAGGGGAAGCGCCTATCTGGGCGACTGGGGCTATGACGACGCGATCGCACTGGCGACGGGCGCGCGGGGGGCCGACCCGTTCGGCTACCGCACCGAGGCGATTTCGCTGATGCGGCTGGCGGAGACGATGGACCGGCGCTGACCTATAGGCAGGCAGGTAATAAAAACGCCCGGGCGCAGGCACCGCCCGGGCGTTCCATTGGGATCAGTCTGGCTTACGAGGACTTTTCGGTCTCGATTGCCGTCGCGTCGACCGTATCGCCGGAAGCGATTTCGATCCGGCGGGGTTTCAGCGCCTCGGGCACTTCGCGCACCAGATCGATGTTCAGCATGCCGTTCACATGGCTCGCGCCGGTGACGCGCACGTGATCGGCCAGCGTGAAGCGGCGTTCGAACGCGCGGTTGGCGATGCCGCGGTGAAGATAGGTCTTGCCCTCTTCCTCTGCCGATTTCCGCGCTGAGACGATAAGCGCGTTTTCGCGGAGTTCGACCGACAGATCCTCGTCGGTGAAACCGGCCACGGCGATGGTGATACGCCAGGCGTCGTCAGCGGTCTTTTCGATATTGTAGGGCGGGTAGGATTGGGTTGTGCCGGTATCGGCAAGCACCCGGTCCATCAGGTCGGCGATCTGATCGAAGCCGACGGTTGCACGGTAAAGCGGTGCAAGATCAAAGGTTCGCATATGGGTTATCCTCCATTGAGCGACAACATGTGACGCGGCCTCCGAAACGCCGGACAACCGCGATTTCAACAGGATCGGGCCCGAATCCGGCGCCCGACAGGGATTAGGTAGGAAGCGCTTCCGGGGCGTTCAAGGGGGGATCAGAACCCCGAAATGGCGCGCAGCTGGCCGACACGGGCAGAGACTTGTATCGCGAAAGCATAGGGTTGGCGCCCTTCTGACGTCGCGGCGACCATGATCCCCACGAGTTCGAGCCCGTCGGGTGTCTTTCGCACCGCCGCCCCGCCGGATTCCCCCGGCACGGCCCGGCAGAGAAGCCGCATGGCGGCCCGCCGGGCGGTTTCGGTCGCGCAGCGGCGTTCGCGTGCGCGTTCGCCCCGCCCACCGGGATAGGTGGCGACGATCAGCGGTTCGCCGTTTTCCGACGGCCCGCCGATGGGGAGCGGGCGCGCCACATCGGCCGGGATCGGCGCGGCGAGGCGGAGGAAGGCAATATCGGTGCCGTTGAGCGCACCGCCCTGATCGGACGCCCCGAGGTAAAGCGGGTGCACGCTTTTCTCCGCGGCCGGCAGCTCGGTCGCCGGGTGCCCGGGATAGGCGCCCGTCCGGAACAGGATTTCGTGGGTTCCGCCTTCGGCGGGCAGTGTTCGCCCGGCCACACAATGGGCCGCGGTCAGCACCAGATCCGGGGCGACCAGGACGCCGCTGCAATCGGCCTTTCCGCCCCGCACCAGGACGCCCACACCGGCCATAGGCGGTGGCGGGGCCCCTTGAGCGGCCAGAAGCCCCGCGGAGAGAAGTACGGCAAGAGCCGAGACAAACAATCGCTGCATCAAGGAAGCTTGCGGGCTGGGCGCGGCCTGCGTCAAGCCGCAGGGGTTCAGGGCCGCACGAACCGGGCAGAGCCCGCGTTCCGCGCCTCTGCCCCCCCGATCCGGCGGGCTTCCGGCAACGCCTTGTCGGGCCAGACGCCCTCGCCTGTCCGGAAGGCGCGTTCGAGCCGGGCGATTGCGCCCGGAAGCTCTGCCCCGAACACCGCTTGCTGCCCCTGGTATGGACCGCCACCGGAGATCAGCGAGATGATGCGGGGAGACCGCCCCGACGTGTCGAAGATCGGGCCGCCCGAGGAGCCCGCGATGCCCGTGCAGTCGAAGACCAGAACCCCGCTGCCTTTCGCGACGATGCGGCATCCGGCCTCGCGCGAGGCCGTGTTCTCGCGACCATGACCGTAGGAGATGGCCGTGACCTGCGCCCCCTGCCCCGGCGCGGCGGACACCCTGTAGGGGCTGGCCGTGGTGGCTGGGATCGGCTCTGCCAGTTCGAGAAGCGCGATGTCGGAGGTGAGGTAGCGGACGATATCCTCGTCGTCCGGCTTGAACTCCGGCAGCACCGCCGCGCGGGCCACGAAGGCCGAGGCGATCGTTTCACCATCGCGGTAGCCTGCGTGAAACACGATTTCGGTCGGATCGAGGCGGTCGCCGGTTTCCGGATCGAACACGCAATGGGCGGCCGTGAGCACACGAAGCGGCGCGATCAGGGCCCCGCTGCAGGCGCCGCGCTCGCCGATCTGGAGGCGCCCGACGGCTTCCCATCCGAGGATGTCGGACCGGTCGGTCAGCGCCTCGGGCCCCCGCGCTTCGGCGGGAGAGAGGCCGAGCGCGAGCGCAAGGCCCGCGAGTAGCCGCATCAGGGCCGCAGGAATTTCGCACCTCCCGAAGACGACGAGGTGCTGACGCCTTCTGGCGCGAGGCGCAGCACCGGTTTGGATGGTTCGGAGGGCGCGACTTCGCCCTTTTCGAGCGCGACCTGGAGTTCAAGCAGGTTCTGTCCCAGCCGCGCGCCGAGCGACACGGGCCGCCCGCGCACATCGGCCTTGGCCGAGATCACCGAAACGATCCGCGGTTCGCCATCGACGATGCGGAAGACGGGCGCGCCCGACGAGCCGAAATCGACATCGCAGGACATCACCAGCGTGCCCGCGGGCCGCCCGAGTACATGGCAGACCTCCTGCAACGAAGGCCGTGACGCGCGGTTGCGCGCATAGCTGACGACACCGACCTCGTCGCCCTTGCGGGGACGTTCATCGGTGGCGAATGGCACGACCGAGCCGTTCTTGATCGGGCGCGCCAGTTCCAGCAGCGCCACGTCGACGGCCACGTGGTCGGCGCCCGTGGGCCCATGATATTCGTAATCGGGATGGATCGCCGAGCGGCGTACCCCGCGATAGGCCGTGGCGCGGCCGTTGCGCCAGCCCGCCAGGAACTCGATCTCGGAATCGTCGACCCGTTCAAGCGTGTGGGCGTTGAACAGGCAATGGGCCGCGGTCAGCACGATATCGGGGGCGATCAGCGCCCCGGTGCAGAAGCCCGAGCGGCCGATTTCGAGCCGTCCCACTGCCTCCCACCCCTTGGTGTCATCGGCCGTGATCAGCGTTCTGAGTTCCGTGGCCTCTTCGGCGGCCGAACTCATCACCCCCAGAACCAGACCGGCCAAAGCCAATCCGGCGCATCGTAACACACGCATTCCCAATCCCTTCCCAAGCCCCGCCCGAAGCATACACGGCGGGTTGGGCAGGATTATGGCCCCTATCGGAGCATCGGGATAGCCGGATCGTACGGATCGTCGAGCGACCGTGGCTTGGGGCCCCCAGTGGCCCAGTCGATCAGTTCCACGGTGTGCACTACGGGCACGCCCGTGCCACTGCCGATCTGCATCATGCAGCCGATGTTGCCGGCGGCGATGATGTCGGGGGATTTTTCCTCCAGCGTCTTGATCTTGCGGGCTTTCAGCTGCTTCGAGATCTCGGGCTGCATCAGGTTGTAGGTGCCTGCGGAGCCGCAGCAGAGGTGGCTGTCGCGGGGTTCCACCACCTCGAACCCGGCGGCTTTCAGAAGATCCTTGGGGTAGGTCTTGATCTGCTGCCCGTGCTGGAGAGAACAGGCCGCATGATAGACCACGCGGATCGAGCCGTCGGGCGACGCCCCATTGATGCCAAGGTCTGCGGCGCTGGCGCCCCTGATGCGGCTTTTTTCCGGTGCAAGCGGGCCATCGGGCTCGGCCCCGGCGATCCGGACGAGAAGTTCGGAGATATCGACGGCAAGGTCCGAGACCCGCGCGGCATCCTCCGCCAGCGGATCGTTGCGGAACATGTGCCCGTAATCCTTCACGGTTGTGCCGCAGCCCGAGGTGTTGATGACAATGGCGTCGAGCCCGCCGTTCCGATCCTCGGCCATCCAGGCGCGGATGTTGGCCGCCGCTGCCGCGTGGCTTTCATCCTCCTTGCCCATGTGGTGGACGAGCGCGCCGCAGCAGCCCATGCCTTCGGCGATCACGACCTCGCACCCGAGCCGCCTTAGAAGCCGGATTGTCGCGTCGTTGATATCGGTGTTGAGCGCCTTCTGGGCGCAGCCCGTCATGAGCGCCACCCGGAACTTGCGGTCGCCCTTCGGCGCGAAGGTTTGCGGATCGTCGTTTACGCTGACGGGCGGGACGTGTTTCGGCGCCATCTCCAGCATCGCCTTCAGGCGCGGATCGGGCATTAGGCTGGCGAAGGGCCGCCCGATCTTTGCGAAGAAGAGCGCCAGGCGGAAGCGTTCCGGATAGGGTAGGATGCGCGCCAGCGTCCAGCGCAGGAGCCGCTCAATCGGTGGGCGGGTATAGGTCTTCTCGATCCAGGCCCGGGCATGATCGACGAGGTGCATGTAGTGCACGCCCGAGGGGCAGGTCGTCATGCAGGCGAGGCAGGACAGGCAGCGGTCGATATGCTTGACCGTCTTGGCATCCGCCGGACGGTTGTTTTCCAGCATGTCCTTGATCAGGTAGATCCGGCCCCGCGGGCTGTCGAGTTCATCACCCAGCTCCTGGTATGTCGGGCAGGTCGCGGTGCAGAAGCCGCAATGCACGCAGGTTCTGAGCACCTCGTTCGAGCGCGCGATCGCAGGGTCTTTCAACTGGTCGGGCGTGAAGGTCGTTTGCATCGGCCTATCCCATCAGGCCGGGGTTCAGGATACCCCGGGGGTCGAATTTCTTGCGCAGGCCAGCCGAGAGGGCGGCCACGGGCGCGGGTTCGGGGTGGAAAGCGCCGAGGCGGGCCCGGGTCTCGTCGCTCGCGCGGATGAGGGTGGCGTGGCCTGCGATCCCGGTGAGCGCGGCGCGCACATCCGTGCCTGGCGCAACACCCGCCCAGACGAGACCACCGCCCCAGTCGAACAAATGCTTGGCGTCAGGCAGGGCCCCGGCGACCGACGGGCCGTCGGTCGGTTTGACCGAAATTCGCCAGACATCCAGTTCCGTTCCGGCGAAGGCCGCCGCGTCGCGAACCCCGCGCCAGAGCGGGGCGAGCGCGTCGGGATCGGTCTCGATCCGGCTGTCGCCGCCAAAGCGCGCGAGGAGCGTCTGGAGTTCCCCGGCGCGGTAGGCCACCGAGGCCTCGAACCCTTCGATGCGGATCAGCGTTGCCGGTTGGCCGTCTGCCGCCTCGGGCACGTGCGCGGCACCGGTGACTTCGAAGGGTGAGGCAAGGGCTGCAGACATCGCCGCCACCGCCTTGTGCGCCGTGAGCCCCGCTATCATAACGGTCGCCATCGAGGCCGTCGCCGGGAGAACCTTGAAACTGACCTCGCTCAGCACCCCGAGCGTCCCGTAGTTTCCTGCCATCAGCTTCACGAGGTCGTATCCGGTGACGTTCTTCATCACCCGTCCGCCGTTCTTCAGCACCGTTCCCATGCCATCAACAAAGCGCACGCCGATCAGGCCGTCGCGGCAGGCGCCCGCCTGGATGCGGCGGGGGCCCGAGACGTTCGCGGCGACGACGCCGCCGATGGTCGGCGTGCCCTCGGTGCCCAGAAGCGTTCGGTGATCCATCGGTTCGAACGGCAGGCGCTGGTTTTCCGCAGCGAGTGCCGCCTCGATCTCCGCCACCGGCGTTCCGGCCTTCGCCACGACGGTAAGCGCGCCGGGTTCGTAAAGCGTGATACCGCTCAGCCCGGCGAGCGAGAGGGCGTCACCCTCCACCGGGTTGCCGATCGGGCGGGTGCCGCCGCCGGTGATCCGCAGCGGCGATCTGGTTTGCCTGACGACCTCGGAAAGGTCGCTTTCGTCCCTTGGGCTCAGCATCTGTTCGTCTTTCGGTAAATCGGGGGTCAGGCGGCGCGGACCGGGCCGGTGCGGCGCGGTTCGGTCACGTCGAGCGGGAAGACCTTGGCGGGGTTCAGAAGCCAGGCTGGGTCGAACACGTCCTTCACCTTCATCTGCGCCTCCATGTCCTCGGGCGAGAACTGCGCGGTCATCAGATCGCGTTTCTCGATCCCCACCCCGTGTTCGCCGGTCAGGCAGCCACCCACCTCGACGCAAAGTTTCAGGATCTCGGCCCCGAAGGCCTCGCAGGTTTCGAGATCGCCGGGCTTGTTCGCGTCAAAGAGGATCAGCGGGTGCATGTTACCGTCGCCCGCGTGGAAGACGTTGCCGACCTGAAGCCCGTATTCCTCGCTCATCTCGCCGATCCGGCGCAGGACGTGGGGGAGCGAGGACACCGGGATCGTGCCGTCAAGGCACATGTAATCGTTGATCTGCCCGATCGCGCCGAAGGCGGATTTGCGGCCCAGCCAGATCTTCGCGCTTTCCTCGGGGCTTTTGCTTTCGCGCAGTTCGACGGGGTCGTGCTTGCGCGCGATCTGGAGGATGACGCCAAGCTGTTCGTCGATCTCGGCGGGGGAGCCTTCGACCTCGACGATCAGCAGCGCCTCGCAATCGGGGTAGCCTGCGCCGGAAAACTTGTCGGTCACCTCGATGCAGAGCCTGTCCATGTATTCGATCGCGACCGGCAGGACGCCCGCCTTGATGATATCGGCCACGCAGGCGCCCGCCACCTCGGCGGAGTTGAAGCCCATGAGCACCGGCCGCGCGCCTTCGGGTTTGCGGAGGATGCGGAGCGTCGCCTCGGTGACCACGCCAAGCTGGCCTTCCGAGCCGCAGATCACGCCCAGAAGATCGTAGCCCGGCGCATCGAGATGCGCGCCGCCGATCTCCACCACCGTGCCGTCCATAAGCACCATCGTGACGCCGAGGAGGTTGTTCGTCGTGACGCCGTACTTGAGACAATGCGCGCCGCCCGAGTTCATCGCGATGTTGCCCGCGATGGCGCAGGCGAGTTGCGAGGACGGATCGGGCGCATAGAAGAAATCGTCATGCTCGACCGCGCCGGTGACGGAGAGGTTCGTGCGCCCCGTCTGAACCCGGATCACGCGGTTCTCGTAATCCGCTTCCAGCACGTCGTTGAGCCGGGCGACGCCAAGGATCACGCTGTCGGCCGTCGGCAGCGCGCCGCCAGCGAGCGAAGTGCCGGAGCCGCGGGGGACCACAGGCACGCCTTCCTCGTGGCAGATCTTCAGGACGGCCGCGACCTCTTCGGTGGAGCCGGGAAGCACGGCGCAGAGCGGCGGGCATTTGTAGGCGGTCAGCGCGTCGCATTCGTAGGCGCGGGTTTCCGCCTCGTCATGGATCACAGCATCCGCCGGAAGAACCGATTGCAGCCGCGCAACGATGCGCGCTTTGCGGGCAAGGATGTCTGGGTTGGGGGCGGGCATGTCCATGGCAATCTCCTCCAATTGGTAAATTAATATAACCAATTTTGGCCATTGGCAAGATATCAGGCCTGTCGCATCGGTGCGCCGCCCTTCCGCCGGACTGCCGGTTCCGGCCATTGCGATTCGCCCCGCCCCTCACAATAGCGCGAGACATGAGCCGCGGGGCGTGCAGATCGCACGCGCCGGCGCTAGACCGGGGGCATGAAACGCCTCGCCCTGCCCGCCTGCCTTGCCCTCGCTGCCCTTCCGGCCAGCGCCGACCCTGCCGAAATCGTGGGGGCGGAGGCCACGGGCGGCGGCGGGGCATGGACCTTCTCGGTCACGCTGCTGCATGGCGACACCGGATGGGACGACTATGCCGATGGCTGGCGCGTCGTCGATGCAGACGGGGCGGTTCTGGGTGAACGCGTGCTGTTCCATCCGCATGTGAACGAGCAGCCCTTCACCCGGTCACTGGGCGGCGTCGAGATCCCGCGGGGGCTGTCCACCGTCTATATCGAGGCGCGCACGAACGTCGATGGCTGGGGTGAAGCGCGCCTGCCGGTCGATCTGCCGGGGCGTTGAGAGCGGGCAGGTCCTACTCGGGTTCTGTATAGGCGCAGGCGTTCACCACGAAGTAGGGCGGCATCAGATCGAAGCTCTGGGCTGACGGCATCGCCTTCGTCGTCATGATCGCGGGCGGATTCATCCCGGTCGCCTCGCGCCCGCCCGGTTCCAGCGTCTGCAGCGACACCATCCTGCCCCCGGTTCCCGCGCGTTCCATGAGGTGATTGCGCGATCGGACGTTCAGGTCGTGGCTGTGCCGGTCGATCGGTACATCGTGGCTGTGGGGCGGGGTGTGCGCGGCGTCGAGCGTCATCGTCTCGGCCCCGCCGGTATCGCCTGGCAGGCGCAGGCCGAGGTCGGGAGTGCCGCCGGCATCCTGCGGGTTCGCGACCAGGAGAAACCGGCCCGATGCGGGCGCGAGCGGCGCCCATCCCCGCCCGAGATCGGCACAGGCGCCACCGGTGAGGACGACGCTTTGCCGGAAGGCGGTTTCCAGTGCGGCGACCCGCGATTCGAGAGCATCAAGCCTGTTGGCCCCGGTGCCCTGCGCCATCGCGGACGGGGCGCCGATCAAGAGCAATAGCACGACGTGCAGGGCCGCGCTCCGACAGGGGCCGGAAGATCGCGTGTCGGGTGTCATGGCGTGCATCCCTCTGTGCCCTCCGTTCGCCGAGGCCACGGCGATTGACCGCCGGCCGTCGCGGGCCTTCAGCGCACCGGCGTGCCGCGCCGCCCTTCCCAGAGCCAGGCCCCGATCGCCAGGAGCGTGGCGACGAGCAGGAAGAGCCAAGCGGGCAGGATCGGCCGTACCGTGATATCCGCCGTCAGGAAGGCCTCGCGCGGTGTGATCCCGATCCAGCCGCGGCCCGCCGCCGGGCGGCCCTCGCGCACGCGGCGGATATCGACCGCGCCTTCAGAGATCGGCATCACCCCGCCCCGGCGCGCATCGACAAGCGGGTCGAGCACCGCCGAGGTGGCGATCGTGGCCTCGAATTCGCGCGGGGCGGCGGGGCCGAGGGCGATCACCGCCTCCTTCTCGCCGTCCGAAAGGCGGTAGAGCCCGATTTCAGGGCCCTCATAGGTGGTGGTGAAGAGCCCGGGCCGGCTTTCTTCGAGCGGCACAGTGACAGTTTCGCCGTCCGGCCCGGTGACATCGACGTCGTTCGCCGTTTCCGACAGGGTGCGGCGGGTGATCGTCATGGTCTGGCCCACGGCAGAAACGCTCATCGCCTCCTCCTCGAGCTCGGGTTCCTTCATCATCCAGTGGGCGAGCCGCCGCAGCAATTCAAGCTGCGGCCCGCCGCCTTCGTAACCGCGCGACCAGAGCCAAGCGTGATCGGAGGCCAGGAGCGCAACGCGCCCCTCGCCCACCCGGTCGAGGACCAGAAGCGGGCGGCCCTCGGCCCCGGTCATCACCGCGTCGCCCGAGGTTGCCTCGACATCCACGTGCCGCATCCAGCGGCCCCAGGGCAGGTCATCCGCCTCGTCCGCGAGCATCGCGCGGGGCGAGTGCGCCGCGAGCCCTTCGGTCACCGGATGCCGCTCTCCGATCTCGGTCACTTCGGGGGTGAAGCCCTGTTCGATCACCCGGCCCGTGGGGGCACCGGGAATGATCTCTCCCAACGGAGAACGAAAGATCGAGTTGGCGGTGGCGTAATCGGGGCCGGCGGCGATCAGCACGGCCCCGCCCGTTTCGACGTAGCCCCGCGCATTGTCGAGGTAGATCGACGGCAGGATGCCGCGGCGCTGGTAGCGATCGAAGATGATCAGGTCGAACTCGTCGATCTTTTCGAGGAACAGCTCGCGGGTGGGAAAGGCGATGAGGGAGAGTTCGTTGACCGGCACGCCATCCTGCTTTTCCGGCGGGCGCAGGATGGTGAAGTGCACGAGATCGACGGAACTGTCGGATTTCAGGAGATTGCGCCAGGTGCGTTCCCCGGGATGCGGTGCACCGGAGACAAGCAGAACGCGCAGCCGGTCGCGCACGCCGTTGATCTGCACGACGGCTGCGTTGTTGCGGTCGGTCAGTTCGCTCTCTTCCGGCGGGACGGTGAACTGCAGGACGTTCATTCCGCCATGGGGCAGCGTTACCGGCAGGTCGAGGTCGCGGCCAACGGGCACGTCAAAGCGCTGCGGCTCGCCCCCGTCGATCGAGATCTCGATCGAGGCCATGTCGCCCATGTCGGCGGGCACCGCGCCCTGATCCTCGATCCTGAGCGTCAGCGTCACCGGCTCGCCCAGAATGGCGAAGGCGGGGGCGTTTTCGATCACCAGCCGCCTGTCCCAGTCATCCGGCCGCCCGGTCAGGAGGACGTGAAGGGGCGCGGGAAGATCCGGCGCGCGTTCGATATCGTGCACCTGCCCGTCGGTGATCAGAACCGTACCCGCGATCCGGGCGCGCGGTTCCTCGGCCATCACTTCGGCCAGTGCGCTCATCAGAAGCGTGCCCTGGTCGCCTTCGCCGTCGCCAAGCGTCGCGATGCGGAGTTCGGTGTTTTCAAGCTGGGCGATCTCGGCTTCCAGCGCCGCGAGCGCCTCCGCCGACTGATCGGCCCGGTCGGCGATCTGCTGCGAGGCGCTTTCGTCGACGATGGCGATGACGATATCGGTCAGCCGGTCGCGATCCTCGGTCTGGAGCGAGGGGTTCGCGATCCCAAGAAGCAGTGCCGCGATCGCGGGGCCACGAAGCCACCAGCCAGAGAGCCGCCGCCAGAGGGCGAGCGCGATGAAGAGAAAGCCCAGCGCCGTCGCCACCCAGAGGATCGGCAGCGGCACGAGCGGATCGAAGATGACGGATCCGTCCATCTATTGCCCCAGCCTGTCGAGAAGCGCGGGCACATGCACCTGATCGGATTTGTAGTTGCCGGTCAGCACGTGCATCACGAGGTTGACGCCGAAGCGATAGGCGATCTCACGCTGCCGTTCGCCGGTGAAGCCGCGGCCCACGGGATACATCGGGCGGCCGTTCTGATCGGTGGCCCAGGCGGCGGCCCAGTCGTTGCCGCCGATCACGATCGGCGTCACATTGTCGTTGAGGTTGCGGAAGGGCATGCCTTCGACCCGTTCGGCATCGGCGGGCGCGGCCTCGACCCAGACGTCGCGGCTGATGTGCCGCCCCGGGAAATCCTGAAGAAGATAGAAGGTGCGCGTCAGCACGTGGTCGTCCGGCACCGGTTCGAGCGGCGGGATGTCGAGGGGCCGCGCGATCTGCTGGAGCCGCCGGCTGGCCGGGCTGGTCGTGCCGCCGAAGCGGGCGACATCGGCATCACGGGTGTCGAACACGATCATGCCGCCCGACCTGAGATAGGTGTTGAGCTTTGCATATGCTTCGTCCGAGGGGATCGGCTGGGTGGCGGATACAGGCCAGTAGAGGATCGGGAAGAAGCTGAGCTCGTCGGTTTCGAGGTTCACCGCGATGGGCACCGCCGGTTCGATGGAGGTGCGCGCATAGAGCACCTCGCCCAGCCCGCGCAGACCGGCGGCGGCCATCTGATCGAGGCTTGGATCGCCGGTGATGACATGGGCCAGCACCACCTCGGTCGTGGCAGTGATCGCGAAACCATCGCCATCGCCCGGCGGCGCCTCCTGTGCCGCGAGCGGTGGGGCGGCGAGCGGAACGGCAAGGATCAGAGTGACGGCGGCCGCGGCATTCCGGGCCGCGCCCTGGCTGATGCGGCCCAGCCGCCCGCCGAGCCAGAGGGTTGCCAGGATATCGGCCATGAGGGCGAGAAGCGCGGCGGACAGGAAGAGCCCCTTGAGCGGCGTCTCGCGCGGGCCATCGAGCCCCTCGATCCGGGTATCGGCGGGCCAGGTCGCTGCCTCGATCTGTGCCTCCTGATCAATGACGTTGAGGGCAAGGCGCCGATCCTCGCCCGCGTAAAGCCCCGGCTGAAGATCGGGCCCGGGCCGTGCGGAAACGAGACGCTCGCCCGGAACGCCAGGCAGGGTGCCCGCATCCACGACTTCACCGAAGCCTGTCAGCACCTCGGAGGGCACCCAGGTCGTGCCCGCCATCTCTTCTTCGGTCGGTGTCGCCGGGCGGGTCGACACCGCGAGGCGTTCGAGCATCTGAACGAAGAGGCCCGAGAGCGGCAGGCTGGACCATTCCGCGTTGGCCGTGGTGTGGAACAGGACGACCTGCCCGGAGACGACGCGCTTCCTGGTGACAAGCGGCGTGCCGTCGGCCAGCGAGGCGATGGTGCGGTCGGCCAGCGAAGGATCGGGTTGCGCCATGACCTGGGCGGTGATTCGCACCTCGTCATTCACCGGAAGGCCGAAGAAGGGCGACTCTTCGGGGAAGACCCGAAGGGCCTTGGGTTCCCCCCAGCTCATCCGCCCGCCGATGGACCGGCCGCCTGCGCGCAAACGGACGGGCATCAGCGCGTCTTCCACATCCCGAGAGATATCGCTGGCGGCGAGGCGCGGGCCCGCGAAGCGCACCAGAAGCCCGCCTTCCTTGACCCAGGTCAGCAGCGCTTCGGATTCGTTGGAGGACAGCCGCGCCACGTCGGCCAGGATGATCGCATCGGGGTTCGCCAAAACGATTTCGTCGATTGCGCCTTCGATGAGGTCGGCGGTCGGCTCAAGCGCCTGTTCGAGGTAGTGGGTGGGTGACAGAAGCTCCAGCCCCTCGCGATCCTCGCGACCGGCGACCAGCGCGACCTCGCGCCGCCGGAGCGTATCGTCGGCAAGCGACACCGCGCCTGCCGAACGCACGCCGTCGATCTCGAACCGGGTGATCCGGTTTCTGAGTTCGGGCGGCAGGGAAAGCGCGATTTCGGCTTCGCGTTCGCCCTCTGCAAACGACAGCGTGCCGCGGACGAGCGCGCGCGGCGTGCCCGCGGGGTCGAGCCCGTGGCCGATCACAGCCGCCTCTGTCGCGTCCCCGGCGGCGGCGCGGGTGCCACTGACGATCAGCGTGCCGTCCTCGAAGCGCGCGGGGCGCAGGGCAAGGATCTGGCGGGGGCTTTCGAAGACGGTCAGCGCGCCCGCGTCTTCCACACGCTCAAGCAGGGGCGCGCGCCAGTCATGGGCGAGGCCGTCGGACATCCAGAACGTTTCCACCCCGCTGAGGTCGAGCTCGTCCCACCAGGACAGGATCGTCTCTGCCTCCGGCACCCATGGCGCGGGGGCGAGGCTTGGCAGCCGTGCGAGAGCGGCCTCGGCGGGCTGGAATTGCAGCGTGCCCTGCGGCAGATCCGTCA
This sequence comes from Ovoidimarina sediminis, assembly GCF_032586175.1. Classification (NCBI taxonomy): domain Bacteria; kingdom Pseudomonadati; phylum Pseudomonadota; class Alphaproteobacteria; order Rhodobacterales; family Roseobacteraceae; genus Ovoidimarina; species Ovoidimarina sediminis. The sequence goes on from NZ_JAWHTE010000006.1 coordinate 195,283, forward strand.
GCACCACCATCGCGACAGGCCGCCCGGAGCGCGAGGCTTCGGACAGAAGGCCGTCAAGCCGCTCCATCCGCCGCGTCCAGTCGCGCGCGTCGGCCCAGGTGCCGTCGACGAGAACGAGAAGCGGGCCTGACCCGGCCTCTTCCTCGACATCGGGGTTCAGAACCGGCCCGGCGAAGCCGGTGATCACCGCCGCGATCGCCAGAACCCGCAGCAGGAGCAGCCACCAGGGCGTCTTGTCGGTTTCGTTATCCTCGTCCTCGAGGCCAAGCAGCAGCGCAACGCCCGGAAACCGCCGCCGGATCGGCGCAGGCGGCACGGCGCGCAGGAGGAACCACAGGATCGGCAGCAGCACGAGCCCGAGGAGAAGCCAGGGGGCTGTGAAGCCTATGGGCCCGAGAACCAGCATCAGTGCACCCTATCCATCGCCTGGTAGAGCCACAGAAGCGCCGCCGTGGCGGAGTGATCGGTGTGGTGCACCTCGTATTGCCAGCCTGTGAGGCGGGCGAGCGACCGGAGTTCTTCTTTCCGCTCCGCCAGACGATCCAGGTAGCGGTCGCGCAGGTCGCGCGCCTTCTGGGTTTCGAATCTGATCGTTCCACCAACGCTTTCGAAGATCGTACGTCCGTCGTAGGGAAACGCCTCTTCCGCCGGGTCGAGAACCTGGACAAGCGCACCTTTCACGCCCTTGTCCGCGGCCTTGGTCAGCGCGGCGCGGGCGGGCGAGATATCGCCCAGGAAGTCCGACAGGAAAACGGCGCGGGAATGGGCGATCATGCCGCGCGTCTCGGGCGCGCCGTATTCCGTCGTCTCGTCATCCTGCGACAGGGCCTCGGCAAGCCTCAGCAGTTGCAATTCGCCCGAACGGGGCGGCAGCGAGTTGTCGGCGAGGCCCACGCGTTCCCCACCGCGCGTCAGAAGGACGGCGGTGGCAAGGGCGATCGTGCGCGCCACCAGCGATTTCGTCTGAAGGGTATCGGAGGAGGCGAATTGCATCGATTGCCCCCGATCCACCCAGATCACGACGCTTTGCGCCGCCTGCCATTCCTTTTCGCGCACGAAATGGATGTCGGACCGGGCCGAACGGCGCCAGTCGACCATGCGCATCTCGTCCCCGGCCTGGGCCGGGCGATATTGCCAGAACTCGTCGCCCATCCCCGGGCGGCGGCGGCCGTGTTCGCCCAGAAGAACGGTCGTCGCCAGATGTTCCGCCGCTGCGAGAAGCGGCGGCAGCGGCCCGGCAAGCGCCTCGGCCCGCGCGCGGAGATCGGCGGGTGTTATCACGCGGCCGCCTCGACCTGCGTGATCCGTGCGGCAACCTCTTCGATGATGTCAGCGAGGTGCAGTCCACGAGCGCGGGACGCGAAGGTTAGCGCCATGCGGTGCGACAGGACCGGGGCCGCCATTGCCGCGACATCCTCGGCCGAGGGCGCGAGGCGCCCGTCGAGAAGTGCCCGCGCCCGCACCGTCAGCATGAGCGATTGCGCCGCGCGGGGGCCCGGGCCCCAGCCCACGTTATCGCGCACGGTTTCGGGCGCGCTTTCGTCATCGGGGCGGCAGGCGCGCACCAGATCGAGGATCGTTTCCATGACCGTTTCGCCCACGGGCATCCGGCGGATGAGGGCCTGCGCGGCGATCAGTTCCTCGGGGGAGAAGACGTTGGTCGATTCTTCCTCGCTGACGCCGGTTGTCGCGATCAGGATATCGCGCTCGGTTTCCCGGCTGGGATAGGGAACGTCGATCTGCACGAGGAATCGGTCAAGCTGCGCTTCGGGCAGGGGATAGGTGCCTTCCTGCTCGATCGGATTCTGGGTGGCGAGCACGTGGAAGGGCACGGGAAGCGCATGGGGCTGGCCCGCGATCGTCACCGATTTCTCCTGCATCGCCTGCAGAAGCGCCGATTGCGTGCGCGGCGAGGCGCGGTTGATTTCGTCGGCCATCAGAAGCTGGCAGAACACAGGGCCTTCGATGAACTTGAACGCGCGAGAGCCGTCGGCCCCGGTTTCGAGCACTTCGGAGCCGAGGATATCGGCGGGCATCAGATCGGGTGTGAACTGCACGCGCGCGCCGTCGAGGCCAAGAACCGTCGACAGCGTATCGACGAGTCTGGTCTTGCCGAGCCCCGGAAGCCCGATCAGAAGACCGTGGCCGCCGCAGAGAATCGCCGACAGAACAAGGTCGACCACCCGCGGCTGACCGATGAAGCGTTTCTCGATGCTGGCCTTCGCCTCGGCCAGTTTGCCGCCAAGCGCCTCGATCTCGGCCACAAGATCCTGACTGTCGTCCATGGTGTCGCTCCTGCCTCTCATGTAGGACGTATTATCTGGAACTATCTTTCCAAGGACAAATGGCAAAGTCGTGTAGTGACCAGATGAGCGCCGAATCCCCTCCGCCCCCCGACGCAAAAAGCCTCGAGACGAGCGCGCGTGCCGCATCAAAGGGCGGTTTGCCACCGATTCACCTGTGGAATCCGCCGGATTGCGGGGAGATCGATATCCACATTGCCCGCGATGGCACGTGGTATCACGAAGGATCTGAGATCCGGCGCCCCGGCCTTGTGCGGCTGTTTTCGACGATCCTGCGCAAGGAAGGGGATCGTTACGTTCTGGTCACCCCCGTCGAGAAGGTGGGTATCCGCGTCGACGACGCGCCCTTCGTTGCAGTGGATTTCGAGGTTTCGGGCAGCGGAACGGATCAGAAGATCATCTTCGAGACGAATGTGGGCGATCTTGTTACCGCCGGAGACGCCACGCCGATCCGCATCACACGCGATCCCGAAACCGAGGAGCCATCGCCCTATGTGCTTGTGCGGGACAGGCTTGAGGCGCTGATCGACCGAAAAAGCTTTTACCGTCTAGTCGACATCGCAGAGCCCCGTGTGCACGCGGGCGAAACTTGGTTCGGCGTCTGGTCTTCGGGCCGGTTCTTCCCGATCGCCCCGGCCGGGGATGGCGCCGGCTGAGACCGGTCTGTGCAAATCTGCGGGATGACTCTGCCTGGGAATGGCGGTATCCAGCGGAGATCGCACAGGGAATATCCATGCTGCCGAAGAAATATGCACCGATCCTGTTTGCACTGCTTCTGTCAGGAGGCATGTCCTGCATGGTGTGCTTCGTCGCGACGGTGAAATCGATCGGGATGCCGGCGGAATTCGTCCGGCTTTGGTTGTCGGCCTGGCTGACGAGCTGGTGCGTCGCCTTCCCGGCCGCCTATTTCTTCGCCCCTGTGGTGCGGCGCATCGTGGATCGGCTGACGCGCGAAGACATCACCGATGCGCGCGACCTAACCGGCGGACGCGAGAACCCGACCGGCAACCGCGTCTAGCTTCGCCACAACCTCTGGATCGCGCCTGTCGGGTGCCGTCAGAATCGCGTAGTCGAGCGCCCGGTCGCAGCCGTGCGGGCATGGGGCGCGTTCGGCCCCCAACAGCCCCGGAAGCCGCGCGACCATGCCCTTGGCCTTGTCGGCATTGCCCAGAAGGGTGCGGATGATCTCGTTCACGTCGACCTCGCCGTGATCGGGATGCCAGCTGTCGTAATCGGTGATCATGGCGACGGAGGCGTAGCAAAGCTCTGCCTCGCGTGCGAGCTTGGCCTCAGGCATGTTCGTCATGCCGATCACGTCGCAACCCCACACCTCGCGGTAGAGCTTCGATTCGGCGAGGCTGGAGAATTGCGGCCCCTCCATCGCGAGATAGGTGCCGCCATCGTGGACGGTGATCCCCTCGGATTCCGCCGCTGTCTTCGCCGCCGTGCCGAGACGCGCGCAGGTCGGGTGCGCCACGCTGACATGGGCGACGCAGCCGGTGCCGAAAAAGGATTTCTCGCGCGCGAAGGTGCGGTCGATGAACTGATCGACGATCACGAAATCGCCCGGCGCCATCTCTTCGCGGAAACTGCCGCAGGCAGAGACGCTGAACACATCCGTCACGCCAAGCCGCTTCAGCGCGTCGATATTGGCGCGGTAGGGCACGGTGGTGGGGGAATGCACATGGCCGCGTCCGTGGCGCGGCAGAAAGGCCATCCGCACGCCCTGAAGCACCCCCGTCAGGATCTGGTCCGACGGCGCGCCCCAGGGCGTTTCGACCATCTGCCACCGGGCGTCTTCCAGCCCGTCGATTTCGTAAAGGCCCGATCCGCCAACAATCGCGATCATGGTTTCCGTCATCCCGACCTCCGCTGTGCCTGTCAGCGGGCATACTGTCGGGCGCTGAGCCGAATGCAAATCGAAAGAACGTCAGAGAGAGAATCCGGCAACGCGGGGCCGGGTGATTCTGGCGGCCCCGCGCCCTGAGCCCTTCATCTTTAAGGTTAACCCCCTGAATTGTGGCGATCCCGCCACAATTGGGCATGCGTGGGTGATGCAGCACACAGAACGGGCCAAATAAGATCCGCTTAAGTAATCTCGCTCACATTCAGTGACACAAAAAGTCCTTACAACTCCTCTCATCCGCCCCAATGCGGACCGTTTCAAAGGCGAAAACATCCTTAACGAAACGACAACGAGTAACGGAGTAACCAAAATGCTGGACGCAACGAACATGATCCAAGCCGCCACCTTCCGGGCCACCGATCCCGCCCAGGCCATCTACCGCGGCCTTCTGGCGTCCTTCACGGACGAGCAGCTTGCCCAGATCGAGGAAGAGCTTGGCACCTTCTCGCGCACCGGCCTGGTTCCGACCGCGCTTGAAGACCTGCTGAACGCCGGCGCCGAAGTTCCCGCCGCCGCGTAAAGCCCTGTACAAGCGGGTGTGTGTTTGCCCGCTTTCTGCGAAAAAGCCGCGCTTGTGAAGCGCGGCTTTCGTTGTTTCCGTGCCAATGTCGGTGAAGATGCACCGGAAATGCGATGCTGATGCCACCGCGCGCTGCCTGGAAACAAGAATGAGAACGACCCCCGCCCCGATCAGAACCGTAACGCCCCACTGCAGGAGTGGCAGAAACCACGAAAACCCACGGCATCGGAAAGCGTGAAGTCCCGGGCAGGCAGGTGCGCGAAGGCCCGCGCTTTTTTCCAATCACATGAGGGGACGTCAGGCGTCTGGTTGGCCGGGCTCTCAGACGTGAAGATTGCCACGCACCGCATCGGTTCCAAGCATCGTGGCCAGCACGGCCTCCTCGACCTCGGCGACGAGGCGGGCGTAACCGGATATGCCTGCGAGGCGAAGGAAGCCCCGTGTCCAGGCGCCGTTGCAGGACACCTCGACCTCGGTTTCGATCTCCTGCGGTCCGGTTTGCGTGAGCTGAGCGACTTCCCGATCCCCGGCGTCCGTCTGGCTTGCGATCGCGAGCGACCCGTCGCTCCCGCGTGTCAGGGTATAGTCCGTTCCGTGCCGCATCAGCATCGCGCCCAGATAGACCGCATCCGCCCGGAAGCGGCCATCGCCCATGGGCCGGAGCGCGGTGAGCCCCTGCGGCTGCGGCCGCTTCTCAAGCGCCGCACGCCGTGTCAGCGCGTCTGGGCAGGGCGTGGCGAGGCGGGTGGTGAAGGTCACGGTAAAGCAGGAGGCAGGGCTGAGAAGCCCGGCAACGAACACGGTCGGCGGGATCAGGAACGGTGCGCCGGCACCGGCGGTCAGCCCGCCCAGGATGATGATCAGCATGGGCCGGGTCTCGCCCCGAGGTTGGGCATAGAACAGGGCCGCCACGATTACCGCCACGATGGTAAGAATCAGCAGGCCCAGAATGATCCAGAGGCCCACCGTCGGTTCGTTCGGTTCGGAGATGTTGGATCGGATCCTTGCGCGCACCTCCGCAAAAGCATCCTGACCGTAGCGCAGATCCCAGGCGAACGTACCGAAAAACAGGAGGTAGGATGCGACGCCGATCAGCGCGACGAAGGCGGACGGATGGGCATGGACCCAGTCGGCCGCCAGATTGTCATAGGTGATGAGGGCATAAAAGACCGCGACACCGAAGGCGGTTGGCACCCAGGAGGGTAACCAATCGAAAGCGCGCCTGATCTGTTTGAGGTTTGAAGACATCGCCTCGCCCATCCCGAAGATTGCAACCAGTGTCGGCAACGAATCTGGCATGAGAGTGACGGATCGGGCGCATCACGCTTTTGTGCGTGGATCGGCGTGCTACTCGCCCGGACGCGAGAGGCTGAACTTTTCGCGGATCACGCTGTAATCGCGATAGCCCATCCGCGTCAGCGGGTTGAAAGCGAGCACGTCGAAGATTCCGTCCTTCAGGCAATCGTCTCGCATGTGCACCCCCGTGACCTCGCCCACGGCAAGGAAGTTCGCCTCGCCTTCGAGCTTCACGATCTGGGACAGGCGGCATTCGAGGTTCGCGGGCGCGGCGGCGACGCGGGAACAGGGAATGGTTTCACACTCCACCCGCGCGATCCCCGCATCCTCGAACTCGTCCACCTCCTTCGGCCAGGGGCCGGATGTGCGGTTCATCACGTCTTTCATCGCGTATTCGACGATGTTGACGCAGAAGACGCCCGTTTCGCGGATGTTCGCCATCGTGTCTTTCGTGCCGTCGCGGTCGGGCTTCGCGCTGGTCGAGGCGAACATCACCTGCGGCGGCACATAGGCGACCGCGTTGAAGAAGGAATACGGCGCCAGGTTTTCCGAGCCGTCCGCGCCGCGCGTCGAGATCCAGCCGATCGGCCGGGGCGTGACAATCGCGTTGAACGGGTTGTGCGGCAGGCCGTGGCCGTCCTCGGGGCGATAAAACATGCGCGGTCTTCCCTGTCGGTTTGTCCCTCACCTACCGGCGTGCTACGGGCGATTCCAGCCGAAAACTGTGACGGAGGCGGCGGGTGATCACCCTCGCGCAGGAAACGCCGGAAGACTGGTGGGAGGTCGAGGCCCTTTACGACCTCTGCTTTGCGCCGGGGCGCGAGGCGCTGTCGTCCTACCGGCTGCGTGACGGCGTGGAGCCGGTTGGCCATCTTTGCCTGACCGCGCGGGACGAACTTGGCATTCTCGTGGGCGCGATCCGGTACTGGCCGGTTTCGGTGGGCGGGGCGCCGTGCCTTCTTCTGGGCCCCATTGCGGTGCACCCGACGCATCAGGGCGAGGGGCTGGGGGCGGTTCTGATCGAGGAAAGCCTGTCGCGGGCGGCCGACTGGACGCGCGTGATGCTGGTGGGAGATGCCCCCTATTACGGGCGCTTCGGGTTCCGGAAGCTCAGCGGAGTCGTCATGCCGCCGCCGACGAACCCGGATCGGGTGCTGGGCCGCGCGCTTAAGCCAGCGGCATGGGACGGCATCGAAGGAACCGTCAGGAGCGTCGCCGAAACCGGCGATCCCGCCTAACCGTCTGCGCCATCGGCCCGGTCGATACGGTCGGCCTTCCGCCGGATCAGAACTGTTCTGAGATCGTGCATCGCGAGGAGAAGGGTGTCGGTCACCCCCTCGAGCTCTGCATCCGTGGCCTGCGACTGCGCCCAGGCCGCGGTGAGATTGAGGTGATCGACCGCGCGGTGGATATCGTCGAGCCGCCGTTCCGCCAGAACCGCCTGGCGGTGGGCCAGCCAATCGGCGATGGCCGCCTCGTCGGCCGCTGTCAGTTCGGTCGCGCCTTGCGGTTTCCAGTCGCCACGCTTGGTGTTCACGACAGCGATCTGGTTCAGTTCGAGCCGGCGTTCGGGATTGTCGGTCTCGACGCGATAGACCGCCGCGCCCTGCTCGCGCACCCTGAAGTAATACTCCGGAAGCTCGCCCGCCATGCCATTCGCCCCGTAACCGACGCCCGAACACCTAGCAGCGTCCGGGCGTCAGAACCAGCCTGCCGTCAGCGCGCGCCCAGCAGGCCGACGATGTCGTAGGTCTTCGCAAGGATCGGGATTGCGATCTCGCGCGCCCGTTCCGCGCCCCGGGCCAGGATGCGGTCGATTTCCGCCTCGTCAGCCATGAGCCGCCGCATCTCGGCCGAGATCGGGGCGATCTTCTCCACCGCGAGTTCGGCAAGCGCGGGCTTGAATTGCCCGAACTGCTGACCGGCGGCATCGGCGATCACCTGTTCGGCGGTCATCCCTGAAAGAGCCGCGTAGATATCGACGAGATTGCGCGCCTCGGGCCGGTCCTTCAGGCCGTCGAGCGTATCCGGCAAAGGCTCGGGATCCGTCTTCGCCTTGCGGATCTTCTTCGCGATCGTATCGGCATCGTCGGACATGTTGATCCGGCTCATATCCGAAGGGTCGGATTTCGACATCTTCTTCGACCCGTCGCGCAGGCTCATCACCCGCGTCGCGGCGCCTTCGATCACCGGTTCGGTGATGGGAAAGAAATCCACCTTGAAGTCGTTGTTGAACTTCTGCGCAATGTCGCGTGTCAGTTCCAGGTGCTGCTTCTGATCCTCGCCCACTGGCACGTGCGTCGCGTGGTAGATCAGGATGTCGGCGGCCATCAGCGCCGGATAGGCGAACAGCCCCAGCGAGGCGTTTTCCGAGTTCTTCCCGGCCTTGTCCTTCCATTGGGTCATCCGGCCCATCCAGCCCATGCGCGCAACGCAGTTGAAGATCCACGCAAGCTGCGCGTGCTCGGGCACCTGGCTCTGGTTGAAGAGGATGGAGCGTTCCGGGTCGATACCGGCGGCGATGAAGAAGGCGGCAAGCTCGCGCGTGTTCTTTCGCAACGCGTCCGGCTCCTGCCACACCGTGATCGCGTGCAGGTCAACCATGCAATAGATCGTCTCGTAGGTGCCGGCATCCTGCATCTCGACGAAGCGCCGCATAGCGCCGAGATAGTTGCCAAGCGTCAGGCCGCCCGAAGGCTGGATCCCGGAAAAGACGCGCGGTGTGAAGGCGGTGTCGCCCATGTCGATGCTCCAGTTTCTGGATTTTTGGACCGCTGTCGCTTAACGATGGGCGGAGAGCCCGTCAAGAAAGGCCACGAGCAGAGCCATGTCATATCAGCCGAGCGACCCCGACGCCTCGCCGGTCAATCCGCTGCCGGTCGCCGTCGTGTTGCTGGCCTTGCCGATGATCCTTGCGGAAATCGCCTTCATCGCGGGCACCACCGGGCTTGCGGGCGGGCCCGAGGCCGTGGGCTGGCGGCTTGCCGCGATCGAGCGCTTCGGTTTCTTTTCGCCCGTGGTTGAATGGATGGCCTCGACCGGACGCTGGAATGCCCCCGATCTCGCGCGCTTCGTGACCTATCCGTTCCTGCACTGGGGCTTTACCCATATGCTGATGGTGCTCGTCTTCCTTCTCGCCCTTGGCAAGATGGTGGGCGAGGTGATGGGGTCGCTCGCCGTCTTCATCGTCTTTTTCGGATCGGCCGTTTTCGGGGCCGGGATCTATGCGCTTCTGACGGAAGCGCAGAACCCGCTGATCGGCGGTTACCCCGGCGTTTACGGGCTGATCGGGGCCTATTCCTTCATCCTCTGGACGCATTACAGCGTCACCGGTGGGCCGCAGGCGCGGGCGTTCACACTGATCGCGGCGCTCTTGTTCATCCAGCTTGTCTTCGGGCTTCTGTTCGGCAAGGGGCCCGACTGGATCGCCGATGTGGCGGGTTTCGTCGCAGGCTTCGTTCTGTCCTTCGTCGTGGTGCCGGGAGGCTGGGCGCGGCTGATCAACCGGCTTCGACAGCGCTGATCATCCGCGCCGGCGCAGGGATCGCGTCATTTCCGACACCGTGAAGGCCCGGGCGATCCGGCCGAAGAGCGCGTAAGCGAAGATCCCGAACAGCACGAGAAGCGCCAGCGCCCCGTAACGCAGCGTCGGTACGGCGAAGACCGGGCCGGCAAGCATGAGGACGACGTAGAGCGCGGCCCCCATCCCGACGGCAGCGATCAGGATACGCGGGGCACGATTGCAGAAGCGATCGTCGAATTCCGAGGCCGGCCCCATGCCGCGCGCGCCGCGCCAGAGTAGCCAGGTCATCGCCCAGCCCGCCACGGTCGTTCCGACCGCCGCCGCGATATAGCCGATGACAGGGGCGAGCCCGATCGCAATCGCGGCATTCACGATCAGTGCGACAAGGGCGAAGTAGAAGGGCCGCTTCGTATCCTCGCGGGCGAAGTAAAGGGGTTGAAGGACCTTCTGAAGGACGAAGGCGGGAAGCCCCGCGCCATAGACCGCGACGGCAAGCGCGGTGGCCGTGGTGTCTTCGGCATCGAAGGCGCCGCGCTGGAACAGAACCGAGACGAGCGGCCCCGGCATCACGATCAGCGCCACTGCCGCGGGCACCGTCAGCGCAAGCGCGATCTCGCCCGCCCGGTTGAACGCCTCGCGCCCCCCGACCGTATCTTCGGCCTGAAGCCGCCGCGAGAGTTCGGGCAGAAGAACGATGCCGATGGCGATTCCCACCACACCCAGCGGCAACTGGTAAAGCCGGTCGGCATAGCTGAGCCACGCGACCGCCCCGTCGAAGAACGACGCGACCTGGCGCCCGACCAGAAGGTTGACCTGCACAACCCCGCCCGCAAGGGCCGCAGGCGCGGCGATGATCGCGAGCCGCTTCAGTTCCGGCGTCAGCCGCGGGCGCGTGATGCGGAAGCCGTAGCCCGCCCGCTTCGCGGCCCAGAGAAGCAGAGCAAGCTGCCCGATCCCGGCGACCACGACACCGATGGTGACAAGATCGCCATGATGAACGCCCGGAACGTCACCCATAACTTCGGGCCCGAAGCTTATGGCCTCTGCAAACCACCCGGTATCCGCCAGAAGAAGCGCCACGATCAGGATGACGTTCAGAAGAACCGGCGCTGCCGCCGCCGCCGCAAACCGCCCCGTGGCGTTCAATACGCCCGACAGAAGCGCCGCGAGCGAGATGAAAAAGATATACCCGAAGACGACCCGACCGTAGAGCACGGCAAGGTCGAACCGCGCATCGTCTGCAAAGCCCGAGGCCATCGCCAGCACGAGAACGGGCATGAAGACGATGGCCAGGACGCTGAAGACCAAAAGCAGGAACCCGAGCCCGGAAAACGCATCCTGTGCAAAACCGCCGGGATCCTCGCCGCTTTCCACCTTCTTCGAAAACATCGGCACGAAGGCCATGTTGAACGCGCCCTCGGCGAAGAAGCGGCGGAACATGTTGGGCAGGCTGAAGGCGATGAGGAAGGCTTCGGCCACCGGCCCCGCCCCCATGGTCGCCGCGATCAGGATATCGCGCACGAAGCCCAGGATGCGGCTTGCCAGCGTCCAGACGCCAACCGTGAAGAAGCTTCGCGCCATGCGGATCGCCGGCATCAGCGCCCCCCGCCGGCGAAGGGGCGGATCATTGCCGCGCCCGCTCGGCGCCGCGTTCGATCGCCTCGCGCAGGCGTTTCTCGAGCGAGCGCTGCTTGTTTTCGGAATGGTATTTCAGCCCAAACATGTCCTTCACATAGAAGGTATCCACCACCTGTTCGCCATAGGTCGCAATCACTGCGCTCGCGATGTAGACATGCGCCGCCGCAAGGCTGCGGGTCAGGTCGTAGAGAAGGCCAGGCCTGTCGCGCGTATCGACCTCGATGATCGTGTAGATCTCCGACCCTTCGTTGTCGAAGGTGATCGAAGTCGGAACCCGGAACGCGCGCTCGCGCTTCTTGATCTTGTCGCGGTCCTTCACCGCATCGCGCACCACGACCTCGCCCTTCAGCGTCTTTTCGATCATCGCGCGAAGCCGCGGCAGGCGGTGTTCGTCGAAGGGCCGCCCATCGATATCCTGCACCCAGAACACCGCCGTGGCGAAGCCGTCTTTCGAAGTATAGGTGCGCGCGTCGACGACGTTGGCACCGACCAGCGCCAGCGCCCCGGCGAGACGCGAAAAGATGCCGGGATGATCGTGCAGCGCAAAACAGGCGCGCGTCGCGTCGCGGTCGGTATCGGGGTAGAGATCGATCCGCACTTCGTCGTCGCCGATCTCGCGCAACAGATTGGCGAAGACCACGTGGGCGGATGTGGGCAGGCCCTGCCAGTACGGCCCGTAATGCCGCGCCGTCTCGGCCCTGAGATCCTTGGTGTCCCAGTCGGACAGCGCCTCGCGCAGCGCGCGCTTTCCCTCGGCCTCCAGCGCCTCGCGGTTGAGATCCTCGAGCCCGGTTTCCAGCGCCACTGCCGTTTCGCGATAGAGCGTGCGAAGAAGCTGCGCCTTCCAGTTGTTCCATGTCCCCGGGCCAACGCCCCGGATGTCGCAGACCGTGAGAACCGTCAGAAGATCAAGCCGCTTCTTCGTTTTCACCGCCTTCGCGAAATCCCGGATCGTGCGCGGATCGGCCAGGTCGCGCTTCTGGGCGATATCGGACATCAGGAGGTGGTAGCGGACGAGCCATTCCACCGTTTCCGCATCGTCCTTCTTGAAGCCGAGCCGCGGCGCCACCTTGCGCGCGATCTTCGCGCCCAGAACCGAATGATCCTCGTCCCGCCCCTTCCCGATATCGTGCAGAAGAAGCGCGATGTAGAGGACCCGGCGGTTCACGCCCTCCTTCAGGATCCGGCTTGCCACGGGAAGCTCTTCCACCAATTCCTCGCGCTCGATCTTCGCAAGCGTCGCGATGCACTGGATCGTGTGCTCGTCCACCGTGAAGTGATGGTACATGTTGAACTGCATCATCGCCACGATCGGTGCGAATTCGGGGATGAAGGCAGACAGCACGCCAAGCTCGTTCATACGCCTGAGCGCGCGTTCCGGATTGCCATGCTTCAGAAGCAGATCGATGAAGATGCGCTGGGCTTCCGCGTCGCCGCGCACCTCGTCATCGATCATGTGGAGGTTCGAGGAAATCGTGCGCATCGCGTCGGGATGCAGGAGATAGCCCGTCCGCAGCGCCTCTTCGAAGATCCTGAGCAGGTTCAGCTTGCTCTTCAGGAAGACCGCTTCCTTTTCATAGGTGATCCGGTTGTGGACGATCCTGTAGCCGTCCTTCACCTTCTTCCGCCGGGTCAGGAGACGCACCAGCGCCGGCGCGGGCTTTGCGTGCCGCGCTTCCAGGTTCGTCAGAAGGATGCGGGTGACTTCCCCCACCATCGTCGCCTGGCGGAAGTAATCCTGCATGAAGTGTTCCACCGCGCGGCGCCCGCCGTGGTCTTTGTATCCCATGCGCTCGGCCACTTCGACCTGCATGTCGAAGGTCAGCTGATCCATCGCACGGCCCGCGATCAGGTGAAGATGGCAGCGGACCGCCATCAGGAACGTCTCGGCCGCGCGGAAGTTTTCGTATTCCTCGGCGCTGAACGCATCTTCCGCCACCAGATCGGCCGCGCTTTGCGCGCGGGTGACGTATTTCGCGATCCAGTAGAGCGTCTGAAGATCCCGAAGCCCGCCCTTCCCTTCCTTGACGTTGGGCTCGACCATGTAGCGCTGGCCGCCCTGTTTCTGGTGCCGCTCGCTGCGTTCGGCCAGCTTCGCCTCGATGTAATCGGCGCTCGAATTCCGAAAAAGCTCTTTCCACAGCCGCGCTTCGAGTTCGCGGGTCAGGTCGGCATTTCCAAACAGGTGCCGATGTTCGAGAAGCGCCGTGCGGATCGTGTAATCCTCGCGCCCCAGCCGCACGCAATCGCGGATCGACCGGGTCGCATGGCCGACCTTGAGGTGCAGATCCCAGAATATATAGAGCATGCTTTCGATCACGCTCTCGACCCAGCCTGTCGCCTTGTGCGGCACGAGGAACAGAAGATCGACATCCGAGAAGGGGGCCATCTCGCCCCGCCCGTAACCCCCAACTGCGACGAGGGCGATCCGTTCGCCCTCGCTTGGGTTGGCGCGGGGGTAGAGCCGCCGGATCGCCAGATCATAGACGGTGCCGACAACGCTGTCGGTCAGGAAGCGGTAGGCCTGCGAGGCACCGCGGGCATCCTGCGGGTTGGCTGTGAAGGCCTCCGCGATCTTCTCCCGGCCCGCCGCGATCACCGGCTTCAGCACCTTGACCGCGGCATTCCGGATCTCGGCCTGCTGGGAGAGGTTCTGCGTCGCGTCCTTCAGCGCGGCGGCCACAACGACCGGATCGAAGACCTGATCCGCGGGGCAGATCAGGCCGTCGTCGACCGGCGCGGCGCTGTCGGGCAGCCGCGGTTCAGAAACCGGCGCCGCCAAAGCTTCTTTGGGCGGGGTCAAGGATCACGACCTGTCGATTCTGGATCTGCGCAACCGCAAGGCCGCGCGTATTGGTGCCGTTCTGGTTGAGCCGGAACACTCCGTTCACGCCGGCAAAGCCCGTAGGCCGGGTGAGCGACGCCGTATCGAAGGGTGTGCTGCTTCCGGTGGTGGCGAGCGCCCCGATCGCGGCGATCCCGTCATAGGCCAGGCCCGCAAGCGGGTGCGGCGCGAAGCCAAACGCGCCCTGGTAGCGCGACGAGAATTGCGCCTGGAGCCCCGGATCTGGCGTTGCAAACCAGGCGCCCTGAAGCCCCGACAGATCCACCGCCGTCGACGGGATATCGAGCCGCTGAAGCCCGATCAGCTGATGGGTGGCGTTCGACACGCCCTCGTTCGGCAGAAGCTCCACCAGAAACGGCAGCGCGCCGTCATTGCCCGAGGTCAGGAAGACGCCCGTGGCACCCGAGGCGTTGATCTGGTCGGCAATGCCCGGAACCGCGCTGACGATCCCGTTCTGGCTGAGCGGGAAGCTCGCGGTGGTGGCAAGCCGCACCCCGTTCGTCGCCAGCGCGCGAGAGATCGCGGCGGCCCCGATCGATTCCGCCGTGCTTTCGCCCTGCACGATCGCAACGCTCGTGATCCCCTGGCGTGCGGCGTAGGAGGCAAGCCGGTCGGCCGTATTCTGGAAGGTGGAGCCGAGGATATAGACGTTTCCGCCCGCCACGGCGGGGTTGTTCGAGAATGACAGCACGTTCAGCCCGCGCCCGCGCACGGCCGCGCCCGCAGCCGCGGCGGCATCGGCGAAGACGGGGCCGAGAATCACCTTTGCCCCATCCGAGGCAGCGGCGCGTGCAGCGGCCGCTGCACCGTCGGCGGTGCCGCCCGTGTCGTAGACCGCAAGCTGGATCTCGACGCCGCTCAGATCCGAGATCGCAAGGCGCGCGGCATTTTCGAGACTGCCCGCCAGTCCCGCCGCCGAACCCGTCTGCGGCACAAGAAGCGCCACCTCGACCGGATCGGACGCGCCCATCCGGCCGCCATCGAAACCGCCGACGGACATCGGCTCGCAGGCCGCGAGCCCGAGAGCGGCGGCACCGGCTAGAACCGCACGCATGAACTTGCGGCGGGAACGGAAAAGGGCGACCATGATGAACCTCGCGCGGCTTCCTGGGTTGGCGGCACCCTATGCGCTGGAGAAACCCGTGTAAATCATGCCGCAGGGGGAGTTATGTTCATGTCGCGGGATCCGGCTGATCTGGCGCCCGGCCTTTACGTGGTTGCAACGCCGATCGGCGCAGCCCGCGACATCACGCTCCGGGCCCTCGATATCCTGCGAGACGCGGATATGCTTCTGGCCGAAGATACGCGGCGGGCGCGGAAACTCCTTGAAATTCACGGCATTCCCCTGGGCGGGCGCCCGCTTTTGCCCTATCACGACCACAACGGCGCGCAGCAAAGGCCCCGCATCCTGACGGCCCTGGGCGAAGGGAAGCGCGTGGCGCAGGTTTCCGATGCGGGCACGCCGCTTGTGGCCGATCCGGGATATGCCCTGGTGCGTGCCGCGATCGATGCGGGCCACCCGGTCTACAGTGCCCCGGGCGCTTCGGCGGTTCTGGCGGCGCTTGCGGTGGCGGGCCTGCCGAGTGACCGGTTTCTGTTTGCCGGATTTCTGCCGCCGACGGACAGTGCGCGCCGGAAGGTCCTGCGCGAACTCGGCGAGGTTCCGGCGACTCTGGTTTTCTTTGAAACGGGGCGGAGGCTTTTACCTAGCCTTAGATGTCTTGTGTCAGAACTCGGGGGCGAGAGAGAGGCGGCGGTCTGCCGGGAGCTAACCAAGAAGTTCGAGGAAACCGTGCGGGGCACGCTCGATGATCTGGTTGAGGCATTCGGCGAACGGGAGGCCCGGGGCGAAATCGTGCTGCTTGTCGACCGCAGGCGCGGCGGCCCCGCGTCGGAAGATGTGGGCGAAATGCTGGACGAGGCGCTGAAGGAAATGACGGTGAAGGACGCCGCGCGCCAGGTGGCCGAAGAAACGGGATTGCCCCGGCGCGATGTTTACCAGATGGCGCTGGAGCGGAAGGGAAAGTCATGAGCGGATACGTCTCCTACCGGGCCGGGCTGGCCGCCGAAGAAAGCATTTGCGCCGCCTATCGGATGGCGGGCCACGCCATCGCCGCAGAACGCTGGCGCTGCGCGGCGGGCGAAATCGACCTGATCGCCCGTGACAAGGACATGGTGATCTTCATCGAGGTGAAGCGCGCCAAGGATACCGCCGCAGCGGCGGAACGGCTGCGGCCCGGGCAGGTGAAGCGCCTGTTGCGTGCCGCGGAAACCTTTCTTGGCGACGAGCCCCGGGGCACCGACACGCCGGCCTGTTTCGACGTCGCGCTTGTCGATGCCATGGGGCGGTTCGAGATCATCGAGAACGCGCTTGCCGCCTGAGCGGCATTGTTTCTTACGCACCGCACTGCCATTTAGAGCGCAGAACGACGCAGAGGCGGAGCGAAAACGTGCTGAAAGTGGCCTTCCAGATGGACCCGATCACCGGGGTCAACATCGACGCGGACAGCTCGTTCCGGCTTGCTGAAGAGGCGCAGGCCCGGGGGCACAGCCTTTTCTTCTACACGCCGGAAAAGCTGGCCTACAGAAGCGGCCGCGTTCTGGCCCGCGGGCACGACATGACGTTGCGCCGGGTGCGGGGCGATCACGTGGCGCTGGGCGGGGAACGCGAGGTCGACCTCGCAGAATTGGACGTGGTCTGGCTGCGCCAGGATCCGCCCTTCGACATGAGCTATATCACAACGACACACCTGCTTGATTTCCTGGCCGGCCAGACGCTTGTGGTGAACGATCCGTTCTGGGTTCGGAACTTTCCCGAAAAGCTTCTTGTCCTCACCTTCCCCGAGCTTACGCCCCCCACCCTGATCGCACGCGACCTCGACACGATCCGCGACTTCCGCCGCGACCACGGCGATATCATCGTCAAACCGCTTTACGGCAACGGCGGCGCAGGCGTTTTCCGCCTTGCCCCAGGCGACGGCAACCTCGCGAGCCTTCACGAGATGTTCACCGGCATCAACCGCGAGCCGCTGATCGTGCAGAAGTTCCTCCCCGCCGTATCAAAGGGCGACAAGCGCATAATCCTGGTCGACGGCGAACCGGCAGGCGCTATCAACCGTGTTCCGGCGGAAGGTGAAACCCGTTCCAACATGCATGTGGGCGGGCGACCCGAGCAGATCGGGCTGACCGACCGCGATCGCGAGATCTGCGCCGCGATCGGCCCGCTTCTGCGCGAGAAGGGCCAAGTCTTCGTGGGGATCGACGTGATCGGCGACTGGCTGACAGAGATCAACGTGACCTCGCCCACGGGCATCCAGGAACTCGAACGCTTCGAGGGCATGAACGTCGCGGGCCGGATCTGGGATGCAATCGAAGCCCGGGTGGCGGGCTAGCGCGGTGCCGAGCCTGCGCTGTACGGTCGTCAACCTCGTTGCGCGTCACGTGCTGCGCGCGCAGTTGGCCCGAACGCCCGGGCCCGCCGAAGCGCGGCGCGACTTCAACCTCTTCACCCGGCTTCTGCCCTGCCCCTCAGGCGTCGAGATGCGGCCCCATCCCCTCGGCCTCTCCTTCGCACCCCCGGAGCCCCGCGCATCAGGGACGATCCTCTATTTCCACGGCGGCGGTTATATCTGCGGAGCGCCACAAACGCATCGCGCGCTCGCGGGCTGCCTTGCGCGCGCCACGGGGCGGCAAGTGATCACGGCGCGCTACCGTCTTGCCCCCGAACACCCCGCACCGGCGGCCTTCGACGATGCGCTCTGCGCCTTCGACGCAATGGAGGAGATGGGGACCGATCCGACCGAGATCATCCTCGGCGGCGACAGCGCGGGCGGCGGGCTGGCGCTGGCCCTGCTCGCGCGGCTTTGCGCGGACGGGCGCCGCCCCCGCGCCCTTTTCGCCTTCTCCCCCTGGACGGATCTGACGGCCTCGGGCGACAGCATCACTGCGAATGCCGCGCGCGACCGCATCCTGCCCGCTGACCGGCTGGAGGATCTGGTGTCTTTCGTCACCGGCGACGGGCCGCGTGACGACCCGCGCGTTTCGCCGCATTTCGCCAGCTTCGACGCGCCGCCACCGGTCATGATGCAGGTCGCACGCACCGAGATTCTTTACGACGACACGCGGCGCATGGCCGAAAAGCTTCGGGCAGCAGGCGGCGACGTGACTGTTACGGAAGTCGAGGATGCCATCCATGTCTGGCCGCTTCTGGGAAACCGGCTTCCGGAAGGACGGCGGAGTTTCGAGGATGTGGCGGCCTTCCTCGATACGCTGCCGGCCTGACCGGCCCCCGGTAGGGATCAGCCCATGCCCGCGCCCGCCAGCCGGTAACTCACGGCTTCCGCCACATGCGTTTCGCGCACGTCGTCGGATTGATCGAGATCGGCGATCGTCCGCGAGACGCGCAGAACCCTGTGATAGCCGCGCGCCGACAGGCCGAACCGCTCCGCCACCCGGGTGAGGAGCGCGCGGCCCGCCGCATCGGGCGTGGCGACCTCCGTCAGCACCGGCCCTTCGGCATCGGCATTGAGCCGTGCGTGAGGCACGTTTGCATAGCGCGCCGCCTGCCGTGCCCGCGCCGCTTCAACCCGGCCGCGCACGGTGGCCGACCCATCCCCGGAGACGGGCAGATCGAGATCGGTGAAGGCAACCGGCGGCACATCGACCCGCAGATCGAACCTGTCCATCAGCGGCCCCGAGATCCGGCCGAGGTAATCCTCGCCGCATTGCGGCACCCGTGCGCAGGCGCGCGACGGGTCGGTCATGTGCCCACAGCGGCACGGGTTTGCGGCCGCAACCAGCATGAACCGGCAGGGATAGCGCACATGGGCATTGGCGCGGGCCACCACGACATCGCCCGTCTCGACGGGCTGGCGCAGGGTTTCGAGCACGGGCCGGGCAAACTCGGGGAACTCGTCCATGAACAGCACGCCATTGTGAGCCAGCGAGATCTCCCCGGGTTTCGCCCCCTTTCCGCCGCCCACGATCGCGGCCATCGAGGCGGTGTGATGCGGCTCGCGAAACGGGCGCAGCCGCGAGATCCCGCCTTCGTCGAGAAGCCCGGCCAACGAATGGATCATCGAGGTTTCAAGTGCCTCCTCGGGTGACAACGGCGGCAGGAGGCCCGGAAGCCGGGCGGCCAGCATCGACTTGCCTGATCCCGGCGGGCCGACGAACAGAAGGTGATGCCGCCCGGCAGCCGCGATTTCGAGGGCGCGCTTGGCGCGTTCCTGCCCCTTCACGTCGAGGAGATCGCGGGTGTCGGGCGCACCCGTCACCGCACCCGGCTCTGCCGGGGCAAGCGGCGCTTGCCCGGAATAGTGCCGCACGACCGCGGCGAGTGTGGGTGGCGCGATCACCCTGACGGTCGAGACCCAGGCGGCCTCGGGCCCGCTGCCGTCTGGGCAGAGAAGCGTGCGGCCGGCCTCCGCCGCCGCCGCGGGAAGGGCGCCCGAGACGGGCACGAGCGATCCGTCGAGCGACAACTCGCCCAGCGCCACGATCCCCTCCACCTCTTCGGCAGGGATGACCGATAGCCCTGCGAGGATCGCCACGGCGATCGGCAGATCGAAATGCGACCCCTCCTTGGGCAGATCAGCCGGAGAAAGGTTGATGGTGATCCGCTTGGACGGCAGGGCGATCGACATCGCTGTCAGCGCCGCGCGCACGCGGTCGCGCGCCTCCGACACCGCCTTGTCGGGCAGCCCCACGATCGAGAAGGAGGGAAGCCCGGGCGAAATCGCGCATTGCACCTCGACCAGTCGCGCTTCAACGCCCTCGAACGCCACTGAATAGGCCCGCACTACCATCCCGGCCCCCTTTCACGCCGAAGGCTAGTCGGGACAGCGTTACAACTTGGTTAACAGGATCTTTCCAGAAGATCGCGGAAGGCGGGCCAGACCTCGGGATCCGCCACGGTCTTATCGCGGCAGACCGGGTTGCAGAAGCCGAAGATCCGGCCTTCGATCCCGAGAAAATGGGTCACCGGCTTGCCCGAATAGGGGCAGGCGGCATTCTCGGACGGCCCGGCTTCCACGGCATGCGCTTGGCGGGGAGCGGGACCGGGCCAGGGCGCCTTCGGCAAATCCATCGCGTATGGCAGCGGATCGTACTGTCTGGCCTGTCCGCGCGCCCGCCAGCGGCGGAACGCGGGATCGGAAAGATGCGCATCGACATAGGCGCGGGCCGCCGGGCCCACCGGCAGATCATAGGCCGCGATCCGTGCGGCCACGGGGGCATAGAAGACATCCGCCAGGCAGTAGCGGCCGAAAAGCCAAGGGCTGTCTTCGGTGCCATGACGCGCGCGGGCCAGCAACCAAAGCTCTTCGATCCGCGCGACATCTGCACGCACGGCATCCGATGGCTCGAACCCCACCCAGGCATTTCGCAGGGTCATCGGGCAGGCGCTTCTGAGCGCGCCGAAGCCCGAATGCATCTCCGCCACGATCCAGCGAGCCAGCCCGCACGCTGCCGCATCCGCCGGCCAAAGGTCCGCAGCGGGATGCCGCTCGGCCAGCGTTTCGGCCATCGCCAGCGTATCGCCGATCACGATACCATCGGGTGTGCACATCACGGGAACGAGCCGGGCGGGCGCCAGCGGCGCAAGATCTTCCGCCAGAGTGCCGGAATAGAGGCCCACGAGATGCACGCGGACGGGCAGCCCGAATTGTTCGAACATCAGCCAGCCGCGCAGGGACCAGCTTGAAAAGCTTTCGTCGCCGATGAAAAGGTCATAGATCATGGCCACAGCCTAGGCCGGAACTGGGAAAGCCCAAAACGACGTTTCGTGGCCTCGGCCATCACGGACGGTGATTGATCAGCGGGGCCGCGGGGGGGCCGGGGCGCATAGTCGATTTGGGTCAGTGACAGCGGGTCGATCCGCTGGGCAAACGTCTGGTCGCCGGACCAGCCGAGGATGCGCTGAAGCTCTGACAGGATCACGCCGAAATGGGCCACGACGATCAGCCGCCCGTGAGTTTCCAAAAGCGCCTCCACCGCCTCGGACACCCGGGCCCCGAGATCGTTCCAGCTTTCGCCCCCTGGCGGGCGCACCTCACCCGGTGTTTCCCAGAAGGCGCGAATGCGCTCGGGATCCTCAGCCTCGATTTCGGCATGGGCCTTCAACTCCCACGCCCCGAAATGCATTTCGCGAAGCGCCGGGTCAGGCGGCAGAAGGGCGCGTGCGCCCCGCACCGCCTCTGCCGTCGCCCGCGTGCGGATGAGATCGGAGGACATCACCGGCACATTAACCGGCAGCGCATCGGAAAGCCGGGCGAGGCCGTCGCGGTCGGAAAGGTCGGCGGGAAGATCCGACCAGCCCACCATGGTTTTCGCATGGGTCGGGCCATGCCGTACCCACCAGATTGTCCGATCCTTCACCATGATTCCAAAGATTTAATCGAAATGCCCCGAAGATTGACAGCTGCGACATAGCAAGAAATCCGCAACCGGCAAGAAATTCGGAAGAAAAATTTGATCCATTCAGATCCGGGCTCCGTACACCGTTCAAACAAACAGAGTTTAAACATCGGGGGTTACAAATGGCACTGGACGGTTTTTCCGATCAAACCCTGTCGCGCCGCGCGATGCAGGCGGAGCTTCTGGACGCTGAGACAGAGCTGAAACTTGCCTATGCCTGGCGCGATGAGCGGGACGAGGAAGCCCTCCACCGACTGATCACAGCCTATATGCGTCTCGCGATCTCGATGGCGGCCAAGTTCCGCCGCTACGGCGCACCGATGAACGACCTGATCCAGGAAGCCTCGCTTGGCTTGATGAAGGCCGCCGACAAGTTCGACCCCGATCGCGGCGTGCGCTTCTCGACCTACGCGGTGTGGTGGATCAAGGCGTCGATCCAGGATTACGTGATGCGTAACTGGTCGATGGTTCGCACAGGCTCCACCTCCAGCCAGAAATCGCTGTTCTTCAACATGCGCCGCGTGCAGGCCCGGCTTGAGCGTGAGGCGGCGTCGCGCGGCGAGCGGCTCGACGCCCATCAGATGCGCCATATGATCGCGTCGGAAGTGGGCGTGCCGCTGCATGACGTGGAAATGATGGAAGGGAGACTGGCGGGATCGGATTACTCGCTGAATGCCACACAATCGGCCGACGAAGACGGGCGCGAGTGGATTGACGCGCTTGAAGACGAAAATGCGGTGGCCTCGGAGCAGGTCGAGCATGACAAGGATATCGATACGCTGCGGGACTGGCTGGTGACGGCCATGGGCGCATTGAACGAACGCGAACGGTTCATCGTCCGCGAGCGCAAGCTGCGCGACGAACCCCGCACGCTTGAAAGCCTCGGCAACGAACTGGGGCTCTCGAAAGAACGCGTGCGCCAGCTTGAAGCGGCCGCTTTCGGCAAGATGCGCAAGAACCTCGAAGCGCAATCGAAAGAAGTACACGAATTCTTCGCGTGAACCATTTCCCTCTGAGCTTGGGCCCGCTTCTGGCGGGCCTTTTTTTCTCCACCCTGGCACTGGCGGAGGAAATCGACCTGCCCGATCTGGCGCGGATCGAGGCCGATGTGGTGATCCTGGGCGAGGTGCACGACAATCCCGCGCACCACATCAACCAGGCCACGGCGATCGCAGCGCTGCGACCCGGGGCGATTGTGTTCGAGATGTTCGGGCCGGACGAGGCGAATGCGGCCATGAGCCTTCCGCGCCATGACGCGGGAGCGCTCGCCGCCGCGCTCGGCTGGACGGAGTCGGGATGGCCGGATTTCGCACTCTACCATCCGATCTTCCTCGCTGCCCCCGACGCTGCGCTTTACGGCGGCGCACTGCCCAGGGGCGAGGTGCGACGCGCCGTGGAAGAGGGCGCGGCGGCCGTCTTCGGGGCCGCGAGCCCGCTTTTCGGCCTCGACGCGGCCCTGCCCGAGGATCAGCAGACCCGGCGCGAGGCGCTCCAGATGGCCGCCCATTGCGACGCGCTGCCCGAGCACGTACTGCCCGGAATGGTCGAGGCCCAGCGTTTGCGCGACGCCGCCCTGTCACGCGCCATCGTCGCCGCGATGCTGGAAACCGGCGGGCCGGTCGCGGTGATCACCGGGAACGGGCACGCCCGCACCGACTGGGGCATCCCGCCGATGCTGGCGGGCGCCTTGCCCGACGCGAGCGTTCTGTCCCTCGGCCAGCTTGAAAGCGCGCCCAATGGCCCGGCACCCTACGACCTCTGGATCGTGACCGACCCCGTCGAACGACCCGATCCCTGTGCGGCCTTCGGCCAGCAATAGCGCGCCGCGCCCTTGCCGCCCCGGCCACTTGATCCTAGGCTCGCGCGGATGCTGAACGGTAAGCGCATACTCCTGATCATCGGCGGCGGAATCGCCGCCTTCAAGGCGCTAGACCTGATCCGCCGGCTGCGCGAACAGGGGGCAGAGGTGACGCCGGTTCTGACCAAGGCCGGGCAGGAATTCGTGACGCCTCTTTCGGTTTCGGCACTCGCGGCAAGCAAGGTCTACCTCGATCTCTTCGACCTGACCGACGAGGCCGAGATGGGGCATATCGAACTCAGCCGCGCGGCCGATCTGGTGGTCGTGGCCCCCGCCACCGCCGACCTGATGGCCAAGATGGCGGGTGGGCATGCCGACGATCTGGCCTCGACCCTTCTGATGGCCACCGACAAGCGCGTTCTGATCGCGCCTGCGATGAACGTCCGGATGTGGGAACATCCGGCAACGCAGCGCAATGCGGCGACGCTGAAGGACGATGGTGTTCTCTTCGCCGGGCCGGTCGAAGGTGCGATGGCCTGCGGCGAATTCGGCCCCGGCCGGATGTCGGAACCCCATGAGATCCTCGGGGATATCGAACGCGCGCTGGCGGGTGGGCCGCTTCGGGGCAGGCACGTGATCGTCACATCCGGCCCCACCCATGAGCCAATCGACCCGGTGCGATATATCGCCAACCGCTCCTCCGGCGCACAGGGCACCGCGATCGCGCGGGCGCTTGCCGCACTTGGCGCCGATGTCACCTTCGTCACCGGCCCGGCGAGCGTGCCGCCGCCGGGTGGCGTGCGTGTGGTTCGGGTGGAAACAGCGCAGGAGATGCTCAATGCCGTGACCGCGGCCCTGCCTGCCGATGCAGGCATCTTCGCCGCCGCAGTGGCCGACTGGCGGATGGCCGAGGCCGCCACCTCGAAGATGAAGAAGGACGGAAGCGGGCGGCCCCCGTCCCTCGCCTTCGCCGAGAACCCCGATATCCTTGCCCATGTCTCGGGCCTTGGGGGAAACCGCCCCGCCCTCGTCGTGGGCTTCGCCGCCGAAACCGACGATGTGGTGGCCCATGCCACGGCAAAGCGCGCGCGCAAGGGCTGCGACTGGATCCTCGCCAACGATGTGCGCCCGGAAACCGGGATCATGGGCGGCGGCGAAAACGCGGTGACGCTGATCACCGCCGACGGGGCTGAAGACTGGCCCCGCATGGCGAAGGGCGAGGTGGCGCGGAAGCTTGCCGCCCGCATCGCCGAGGCGTTTTCGGCATGAACACGTCGCCGGTTGTCGATGTCCTGCGCGAAGACGGCGCGGATCCCGGTATACCGCTTCCAAGCTATGAAACGGACGGGGCCGCCGGAGCGGATCTGAGGGCCAACCTGCCGGCAGACAGGCGCGCAGATGGAATCACCCTTGCCCCCGGCAGCCGGGCCCTCATTCCCACGGGGCTGCGCGTTCAGATCCCCGCCGGGTTCGAAATGCAGATCCGCCCCCGGTCGGGCCTCGCCCTGAAGCACGGGATATCGCTGGCCAATGCAGTGGGTACCATAGACAGCGATTATCGCGGCCCGTTGGGCGTGATCCTGATCAATCTGGGTGACGCGCCTTTCACGGTCGGCCATGGCGACCGCATCGCGCAGGCGGTGATCGCGCCCGTGGCGCGCGCAACCTTTGCCGAGGCGCGCAGGCTTGAACACACCGCCCGCGGCGCCGGCGGCTTCGGATCGACCGGGCGAACCTGATGCTTCTTTTCCTGTGTCTCGCCGCCGGGCTCTGGCTGCTCGGCCGGATGCTCGGGGCGCCCCGCTCCGCCCGCTGGATCATGATCGCGCTGCTTTATGTCGCGATCCTCGCCATCACGATCGCCTTCCCCGACACCCATCCGCTGCAATCCCTCGCGGGCGGAACAACTGCCGAATGGCTGGTGCTCGGCGGGCTCGTCGCTGCGGTCTGGGCCTATTCCATGGGGCTCAGACAGCTGAAATCCCGGGTCCGTCCGGAAAACCAGCCGCAGAACGACGCCGCGCGCAGTTCGGAAACCGAGATCGAACGCTATGCGCGGCACATCGTTCTGCGTGAACTCGGCGGGCAGGGCCAGAAGCGCCTGAAGGAGGCGAGGATTCTGGTGATCGGCGCAGGCGGGCTTGGCAGCCCGGCGCTCATGTATCTGGCTGCCGCCGGGGTCGGCACCATCGGTGTGATCGACGACGACATCGTCACCAATTCCAACCTGCAGCGCCAGGTGATCCACACCGATGACCGGATCGGGATGCCCAAGGTTTTTTCCGCGCAGATGGCGATGGAGGCGCAAAACCCCTTCATCACCGTGAAGCCCTATAACCGGAAGCTGACGGCGGAGATCGCGGAAGAGCTTTTCGCAGAGTACGACCTGATCCTCGACGGCACGGACGGCACCGACAGCCGCTATGCGATCAATGCGGCCGCCGTGGCGACGGGCACGCCGCTGATTTCAGGCGCGCTCTCGCAATGGGAAGGCCAGATCAGCACCTTCGCGCCGAGGGACGGCGCCCCCTGTTACCAATGCGTCTTCCCCGAACCGAACGCGCCCGGCCTCGCGCCAAGCTGTGCCGAGGGCGGGGTTCTGGGGCCGCTTCCCGGCGTGATCGGCACGATGATGGCGGTCGAGGCGATCAAGGAGCTGACGGGAACCGGCGAGGGCCTGAAGGGCCGCATGATGATCTATGATGCGCTTTTCGCCGAGGCCCGCGTTATCAAGCTGAAACGCCGCCCCGAGTGCTCGATTTGCGGCGGCAGCGCTTGAAGCCCCCCGGAACTACGCCATACTCCGCGCCAGTCCGACAAGAATGGGGAGTTCTGCCATGAAACGTATCGCCGCCGCGCTTGCCGCCGGCCTTTTTGCCACAGCCGCCCTCGCGGGCGGGCATCTGCCCGATCTCGAGGGCCGCGAAGTCGTGGTCGTCACCGAGAACGCCTATCCGCCGCTGCAATTCGTTGATCCCGCCTCGGGCAATGCGATCGGCTGGGAATACGACGCGATGGCGGAAATCGCCGAACGGCTGAACATTGATGTCGTCTACGAGAACATCAGCTGGGACGCGATGATTGCCGCCGTGGGCGAGGGCCAGTTCGACATGGGCATGACCGGCATCACGATTCGCGAGGATCGGGCCGAAGTGGTGGATTTCTCCGAACCCTACATGCGGTCGGAAATGGTGATGATGGTGCGGGGCGATGAAGAGCGCTTTTCGAACGCTGCCGAATTCGCGGCGAACGAGGATCTTCTGATGGCCGCGCAGCCGGGCACGACGCCGTTCTACGTGGGCGTCTATGACGTGCTTGACGGCAACGAGGCGAACCCTCGCATCATCCTGTTCGAAACCTTTGGCGCAGGCGTCCAGGCGCTTCGCACCGGTGATGTCGATCTCGTGCTGACCGACGGGACGGCAGGTGAAGGCTATGTTTCCGCTTCAGAGGGCGGGCTGAAGATCGTGGGCGAAAAGCTCGGGACCGAGGATTTCGGTTTCATCTTCCCGAAAGGTTCCGATCTCGTCGAGCCCATGAACGCGGCCATTGCCGACATGAAGGAAGACGGCACGATCGACGCGCTGAACAAGAAGTGGTTCCTTGACTTCAAAGTCGGCGGGTGATCCCGGCCACCAGCGATAGACCGGGGGCCCGCGCGTGACGCCGGCCCCCGAACCCGACAAGGATTTCCCCTGGTGGCTGCTCGTCGCCGGGGGCATCGCGGTTTGGATGATCTACGCGGTCGTGGCCGACGACCTTTACCGCCAGGTGCTCACGACGCTGTCGAAAGGCGTCTGGATCACCATCTTCGTCACCCTCGTCGGCTTCCTCAGCGCCTCGATCATCGGGCTTCTGCTGGCGACCGCGTCGCTCTCGAATTCGCTGATCCTCAGGCAATGCGCGCGCTTTTACATCGAGATCGTGCGCGGCGTGCCGATCATCGTTCTTCTGCTTTATGTCGCCTTCGTCTTCGCCCCTGCCCTTGTCGCGGCATGGAACTGGGTGGCCGAAACCGTGGGCTTCGATCCGATCCGCACCCGCGATTTCACGCTTCTCTGGCGCGCGATCCTGGCGCTTACGATCGGCTATTCGGCCTTCATCGCGGAGGTGTTTCGCGCCGGGCTTCAATCCATCGACAAGGGCCAGATCGAAGCGGCGGAAGCGCTGGGCCTTTCCCGCTGGCAGCGATTTCGCCTGATCATCTTTCCGCAGGCCTTTCGCATGATCCTGCCGCCGCTCGGCAACGATTTCATCGCGATGGTTAAGGATTCAAGCCTTGTCTCGGTACTTGGCGTGCTGGATGTCACACAATTGGGCAAGGTCACCGCCGCGGGCAACTTCCGGTATTTCGAAACTTACAACGTGGTCGCGCTGATCTATCTTCTGATGACTGTCACCCTATCGATGGCGCTCAGACGCCTGGAACAGCGGTTGAGACAGAAACCCTAGAGTCCGGCCACAACGCCCGGCGCGCAACCCATGGTTTCGACGGATTTGACCGGATCATCCGGCCCGCATTCAGCGCCGGTGATAGGATAGGTGCCCGGCTCCGCACATGCGGCGAGGCTCAAGAGCAGAATAGCAAGCGGTGTCAGACGCGCGCGGGTCATGGCGATCTCCTTGATTGCGTTGACACAAACCTAAAGCATCCGACTGAAAACCTGAATCGCGGGGATTCCTGTTGGAGCTGATTTGTGATTCATCCTGTCTGGGAG
>NZ_JAWHTE010000007.1:0-180000 GCF_032586175.1 Ovoidimarina sediminis
TAAGCTGGAACCACAACGAGCCAGGGCCTCCGTTACAGATCAAGCCACCCTGTCCCAAATCATCTGACGACGGACACATCCGACGCCAGCCTGATCCGGGCAGATGCCAACAAGCAGTATGCGGCGCCTCAGGCGGACTGGGACCCGGGCAGGATCGACCTGTCTGCTGCGCCCCGTGCCGTGCGCGAGTATCTCGATGTGCTCGACGATGCCGCCTTCGGGGCGGCGAGCGAAGTAGAACCGAAGTTTACGTCCTTCGCCGATCCTGCCAGCCAGTGGACCGGCGCCAGAAAGGGTCCGGCGTTCTTCGCATACTCGGACAACTACCTGATCGACACGGACCATGGTGTGATCCTCGATGTGGAGGCCACCAGGTCGATCCGCTCGACAGAAGTTGGCGCCACGCAGACGATGATCGAACGCACGCGGGAGCGGTTCGATCTCACCCCTGAGCGGCTTGCCGCAGACACGGCTTATGGGTCCGGCGGGATGCTCGGATGGGCATCGCCAGATGAGGCTACTACTGAGCAGTAGCGGCAGCTTTAGATCTGTTTTCGCTTACAGCTTACTGCACGCTCCCCTCAACGGGAGCTGGCCGGGCTCGACCTTCTTCTCGCTTTTTCTCTGAAGCGGTCGTTAAAGCAAGGTGCGGCGAACTGCCATCGTGGAGTTGCGGTGAGCTGTATCAAGCGCAACCGGCCGTTTGGTGCTCGCGTTGATGCAGCGCAAGTCTAAGCACATCGGAATATATTATTTTGGAAAGTCGAGCCTGACGACCTCATGGAGGCCCTGATTTGTTTCATAACTCAACTTTGAAAAGGCTATTTGATGGCCCGAAGTTCATGCAGTGCCTGGTCCAGACCTGCTTACTGTCCGCTGTGTTTATTTTCCTCATCGTTATCGCTTTGGTCTCGGAGGTTGGCGCTCAAGTAGAAGACCCACTTCTCCATGCGGCGCGGTCTGGCAATGTCGTCGAAATTGAAAGGCAGCTAGCACAGGGGGCAAACCCTGATGTTCGACACAGCAACGATGCCACCCCCTTGCTACTAGCGGCCCAGGAGGGACATCTCGAGGCAGTCCGGACCCTTATCCGTAGAGGTGCAAACCTGGACACCATCAGCTCGAACTCTGTCACACCATTGATGGTTGCAGCGCTCAATGGACACGATCTTGTGGTACAAGAACTTCTAAACTCCGGAGCCTCGGCAAAGGTCGTTTCTCCTGAAGGTTTGTCGGCCCTCGGTATTGCGGCTCAGGTCGATAACCCGCGCACAATTGAACTCTTGCTCGAAGCAGGTGTCGATCTCGAGGAAAATGGGTCGATCTTTGGAGGCACCGCACTATTGATCGCCGCCGCAAATGGGCTAACCGAGAATGTGCGGCTTCTTCTGAAGGCAGGTGCTTCGCAGGAGGTGATGTTCGATGACGAAGGGCCGATGCGGGGTGCAAATCCATTATTAGCGGCAGCGTTTAGTGGCCATGATCGCGTAGTCGATTTACTCCTCGAGGCAGGTGCCGATCCCAACTGGCAAAACGCCTTCGGGCGCACTGCGCTCGTTCAGGCAGCATTTAACGGTCACCCGGACACCGTTGCGCGCCTCTTGGAAGCGGGAGCCGAGCCTGATCTCCAAGTGATGGGAGACCGTACTGCGCTCTACTTCGCCGCCTTTTCGAATAACGCCGAAGCCATGCAAATGCTGATTTCAGCCGGAGCCAATCCAAATGTTCAGACAATGGAGGGACGCTTGTCCCCACTCCACATTGCGGCTCAAAACGGCAGCGTGCTCGCTGCGCAGACGCTACTGAGGGCGGGTGTAGATCCGGACATCACTGCGGCCGAAGGATTGACGCCCCTTCATCTTGCGTCGCAGTTCGGATCGCCGGATGCGATTGACGCCCTGATCGAGGCGGGTGCGTCTTTGGAGCGTAGGTCTGCGCGTGAGGGCACAGCACTGACCATTGCGGCCGATAACGGGAAAGTAGGGGCAGTTCAGCGGCTTCTAGCCTTGGGCGCGAATCTCAACGCGAGGACGGAACTAAGTGCTACACCTCTTATGTTGGCTGCCGAGTTAGGAAATTTCGAGATTGCTAAGTTTCTGATTGAGGCTGGCGCCGATATGGACTTGCTAGACTGGTCAGGTAGGACCGCCCTTCTAATCGCGCTGCAACAGAGCCAGGGTGAGATCGCCCACCTGCTTATCGATGGCGGTGCGAGAACCGACATCTTGGACGGTGATGGGCGAGGAGTTCTGGAGTACGCGGCCGGATCTGGAATGGTAGGCGTACTGGACCGGGTTCTAAATCAATCCGATGCCGATCAGGAACTCGCCCGTGCCGGGGGCATGGCGGTTTACTTTGCAGCAGACCGGGGTCATCCCGAAGCACTGTCGCATTTGCTTGCGAAGGGCGCGGATATGGGCCTTCAGGATCCGCAAGGTCAGACCGCACTTCACAGAGCGGTAGGTCACGGTTTCCTAGATGTCGTTGAACTTCTTGCGTCACGCACGGATGTGAACCTTCAGAGGAATGACGGTGTGACGCCGCTGATCTTGGCAGTTCAGACAGGAAGAAAGGAATTAGTTCAGGTTCTCATCAACAATGGTGCTGATCCAGATCTTGCGGCTCACGATGGAGGTACGCCATTGTGGGTCGCTCGGAAAAACGGTGCCTCTGAGATAGAAGAACTATTAATTGCGGCTGGGGCAGATGCGACCCAGTCTGCTGCGCCTTCTTCAGCAGCCCGTCAAAAGCATCTGCTGTCTCCAAAGACCATCGCCGAATATCCTGATGGACGAGCTTGCGATATCCGGGAAGCACAGATCCTGCTCTATCGAAGCGGCTTTGATCCGGGCCCCCTTGACGGCGTCTGGGGCAAGGTCACAGAAGCGGCGGTGATCATGTTCCAGCACCGCAACGACTTGGAAGCCACTGGATTGCTGGACTCCACGACCTGTCTTGTCTTGGGGATCGATCCTGCACGGGTTGCTTACGAGTAGGTCAAGAGATCAGACCCATCAGCAGTAGTCCAAGCCTTAAAGATTTTAGTTCTGGCTTCGCTAAGAGAAGCGCTAGTCATGCGAATGCCAGCCTATTCCACACACCGGCCACTCAACGCTGCGGGGGCGAGCGTCCGCTTCTCACACCCCACGCCACCCCACGCCACCCCGACCGTCCGCTACCTTGACCAATACGATCGACTCTGCGTCACCATCAACTTCCTTGCCGAGCCCCTCCAGTCGCTGGGCTGTGTTCACGACATCGCCGATGACCGTGTAATTGATCCGGTCGGGCGACCCGATGTCGCCGACGATCAGCTGGCCAGAGTGAACCCCAACCCGGCTCATAGGCTTCAGTCAATATCCCTTACTTCAGGACTCTCGAACCAGAGGCGAACTAGCTCCAGCGCCTACTGGTGGATCCGCCCGCTGGTTCTGGAAAGGTAAAGCATTCTTTGTGTCTGCTCCGGGCTCTCCTGAGACATCCGAGCCTTTCTGTCGGATGACTTCTCTGCCGCACTAACCGGTCATCGAGGGGGGAAATCCGCCGCGAACGTCGGCTTCTCGCGGTAGCGGACGTCGATCACATCGGGCTGGATGACCGGATCGCGGGACAGAGGTGTCACTCGTCGCGCGCCACCGATGCCTTTCGAGCCCACTCAGTTCCGCTTGAAAATCGAACAATCCATCAACGTTTCAGATGAATATGAAATCGTCCGAACTCAGTGAGGCTTCAGCATCAAGCAGGACTGTTATCTCTGTCTCCTCGAAGCTGACAACAGCGACCTTCTGGAACTTATCCGCTAGATGATCAAACACGCCGCCAGGCAGGCGTTCAGTAGGAAGCAGCCCGTTGCTCACCTCGAATGCCTCAGCAATCGCAAGGTCATCGAAATCAAGGCTGACGGCCATCAAGACAATCTGATCAGAGCCAATTTCGAAATCCAGAAGCCTGTCAGACCCGTCCATTCCGTCGAAGATAAACTCGTCCGAATCACGGCCTCCCAAGAGGATGTCGTCGCCATCCCCGCCAAAAAGCCGATCAGAGCCTTCATCCCCTTGAAGTTTGTCGTCACCGCCGAGGCCAGACAAAGTGTCATCGCCACCCCGTCCCCGGAGATAGTTATCAGCATCTGAACCGGTAATGGTATCTGCGCCACTTCGCGACCCGACAACATCCTCAATGTTTGCGAGCGTGTAGTTGAACAGCTGTGGTTCATCAAAAACCCAAGGATCAAAGAAGGTGCCAGTTGCGGTACCCGCGCTGAGATCAATCACCAAGGACTGAAATTGACTAGTCCCCATATCTAGGAGGTCTGTGCCTCCGCCACCGTCAATGTAGTCGTTTCCCGAATACGCCCTTATGCGCTCGTCCCCATCCCCGCCTATGAAAGTATCGTCAGAATAGGTCAGGAAGAACTGGCGCATATAGCCTGGGCCGGAGATCGTCTCGGCGTTGCCAAACCCGTCATCGATGATCTGTCCAGATTCCAGGCTCAGATCAATGAATACACCATTTTCGACGATCGCACCGTCTGCTCCGAACGTGAAGGAAAGACGGGTGTTACTCTCGTGGCCTTTGAAATCGCCTCCTATGTAAAAGCTGTCTACGCCATCGCCCGGGGCGAGTACCAGTTGAGCCTCATTAAGGTCGTTGTGATCGATGATGAACACATCGCCTGAAGATGTCCCTTCGAAGTAAATGCCGTCCGTCTGTTCGAAGAGAGATTGTATTCCAATGATTGTATCAGTGTCCGAGCCGCTCGATACTTCGGCGAAATCACCATCGATATCCAGTATCGCGTAAATACCTTCATTAAGATTGCGATAAAGCAGATTGGCGAAGCCCGATACTACATTAGAGTAGTCGATGGTGTCCGAGCCGATACTTCCGAATATGACGCCGTTGCCCTCTCCCGGATCAATGTAGTCGTTGCCCTCGCCTCCATCGAGAAAGTCGAAGCCCGCGCCTCCGTAGAGTTCGTCGTTGCCCGCCTCGCCAATCAGAGTATCGCTTCCACCGAAGCCATTAATGATGTCGGCACCGTCAGTACCAATCAGCAGATCGCCATTTTCCGTTCCATCAATGATATTGGCCAACTCACACCTCCCTCATTTCTGATCAAGTCGCCGTAAGCCTGAAACTCCTTTAAATTCGGAAAGTATTCATCCCTAGGGGCAGGCAGTTCAAAACAACTCGAACTTCCGAAAGGGTTGCACGACCCGCAAATCGCGAGTTTGATATATATCAATGTAGAGATGCTCCCCCTGAAATCGCATTCGGTCTTGCCTTCGCGAGATCGCCGAGCGCTATCGCAAGTGAAATGTCCGAATCGGGCTCTACCCCGTCATCTGAGCGAAATAGAAAGATGACCGCTCTCTTGCGCTTAGAGGCCCTTGGAGCCGAAGATTCCGTTGAGCCGCGCCCGAACGGCGGCTTTCACCGGCTCCAGACGTTCGCCGAAATTGAGGCAATGACCGGAGCGCGGACGAAGCTGCCGGTCGGACAAAACGTCTTTCTTAGTCAATAAGGTGACTTAGGTGAATGCCGCCAGCGCTTCGTCTTCATCAGGGTACAGGCTCACCAGACTTGTAAAACCGGATGTTTCGAGAACCTTACGAACGGACTCGTTTGCCCCGCAAATCCTCATTTGACCGTTTGAGTTCTTGAGGAGCTTGGCTGCAACGAGAATACTTCTCAGACCCGCGCTACTAATGAAATCGACACCTTCCAGATTGATCAGTAGCTTATTGGAACCGCCTTTAACTAACCCAACCAGCGCATCCATGACTTCACCGGAAGTTGTGCTTTTAATATCGCCCTTTAGGCCTACAAAAGTCACCCCGGCAACTTCCTTCGAGTTGATTTCCATATCCGTCATTCCATTTTCCCAGTCACATGGAGCAGTACGCCGCTCCAGATATTAGTTCCGCTTTAAGTAACTCACCTCGGAACTGATGCTTCTATTCCATTCAGTTCTCATACTCGCAGCCGGACGAGATCGCACCCACAGCTTCACAGGTTTGCAAGCGCCTCTTCTTCGTTCGAATATGTAGGGAAAAGCTTTGTGAAGCCTGACATCTCAAAGACAGATTTTGTGGAAGGATTCATAGAGCAGACAGTCAGCTTCAGACCTTTGCTGCTCAATTTCTTGCCCAGCGAAAGGATTACCCGCAGACCCGTCGAGGCAATGAAATTCACCTTTTCGACATTGATCACAAGGTGTTTGCTTTCATCCTCCATCGCCTCAAGAATATCGGCTTCGACGTCTGGGCTGGTGTTCGTTGTCAGGTCTCCGTCCACGTAGATCACGACAGCAGCGTCTGTTGTACGGTGTGTCACTTCAGTATGCATGTCGTTTCCCTCAGTTCTTTGTTGTTTCGTCTGCTTGTGTCGGCTTGTCGCCAGCAAAGCGCTTCATGAGCGTCGTGACATTTCTGCCTTCGACACGTCGGTATGAGTAATCGTCCATGAGATTCCGAATGAGGTGGATGCCTAGTCCGCCGATTTCGCGCTCTTCAATGGACGAAGCTGTATCCGGGTCTTTCCGCGTGAATGGATCAAATTCGATCCCCTCATCAGTGACTGACACGATAAAGCGTTGACCATCGGTCGAGAGCACGACGTCGATGATGTGCTCTCCCTCATCGCCAAATGCATAGCTGATCACGTTATTGAGAAGATCATCCAGCACCACCGAAAAGTTGTTTTGAATTTCCGGTGGAAGCTCGAACCGATGACAGATTTCGCCAAGTGCTGCTAGACAACGATCGATCTCGGTGAGGTCGTTCGCCAGGCGTAATTCCACAGTGCCCCGTGCGTCGCGCACATCCCAAGCTACGTAGCGAAGGCAGAACATTGTAATGTCGTCTGACTGCTCGGCTGCACCAACAAACTCATCGACATCGCGAACTAATGACTCGACTAGATACTTGGTTCCCAGTTTTTGGGAGCGCTCTAGGAACGCTTCAAGCCTAGCTTCTCCGTAGTCTTCTCCCTTCGCATTGAAGGCTTCCGTAACACCATCGGTGTACAAGACTATTTTGTCATCAACATCGAGCTGCATTTGGGCCTCACCATACGGAGCCCCCGGCATCACCCCAACCATCGGACCGTGCAGTTCTCCCAAAGCCTGCATGGTTCCGTTTGTCTTTATCAAGTATGGCGGATTATGCCCAGCATTTGTATAGGTGAGCGTCCCTGTTTTTGTATCAATAATGCCAAAAAATGCAGTGATGAACATGCAGTCGTCATTGTTTTCGCTGAGTTCGTTGTTTGTCGCTGAGATGATACTGGCAGTGGACTTTGTGTCCTGTGATCGGGACTTCAGCATCGTCTTTGCAACCGCCATCATGAGTGCTGCCGGAACCCCCTTACCAGAGACATCCGCAATCACGAACGCGAAGTACCGATCATCGATCATGAAGAAGTCATAGAAATCCCCGCCCACTTCACGTGCAGGACGAATGTAGGCCCAAACATCAAGGTCCTTGTGCTCCGGAAATCTCGGGAAAGTCAGAGGTATCATGCTCATCTGGATCTGGCGTCCAATATTGAGCTCGTCCCCCATGCGCTTATTAGCAATTGCTAGTTGTCGCTCCAATTCTTTCTGCTGACTGATGTCGACGAATACGCCAAGCACGCCGCCCCGCGAACCATCGGATAGGTCAAATGCACGAGCCCAAAAGAGCATGTCATGCTCGGCTCCATCTGCGAGCACAACGCTTGTCTCGCGATGACTACTTCCGCCATCTCGGAGAAGCTGCACATCCTCTTCGTGCCGCCTGCTACGGTACTCTTCGGGAAAGAATTCTAGCTCCTTAACTGTCTTGCCGATGATTTCCTCTCGCCGAATACCGAACGCGCTTTCATAGGCACTGTTGAAATTGAGGTATCGACCTGAGGTATCTTTGACAAAGATGGGATTTGGAACGGAATCCACCAAGGTTGTGACAAAGCTCAAATTGTCAGCAATTTCTTTTTCTTGCTGCTTCCGTTCGGTAATATCCCTGATGATCCCTACGAAGAGCTTTTCGTCTTTCAGTTGTGCTTCTCCAACGTGAAGCTCCATGGGGAATTCTGAACCATCTTTTCTCAGGCCCTCGACTTCTCGAGTGCGGCCTACGACATGTTTCTCACCGGTATCGTGGTAGCGTTGGAGATGGGCGTCGTGATCTTTCGCATGCCTCTTGGGCATCAGTTCATCTATTTTGCCGCCTATGACTTCACTCGCTTCATATCCGAAGGTTTCCTCGGCGCTCGGATTGAATTCTCTGATGAAACCTTTTTCATCAATGACAATCACGCTGTCCGCAGCGTTGTTTAGGATCGAGCGGACCCTCGTCTCGCTATCAGTGAGCTCTTTGGTTCGATCTGCGACCTTTTCTTCTAGCCCCTCGATCAGCTCACGTAGTGCTTCACGCATGACGTCGAAGTTGCGAGCCAGTTGTGCTATTTCGTCTCCGCCCGTCGCTTCGATTGTGATGCCAAGATCACCCTTCGCTATTCTTTGTGCCTTGGCGCTTAGGTTCTGTATCGGCCGGGTCATCGTTCTCGCGAAGAGGAAGGACGTGAGGATAATACCCGCTATGAGAAACCCCATGAGTTGCATGGTTCTGTTCCGCAAACGATAGGCGGGCGCGAGTGCCTCAGCCTCATCGATCTCGCTCATGATCGCCCAGTTCAATCCCGGTAGATCAAGAAGGCGATACGCCGAGAGCACTGCCACACCGCGATAATCTGGGAAAATCTCAGTGTTCGTTTCACCGGCCAGAGCCGCCCGAGTGCCCCTCGTATCGACGGGCTGCAAATCAATGGACGTATTGAATGCATCAATCCTTTGGACGATACGCTCGTCGAGACCAATATTGCGGATCATTCCGAGATACCCGTCACGGTCTTCGATCAAAAACCTAGACTGGTTGCGCATCAGAAGGTCGTCACCGACGATATAGGTTTCTCCACTTTCGCCGAGCCCGACATCGCTCCAGGCCCCTCGGCTCGTCATGATGTCGTTGATGCGATCAATCGGCATCTGGAACACCAAGACCCCTACGAGGTCGCCCTCGTCGAATATGGGCGAAGCTACAAAGGATGCCGGGGCGTTGTAGGATGGAGCATAGGCCTCAAAATCCTGAAAATTGACAAATTCAGCAGAGCTTGCTGACTGGGCGGTCTGGAACGCCGCGGCAAAATTTGTATCAGCATATGGGCCCGTAAGTAGCGAAGTCCCAAAATCGACCTCCTTGAAAACTGAATAGACAATCCGCCCACTTTCGGCATCGACTAGGAAGATATCGTAGTACCCGAACCTCTCGAGGTAGTTTCTGATGATCGGGTGATACCGGCTATGCACTGCGCTGTAAGCGCTGCCGTCTCCGGTGTCGTCAAGCAGGTGCTTTTCCCCGGTCGGATTGGGGTTCTCGGCGATAAATCGCGTCTGCATCCATCGGGCAATCGCGTCTTGTGGAAGGTAAGCTTCGACCTGCTCAGGGGCTTGGGAGAAGGAGTTTTCGTTAAGTCTAGGTAGGAACTCCTGCTCATAATAACTCTGCAGCACCGGCAATGCGGAAACATCACCACCTTCATCCAGCAGGTCGATAGCGGCCCGAAACTCCCGCATCGCACCTACAATCATACTGCTTTCAGAGAAGGTCGTGACTTGGCCGGCAATGGTTGAGAAGTAGTCCTCGATTTGTTGTGCTTTCAGCTCTCGCACAGCGACGAGCGTATCGAAGGATTCCTCAAGCAAAGCCCGTTTCGCGGCTCGGTATTCCACTACAGAGTAGATGCCGACACTTACTGCGGCGACCAGCACGAGCACGATCAGTAGTTTCGTGCGAATCTTCAGGCTTCTAATGAAAGAGGCGGGCTTCGCATCTGCAGTAGAGTGAATGTCTCGGGTCGATTCTGCCATGTCTCTAACGATGTCGCCTTTCCCCGCCAAAGTTCTAAGCGCCCAACTTGCGCTGATGATGCTCCTGCTCAAAGCGGGACACATCAACATGTAGTAGCGGGAAACGGCGCTGCTGGTATCCGACAAGGCCCATATGCTTAACGCTCCATCGCAGCTTGATGCAGTCGAAGGTCGAAGAGGCCGATCATGACGAGAAAATGATTGAATATCTCGGTTTGCACATTCGAAAATCCGATCAGGTCGGTCTTCTTGACGAATGCGAAGATGTCGAGCGGGATACCACGTTCGCTCGGTGCAAGAGTGCGAACCAACACAAACCTCTGACGCGTGTTCAAGTCTTTTCGCGCTCGCAAGAAGCGATCCACGTATGTAGCGAAAAGCTCGAAGTTGGTGGCTACTTTGCCGGCGAGGTCAGGATCATATCCTGCACTGTCACGATCCCCTAATGCCTCCAGTTTCTCTGCAACCAAGTCCTCGATAACGGGGATCGCTTTGAGACGCTCTAGCAACTCGCGATCGCAGAGCCGAACAGAGGACACATCAAACATGAATGTTTCTTGTATTCTTCGCGCTCGCGCATCCCGCTGCATGCTCGCGAAGTTCGTGTTGGCAACCTCAAGCACCTTATGAGTAGGGATCAATGATGTAGTCAGATCCCAGTTGCGGACCTTGATATCGTAGAGGCCGATATGCTCGACAGGACCGTCCGCATTAAAGCTGGGAACGTAAATCCAGTCGCCCTCACGTATCAAACCCCATGACGCTATCTTTATGCTGGCAAATATGGAGTGAAGGGTGTCCCTGAAGATGAAGCCAGCCACAGCTGTGGCCGCGCCAAGGCCGCCGAGCAGCGTTAAAAGAT
Organism: Ovoidimarina sediminis; assembly: GCF_032586175.1. Taxonomy (NCBI): domain Bacteria; kingdom Pseudomonadati; phylum Pseudomonadota; class Alphaproteobacteria; order Rhodobacterales; family Roseobacteraceae; genus Ovoidimarina; species Ovoidimarina sediminis. The sequence continues at coordinate 10,776 of NZ_JAWHTE010000007.1, forward strand.
CAGTGTCGATGGTAATAGCCGCCGCAAATGCGATGGACAGCAAGACGACGGCGATCTTCAGCAGGTCGATGTAGCCGGTAGAACTCACTCCCTTTTCGCCCGAACGATGTCGGATTACGGCCGCGATGGCGCCAAGCACTTTGACGCCGGTCTCGCCTGCAAGGAAGACCAAGATCAAACCGGAGACTAGTCGTGCTGCGTATTCGTAGGGACTTGCTAGGTTGGCAAGGAAGAATGCGAGCGCAGCGGGAATGGCATAGACGAAGCGGAAAGGTCTTAACGCATCGACGATCAGGTCATCGATGACTGTCTCTGTTCGTATTGCGACCCGGAGTGCAACGCGTCCGATCAGCCTCTGGAGCAATGGAGATGCGATAAGGGCAACTACAACGACCAGTACAAAGCTGATACTTGGACTTTCCTGCAATAGGTTCATGCGCTACAGCCCCCCTGGCGTCTTTTTCTTCTTAGTTCTCAGCTCGCAGGACCGAACAGCGTTGCGAGTGACAAGCGCAATACTATTGCCGTGACACCGATGTGCCAGAGAGAAATGTGTCTCCGCGACATCTCTAGTATGCATTCAGAGTGTGTGGGCGGGCTATGTACCGCCCGTTTCGTACGCCGACAAATGAGTGCTTCGGGCTCTACACAGTCATCTGAGCATTTCAGTCGGATGACCGCTTTCGCGGGTGTTGCGGTCGTCAAGCGTGCGGGTGCGTACTATCTCTTCGAGTGTCCTGACGAAGAGTGCAAATCGCGGCGAGCAGGGTCTCTGTGGCTTGGTCAGCCTTTCGATCGTCGCGTCATTTTCTCACTCATCACCTCTGCGGCCTGTCGAAGCGGATCGTCGGATAGATGAGCGTAGCGTTGGGTCGTCATTGGATTGGTATGACCAAGGAGACGTCCTACTACCGGAAGACTGTGCCCGCTGGACACCAGATGCGATGCGTGCGTGTGGCGGTTGTCGTGAAGGCGATAGTCCTTAAGCCCCGCAGCTTCCGTCACTGACTTCCAGAAACGTTTGAGATCTTTGATTGGCTGGCCTGACTTGCGCCCAGGAAAGACGTGCGGGTTGTCCGCCAACCGTATCGAGGCCATTGAACCGAGCAAAGACACGGCGCCACTCGACAAGGGAGTGTGCTCTGTCCGCTTCTGCTTCGTATGATGGGAAGGCTTAACCCAGACCCGGCGATCGAGATCGAAATCCGACCACTTCGAGGTCAGCACCTCACCGATGCGCGCACCAGTCATGAGCTGTAATCGCACGGCATTCGCTGCGACTTGGTTTGGATGAGCATCGAGGGCCGCCATCAATCGCTCAAGCTCAGCATCGGACAACCAACGGTAACGTTTTTCCTCCTGGAAACGCGGCACGCCCTTCACTGGATTGTCGCCCCGCCACCCCCAGCGAACCGAAAGCTCGAACATCTTGGATAGAAGCGCGAGTACGCGATTCGCCTGATAGGGCCTGTCTGAAAGGCTGTTGTGGAGACTCTGGATGTCACCGTGAGTAATCGCCCCAACAGCGCGCGATCCGATTGCGGGGAGAACCAGTCGATCCAAGAGTGACTTGTCCATCGCGGCGCTGCGCACACGCTTCTTGGGCATCGCGTGCTTGGCCATGTAGTCATTTGCCAGATCTCGCATGGAGAAGCTGTCCCGGCGGGCGCGTTCCTCGGAGACTGGATCTCGGCCACGCATGGCATCGGCGAGATACCCCTTAGCGATGTCGCGAGCCTGATGGAGCGTCATCAACGGCCCATGTTGGCCGATAGTCTTGCGACGCGAGCGACCGGACCGGCGATCGCGATACTGGACGATGTAGCTCTTGGAACCTGAAGCCTTAACCCTAAGACCGAACCCACGAAGGGCGGCATCCCAGAAGACGTTCTCTCCAACGTCAACGGCAGCGCCATCGACGAAAGCCTTCGTGAGCTTTACTCTTGGCACGTGCCACCTCATTCGGCTGAGTAAGCAAAAGGTAAGCAAGCTGAAGGGAAACAGCAAGAAGAGTACAGAAACATCAATGGCTATAGACCCCACATTTTAACATTAAAATATTGGAATAGAAGCCTTGAGTAGAAACCAGTAGAAGCGCGTACAAACATTGCCCACACGACTTTTAATCAGTGGGTCGCAGGTTCGAATCCTGCACGGCTCACCACTCCATCCAAATTCCGTGTGTCCGTCCAGAACGGGGCGGGGCGTTCGGGTCGCGCCGTGTCGGGGCGTGCGGCATCTCGCTGATCCTTTAAAGCTTCGTTAGCCGAAGGGCCGTATCAGTCCATGGTGGGACTGGCCTGAGAGCAAATGACGTTAGACGACATTCTGGCAGATCTTCCCGTTTTTGCGCAGGATGCGATCTCGGTCGCATTCCGCGAGAAGGGGGGGCCGACTGCCCGGTTCGTCTTCGTGAACCAGGCATTCCTCGATCTCTTCGGCTACGACGAAACCGAAGTTATCGGAACCGAGGTTGACGTTGTCCACGACCCCCCCCATGCTGATGATTTCATCCGCGGGGTTGCTCCGCGTTTCACGTTGGGCGAGACGAACTTCACCGAGGAGACAAGCTGTGTGCGTAAGTCGGGAGAGGTGTTCTGGGCCAGCATGGCCTTCACCGCGATCCCCGATGAAAGCAGCGGCGGGCGCTTTTCAATGGTCATCTTCCGGGACATCACGGATCTCAAGAACCGGGAAATCGCGGCGGAATCGGCCCTGGCCGATCACAAGAAACTGCTCGCTGATCTGAGCCGCGCGCAGCAGCGCCTGGTGTCGGCGATAGATACTGTGCCCGATCCCTTCGCGATCTACGATGCCGACGACAGGCTGGTGATGTGGAACCCCGCGTTCGCCAAGGCCGCTTCGGACGATCCGGGTGACCTTTATCAGGGCATCCACATGCGGGATGTGTTCCGGCTGGGCTGCACGAATGGGAGGTTCGTGAACGGAGGCGCCGAAGCCGCCGGGTTCCTCGCCGGTCGCGGAGACATCGCGCGGCACGGTACGCTGACGGCCGATGTCGAGATGTCGGGGGACGAGCACTTCCGGCTGCTACGTTCGATCGCGCCGAACGGCGATATCGTCGCCCTCCGGATCAACATCACCGAAGTTGTTCGGAAGGAGCGCGAACTGCAGGAATATGCCGCGCGGCTCGAGCGGGCGTATCAGGACATTTCCCGCAAGGCGCTGATCGACGAGTTAACCGGGCTTGGCAACCGTCACTACCTGGCGAAGGAGTTGGAGCGGTTGCGCGATGAGCGCCGGAACACCGGGGGCGAACTGGCCGCGCTTCACATCGATCTCGACCGGTTCAAGCAGATCAACGACACGATGGGCCATGCCGCGGGCGACCTCGTTCTGCGCGAGGTTGCGAAGCGGCTGAAGACGATGATCGGACCGCGGGATATCGCGGCGCGCATAGGCGGCGATGAATTCTTCGTGCTGATGCAGGCCGAGCCGGAGAGCCGGAGACCGGAGGATCTGGCGGACGACCTGATAGCGGGTCTGACCGCGCCGGTCACTTTCGAGGGCAAGGAATGCCGCTTCGGTGTCAGCGTCGGCCTCGCGAGGACGCCGGAGGTGACGGTCGACGACCTTCTGACGAACTCTGATATCGCGCTTTACATGGCGAAGCGGGATGGTCGCGCGAGGGTCCGGCATTTCGAGCATGCCGATCTGGAGCGGCTGCGCGAGACCAAGAGGCTGGAGGATGACCTGATCCGCGCCGTGGAGCGGCAGGATATCATTCCGTTCTACCAGCCGCAGGTGGATGCGCTGACCGGGCAGGTCGTGGCCCTTGAGGCGCTCGCACGCTGGCGTCACGCGGAAAGGGGCCTCTTGACGCCCGACAGCTTCATCCCGGTTGCCGACGAGCTTGGCATCCTGCAGATGATCGACAAGCAAATCCTTGAAACCGCCGTTCGCGAATGTTCTGCCGCGTTCAGCTACTGGCCTGAGCCGCCGGAATTATCGTTCAACGTCAGTGGCAAGCGGCTGACGATGGAAGCGCCGGCGGCAATCGGCGAATGCGTGGGAACGTATCCCGGGCAGGTGAACTTCGAGCTGCTGGAGAGCATATTCTTCGAACGGGAAGGCAACGCCCTCATGTTGCAGATCGACGCGATGCGAGAGCTTGGAATCCGGTTCGAGATGGACGATTTCGGCAGTGGAAACGCCTCTCTCGTGGCGTTGCGCCGGGTATCGCCTGACCGGATGAAGATCGATCGTCAGCTTGTCGGCCCGATCGTCGGCTCGGAGGATGCGCGCTTGCTGGTGAAATCCATTATCGGCATCTGTCTGACGCTGGGGATCGGGGTGACCGCGGAAGGCGTGGAAACGGTCGAGCATGTCGAGATCCTGAAGGATCTGAAATGCGACCGGTTGCAGGGGCACTTCTTCTCGCCGCCCGCGCCTCTCGGGGATTTGCTGGGGCACCCGTTCTTCGCGAGGCGCGTTGCGTAGCTGCGCCGTGCGGTGCGTGGCGTGCACACGCGCCGCAGATTTCTGTTGATCGACTCAGGGCGATCCCCTATGGCGCGCGTCAGTGATGACTGTGCCGGGAGAAGGTGGGGGAACCCGCCGCCGAAGGAGCAACCGCCCCGGAAACTCTCAGGTCCAAGGACCGGCATGGTTGAAACACTCCGGAAAGCGGCCCGGGAACGGGCCCACCGTAGGAGAAAGCCCGGTCTGACCGGGTGAAGCTCTCAGGTTCCACGCACGGAGGGGGCGCGCGGCGAAGGCCGCAGGTGCGAGGAGTACGTCCATGCCCAAAGTTGCTGTCATCGGGGCCGGTGTCACCGGCCTGACCACTGCCTATGAGCTTCTCGATCGGGGCTGCGAGGTTACGGTGTTCGACCGGAACCGCTATGCCGCGATGGAGACGAGTTTTGCCAACGGAGGCCAGCTTTCGGCGTCGAATGCCGAAGTCTGGACCCAGTGGGGCACCGTTCTGAAGGGCCTGAAATGGATGCTTCAGGCGGATGCGCCTTTGCTCGTCAACCCCGCGCCGACGCTGCACAAGATGCGCTGGATGGCGGAATTCCTTTCGAACATTCCGAACTACCGCGCCAACACCGTGGAGACGGTGCGGCTGGCGATCCAGGCGCGGGCGGTTCTGTTCGAGATGGCCGAGCGTGAAGGGATCGATTTCGATCTGGAGCGGCGCGGGATCCTGCACTTCTATGACCGGCAGAAGGATCTGGCCCATGCGCGGGCGGTGAACGTGCTTCTGCGCGAGGGCGGGCTTGACCGGCGCGAGGTGAGTGTCGACGAGATCCGCGAAATCGAACCGCGGCTTCAGGGCGATCTGATCGGCGGGTTCGTGACGCCGTCGGACAGTTCGGGCGACATTCACAAGTTCACCATGGGCCTTGCCCGGGCCTGCGCGCGGCGCGGTGCGGTTCTGCGGTTCGGCGCGACGGTGGAGCGGCTTGAGGCGCTGGGCGGCAAGGTGCAGATCACCGAGGGCGGCCATGCGCAGATCTTCGATGCCGTCGTTGTCAGCGCGGGGATCCACAGCCGGGAGTTCGCGCGCCAGCTGGGCGACCGGGTGAACATCTATCCGGTGAAGGGCTATTCGATCACCGTGAATCTCGAGGATGCCGAAAGCCAGGCGGCTGCCCCCTGGATCAGCCTGCTCGACGACCGGGCGAAGATCGTGGCGAGCCGGTTCGGAGCCACGCGGCTTCGGATCGCCGGGACGGCCGAGTTCAACGGTGCGAACCGCGATATCCGGGCAGACCGGATCCGGCCGTTGACGGAATGGTGCGAACGGCACTTCCCGGGGATCTCGACCGAGAACGTCACGCCCTGGGCGGGCCTGAGGCCGATGATGCCCTCGATGCTGCCCCGGGTCGGGCGGGGCCAGGCGCCGGGTGTGTTCTACAACACCGGCCACGGGCACCTGGGCTGGACGCTGTCGGCCGCGACGGCGCGGATCGTCGCCGGATCGGTGGCCGAAGACCTGAGCGCCGGGGTGGTGCAGCCGGTGGCGCTGGCGCAGGCCGCCTGACGAATTGGGCCTCCCCGCGCTTGTCGGGGAGGCCCTTCCTTGCTTGATCGACGCTGGGGCGCGTCAGGTGTACTTGCGGATCTCGCCGGATTTCAGGCGCGAGAGATAGCTGTTCAGTTCCGCCTTCACGATCGGCATCAGGAAGTAGAGGCCGATGATGTTGACGACCGCCATGGCGAAGATCGCGGCATCGGAGAAGTCGATGACCGGGCCGAGGTTGGCCGCGGCGCCGATGACCACGAAGATGCAGAAGATCACCTTGAAGATGATTTCCTTGGTCTGCCCCTCGCCGAACAGGAAGGTCCAGGCCTTGAGACCGTAGTAGGACCAGCTGATCATCGTCGAGAAGGCGAACAGGATCACCGCGATCGCCAGCACGTACTGGAACCACCCGAAGGCCGAGGAGAAGGCCGCGGAGGTGAGCGCCACGCCGGAATTGCCGTCGACCGTCTGGATCGCCGTGCCGCCCTCGTTCAGGAGGTACATGCCGGTGTTCGGGTCGGAAACAAGCTGACCGGTGATGATGATCACAAGCGCCGTCATGGTGCAGATCACGACGGTGTCGATGAACGGCTCCAGAAGCGAGACGAAGCCTTCCGTGATCGGCTCCTTCGTGCGGACGGCCGAGTGGGCGATCGCCGCAGAGCCGACGCCCGCCTCGTTCGAGAAGGCGGCCCGCTTGAAGCCCTGGATCAGCGCCCCGACGAAGCCGCCGGCAACCCCGAGCCCGGTGAAGGCGCCCTCGAAGATCTGGCCAAAGGCCCAGCCGATCTTGTCGGCGTTCATCAGGATGATGATGAGGGCCGTCACGACATAGAGGATCCCCATGAACGGCACGACCTTCTCGGTCACCCGCGCGATGGATTTCAGGCCGCCCACGATGACCGCGAAGACGATTCCCGCGAACACGAGGCCGGTGATCCAGCCCGGGTATTCGCCCACGACGTTCGTGATCTGGGCATGAGCCTGGTTGGCCTGGAACATGTTGCCGCCGCCCAGAGCGCCGAGGATACAGAAGATCGAGAACAGGACGGCGAGGATGCGCCCCGCCGGGATGCCGCGCTCGTCAAAGCCCTTCGTCAGATAGTACATCGGGCCGCCGGAGACGGTGCCGTCCTCGTATTCGTTGCGGTATTTCACGCCGAGCGTACATTCGGTGAATTTCGACGCCATGCCCATGAGGCCCGCGAGGATCATCCAGAAGGTCGCGCCCGGCCCGCCGATCCCGACAGCCACCGCGACGCCCGCGATGTTGCCAAGGCCGACCGTGCCAGACAGTGCGGTGGCGAGTGCCTGGAAATGGCTGACTTCACCGGCGTCGTTCGGGTCGGAATAGTCGCCCCGCACAAGGGCGATGGAATGGGGAAAAGCACGAAACTGAATGAGACCGAAATAGACCGTAAAGACCGTCGCCGCGACGACGAGCCAGGCCACGATCCAGGGAAAGCTGGTTCCGGGGAACGGGCTGAAGATCAGGTTGACGAACCAGCCGGTGGAACTTGCGAAAATCTCGTTCACGCGTTCGTCGATGGATTGCGCCAGGGCGGGCGAGGCCGCCGCAACCATGGCAAGGGGCGCCAGAACCGACGCCTGAGTTGTCTTTTTCATGTGTGTCCCTGTTGTCTGTTGGTCATGGAACGATCGTGACGGCGACGGGCGAGGCTTGCGCGAGGCTGCCGGCGACCGAGCCGAAGAGCCGGGATGACAGGGACGAATGACCCGTCCGGCCGATGACGATCTGTGAGGCGCCCGCCTCTTCGACGATGGCGCACAGCGTTTCGGCGATATGCCCGTAGCGCAGGACCGTCGAGACGTTCACGCCGTCGGCGCGCAGCTTTTCCGCGATCGGCCCGATCAGGGCTGTTTCTGCGCGGTTCAGCTCTTCCTTACGGCGTTTGTGCCGTTCTTCGAGTTCCTCAGGGGTGAGGAACGAATAGGGTGACCATTCGAGGACATGCGCAATCACCAGCTCGGAACCGTCGGACTTCGCCAAATTGGTGGCGAAGTCGAGGGCCGACCTGGCGCTCTCGCTGTCGTCGAAGCCGATTACAATCTTTCGTGACACTCTTCCCTCCTGTCTTTTCAGGTTTTTTTCGTGCCCCGAGCGTAGCCGCAAAATCGGCTCATGAGGAAAAATTATTCTCGTGCCGCAAAAATGGGCGTTCAGCCTGCCGTCGCGGTGCTGTGAAGCGTCAGAAGCTGGGCCATGGCGGCGGAGGCGAGGCGGGACGAGATGCCGTCTGCCCGGCTGGTCAGAACGATCGGGATACGGGCACCCAGGACGATCCCCGCCGCATCCGCGCCGGCAAGGTAGACGAGCTGTTTCGCGATCATGTTGCCGGCTTCGAGATCGGGGACGACGAGGATATCGGCCTCTCCCGCCACGTCTGACGCGATGCCCTTGGAAAGTGCTGCGGATTTCGACACGGCGTTGTCGAATGCAAGTGGTCCGTCGATGATGCCGCCGGTGATCTGCCCGCGATCGAGCATCTTGCAGAGCGCCGCGGCTTCGATCGTCGAGGGCACTTTCGAATAGACGGTTTCGACGGCGGAAAGGATGGCGACCCTCGGCTGTGCGATTCCCAGGGCATGTGCGAGATCGATGGCGTTCTGCACGATGTCGCGCTTGGTATCGAGATCGGGAAAGATGTTGAGCGCCGCATCGGTGATGAAAAGCGGCTTGGGGTAGTGCGGGACGTCGAGGCCGAAGACATGGCTCATCCGGCGCTCGGTTCTGAGACCTGTATCGCGGTCGACAACCGGCCCCATGAGTTCGTCGGTGTGAAGCTTGCCCTTCATCAGGATGCCCGCCCGGCCCTCGCGCACCAGTGCGACGGCTTGCTCGGCGGCGGCGTGACTGTGGGGAGCGTCGATGATTTCGACCCCGTCGAGGCTGAGCCCGGCGGCTTCGGCCGTGGCCTCGATCTTCTGCGCCGGGCCGACGAGGATCGGCTCGATCATGCCTTCGGCCGCCGCAGCCATCGCTCCGCCCAGCGAAAGTGCGTCGCAGGGGTGGACGACGGCGGTGGGTGTCGCGGGCTGGCCTGCCGTGCGGGCGATCCATTCCCGGAACAGCACGCCCGGCTGGTGGGTGCGTTCGACGGGGAGTGCCGCGCGGGGGCGGCGGATCTTTTCGCTGGGCGCGAGGACATCGACGGTGCCCGAAATGACCACGAGGCCGTTCTGGTTGGTGCAGGTGCAGTCGAGGGTGAGCGCGCCGCGGCTTTCATCTTTCGAGGCGACGCGAAGACGGACGGTGACGGTATCGCCCACGTCGACGGGATGATCGAAGGACAGTGCCTGCCCGACATAGCGCGCGCCGGGGCCCGGGAGTTCGGTGGCCAGAAGGCTGGTGATCAGCGCCGTGCCCCAGATGCCGTGGGTGACGAAGCCCCGGAAATCTTCGGAACTTTCATAGGCCACGTCGGTATGGGCGGGGTTCGCATCGCCCGACATGGTGGCGAGGCGGGCGATGTCGCCGGGCCGGAGCGTCGTCGTCAGCTCGGCGGTGGTGCCAATCTCGATCTCCTCGAAGGTCATGTTCTCGATGAAGCGCATCGCGTGCTCCTGCCCCGCGGCGGGGTGATCCGATCCTGTTCCTGCGGTGCGCCGGTCAGGGCGCGCCGATCTCCGTCACCCGGGCCTTGAAGAAGGGAAAATAGGCGGGCGTGCCGAAATGATTACCGCCCTCGACGCGGGTTGGAAGGCGATATCCGCCGAAATCGCGAAACTCCGAGGGTGTGCCGCCGAAAGGCTGTTCGCGAAATGTCCTTTCGGGGTTCTCGTTGCTCCAGCGCTGGATGAAGACGCTTTTCGGCGCGCCGGAGGCGTCGACTGTGATGTCGACGACTTGCGAGAAGGCGCCGAGGGTGACGGTGGCGCGGGCAGTGTCCGGGTCGACCTCCGACCAGGTGACACCCTCGCCTGGCAGAAGGCTCGTAGGTGACCAGAAGGCGGCTTCGGCGATCACGCGCCCGAATGCGGCGCGGTGGTGATCGGGGCCGTGCGCGCGCACGACGGGGATGAGGTTCAGAAGCCAGAACCGTGTCCACGACCCGTCGGGCAGGGCGCCGTCCGATCCGCTGAGCGGGCCGGTTCTGACCTTCCAGACAAGGCCATGGGGCGGGGAGAGGATCTGGCTTGCGTTCATCGGCTGATACTTCGGGGCATCCTTCGTGCCGAGGCCGAGGGTGCCCGTCATCTCGATCCGGACGGCTGTGCGGATCGGGGTGCCGGGAGCGATCGTGTAGGTGAAATAACGGTGCGCCGGTTCTGGCAGGCCCGCGAGTTGTGCAGGGTCGAAGGTGGCGCCATTGGGTTGTGCCAGGTCCGCGAGGCGAAGCCAGGCCGCGGCATCGGCGCGGTGATCGGCATAGCGCCAGGCGAGGAGAGCAAGGAGAGCGGCGAGAAGGACGGCAAGCGGATAGAAGACCATGGCCCGTGCGCTCATTGTGCCAAGACGGGGTGCTGCGTTTCGCGCCAGGTGTGGAAGAAAGCCTCGGCTTTCGCGAGATTTGCCTGGGCCTCGGGGCTCAGCCCGTCATGGAGATGTTCGAAACAGGTGCCACTTATGGCGAGCAGGTAGGCCGGGCAGGTGGCCCCGAAGTGAAGCCGGGCAAGCGCGAGGACGGTGACGGGCGCGATTCGGTGGCTGTTCACCTCGCCCCGTTCTTCCGGTTCGAGCGGATCGAATGCAAACGGGGGCGGGGCCGTCAGTGACGCATCGACGAAGACGACGGAGGAGGCCGTGGCGATGGCGACGGCGTGTTCCGGTTTCAGCTGGAAATCGGTGACGATCTTGATCCCCTGGCGCCCGCTTTCTGACAGGCGGCGCGCGAATTCCGGGCCGAGCCCGTCATCGCCGCGGCCGGGATTGCCGTAGGCGATCAGAAGCATCACGGATCTTTTGTCCTGCAATCGAGCACCGCGCCGTCCGGCCCGATCAGTTCGACCTGAAGCGGCATCTGCCCGAGCGCGTGGGTCGCGCAGGACAGGCAGGGATCGTAGGCGCGGATCGCGACTTCGACCTCGTTCAGCATGCCCTCGGTGATTTCAGGCTGGCCCGACAGGGCGCGCACGGCGACGTCCTTGACCGCGCGATTCATGCCCTCGTTGTTGTGCGTGGTCGACACGATCAGATTGCAGTAGGTGACCTGATCGTTCTCGTCGACCTCGTAGTGGTGAATGAGATTGCCGCGCGGGGCCTCGATCACGCCGATGCCCGACTGGCGGCGTTCGCCCTTTGCCACGAGATCGGTGCCCTGCAGGTTGGGGTCGTGGAGGAGGTCGCGGATCTTTTCGATGCAGTGGACGACCTCGATCATCCGCGCCCAGTGGTTTGCGAGGATCGCGTGCTGGGTCTGGCCGTCATTGGACGCCAGAAGCTCTTGCCGGGCCGCTTCGGCGCGGGGGGTGTCGATGACGCTTGCCGTCATCATCCGGGCGAGCGGGCCGACCCTGTACCAGCCCGCCTCGGGCCCGAGGCTGCGGATATAGGGGAACTTCATGTAGGACCATGCGCGCACATCCTCGAGCAGAACCTCGTGGTAGCGGGTGCAGTCGAGCTGATCGAAGATGTCGCTTCCGTCGGAGCCGCGGGCCCGGAGGTTTCCATCATAGAGATCGAGCGCGCCGTCGCCGGGCCGGACAAGCGAGAGGTAATGCGAGGGGAAGGCGGCGAAGCGTTGGACGGCATCGCGGTTCTCGACCGTGTAGTCGCGGGCGAGCGCCAGCGCGTCGTTCGCCCATGCCGCCATGTCGTCGATCACCGCGAGAAAGGCATCGCGAGTTTCAATCGGCAGGTTGCGGTTGATGCCACCAGGCACCGCGCCGGTGCCGTGGATTTTCTTGCCTGCCGTGGCCTCGATGATGTCCTGCCCGAACTTGCGCATCAGGATGGCGCGGCGGCCGAGTTCCGGTTTCTCGCGCAGCACCTCGAAGATGTTGCGCCGTTCGGCAGGGGCGCCGAAGCCGAAGAGAAGATCGGGGGAGGCGAGGTGGAAGAAGTGCAGGACATGGCTTTGCATGACCTGCCCATAATGCATCAGGCGGCGCATCTTCTCGGCGGTGGGAGGAAGTTCGTCGACCCCCACGATGGCATCCATCGCCTTGGCGGCCGCAAGGTGGTGGCTGACCGGGCAGATGCCGCAGAGCCGCTGGACGATGACCGGCACCTCCCAGAGGAGCCGGCCCTGGATGAACCGTTCGAAGCCCCGGAACTCGACGATGTGAAGACGGGCCTCGTCGACCTGGCCTTCGGCGTCGAGATGGATGGTGACCTTGCCATGACCTTCGACGCGGGTGACCGGCGAAATTTCGATGAGGCGTGGTTCGCTCATGGGCGTCTGACCGTCATTGCCTGGATTTCAGTCAAACCGGATCCTTTCGCGTTCGAAGCCCTGAAACCGGCCGGCGAGAAGCGCGATCAGCGTGTCGTGGATCACCTCGCCCGAGGGTGCGCAGCCGGGGATGTTGTAGTCGATCTCCACTACCGCCGAACAGGGATAGACCTCGTCGAGCAGAAGCGGCAGGGCCGGATCGTTCGGGATGTTGTGGGTCTTGTTCTCGATGTAACGGCCGGTGATGAACGCCTCTTCCAGGCATTCGCGCAGCGGCGCGTCGGAATGCATGATCGCGTTCCGCATCGCGGGCAGGCCCCCCATGATCGCGCACTGGCCGAGCGCGATCAGCACGTCGCAGTTGCGGCGGAATTCGCGCAGGACGTGCACGTTTTCCTCGTTGCAGCAGCCGCCTTCGATGATGCCGATGTCGCAACGGCGGGTGAATGTCTTGAAATCGGTGAGGGGGGAGCGGTCGATCTCGACCTTAGACATCAGATCGATGAGCCGTTCGTCCATATCGAGGATCGCCATGTGGCAGCCGAAGCAGCCGGCGAGGGAGGCGGTGGCGACACGGGCCTTGCGGATCTCACTCATCACGGGCCTTCTCGATATCGCTGCCGATCAGCCCCCTGTCGAACTCGCGTTCGCCGATCGGGGTGGCGAAGCCCACGCCCTTGCGGATGATGCAGCCGACCGGGCAAACCTCGGCCGATACCGCGAAATCGGTGATCTCGGCATCGGTGTCGGAAAGATCTTCGCCGTTCACGGCAAGGCGACGGTGGATGCCGCGGCCCACGTAGCCGAAGACGCCCTTGCCATCGACATCCTGGCTGGCGCGGATGCAGCGGCCGCAGGAAATGCAGCGGTTGGTGTCGAGCGCGATATCGGGGTGCGAGGCATCGACGGCGCGGCATGGCTCCAGATACGGGAACTTGGTGGGATGGGTCATGTCGAGCCGGTAGGCCATCGCCTGAAGCTCGCAATTGCCGCTGGCCTCGCAGATCGGGCAGAGGTGGTTGCCCTCGTGAAACAGCATCTCGACAAGATCGCGGCGAAGCTTGGTAATATGCGGGGTCTCGTTCTCGACATTGAGACCCGGGCTGGCGGGTTCGGTACAGGCCGCGACGCTGCGCCCGCCCGCCTTTACGGTGCAGACCCGGCAGCTTCCCTGATGCCGAAGACCCTCGTGATCGCAAAGCCGGGGGATGTAGACGCCGGCGGCATCCGCGGCGTCCATGATCGTCTGGCCCGGTTCGGCGGTGATTTCGACTCCGTCGATCGTGAGCGTGAAGCCGGTCATTCGTTGAAATCCTTGTCGAAGACGTGCGAGCGGCGCTTGGCGAGCTTGCGCGCGCCGTCGATGGCGGACTGAATATCGAAGGTGGCGCGGATGCGATCTTCGGACGGTTTGACCATCGCGGAATAGACCAGCGGGAAGTTTTCGAGGGTCGACAGGATCGGGTTCGGCGATGTCATGCCGAGGCCGCAGCGGCTGGTTTCGATGATCGTCTGCGAGAGATCCTTCAGGTAGTCGATATCCTCGGGGTTCGCGAGGCCCTTGCGGAACTTCCCGATGGCCTTCTGCAGAAAGACGTTCCCGACGCGGCAGGGTGTGCAATAGCCGCAGCTTTCGTGGACGAAGAAGGACATGTAGTATTCGACGATTTCGAGGACGTTGCGCGCGCCGTTGAACACGATGACGGCGCCGCCCGTGGCGAGATCGTCGAAGGTCAGGCGGCGGTGGAAGGTGTCGCGGGCGATCATGGTACCACTGGGCCCGCCTATGAGGACGGCCGCGGCATCTTCGGCCCCTGCCATCTCGAGCAATTCGTGCACGGTGTGGCCGTAGGGCAGTTCGTAAATACCCGGGTTCAGGCAGTCGCCCGAGACGCTGAAAAGCTTCGTGCCGTGGCTGCCGGACGTGCCCATGGCGTGAAACCATGCGGCGCCCCGATCGAGTATGCGGGCCGCATGGCAGAGGGTTTCAACGTTGTTCACCACGGTCGGTGCGCCGAGATAGCCGTGAGTGACAGGGAAGGGTGGCCGCGTCTTCGGTTCACCCGGCAGGCCTTCGCAGGAGGAGATGAGCGCGCCTTCCTCGCCACAGATATAGGCCCCGGCGCCAAGCTGGATACGGATATCGAAGTCGAATTCCGGGGTGCTCATGATCGCGGTGCCGAGGAGGCCGCGCTGACGGCGCTCGGCCAGCACGGTTTCAAGGTGGTCGCGCAGATAGACGTATTCGCCCCGCAGGTAGAGAAGGCCTTCGCCGGCGCCGATGGCGCGGGCCGCGATGGTCATGCCTTCGAAAAGGAGGTTTGCGCGCTCGGTCAGGAGAACGCGATCCTTGAAGGTGCCCGGTTCCCCTTCGTCGGCGTTGCAGATGACGACCTTGCGGGCGGCCTTCGCGGCTGCCGCGGTCCGCCACTTTCGCCCCGTGGGAAAACCCGCGCCGCCGCAGCCGCGAAGGCCGCTGGCCTCAACGATTCGGATGATCTCTTCGGGGGTAGCCTGGAGCGCCGCCTTGAGCCCGTGCTCGTCGGGAACGGGGCCAAGAAGGACCTGTCCGGCATGGCGGATGTTGTTTTCGACCAGGCAGTGCGCGCGGGCGAGGGGCGCAAGTTCGGCGTGGCGCGGCACGAGGGCTTCTTCGGCGCTTTGCTCGGCTTTGAGGGCGTCGATCAGGCGTTGCACCGAAGCTGGTGTCAGTCGCGTCGCGACCACGTCGTTGATCATCGCCGCCGGGGCCTGATCGCAAAGACCGATGCAGGGCGTGTATTCGAGCGAGAACGCCCCGTCAGCGGTGGTTTCACCAATTCCTATACCCAGCGCCGTCTGAAAGGCCTGCGCGACGGCGGGCATGCCCGCGTAACGATCGATGATGTCGTCGCAGAGTCGGATGGTGATGCGGCCCTTCGGTTCGCGGGAGAAGAAGGCATAGAAGCTTGCGACACCCTCGACGGCCACGCGGCTGAGCCCCGTTTTTTCTGCGATCAGATCCATCGCCCTGCGAGGGATGCAGCGAAACCGCGCCTGCGTCTGCAACAGAATATCCATCATCCGCGCCGGATCGTTCCCGACACCGGCGCAGATATCGTGAAGGGCGGTCACATCCTCGGGCGTGAGGGCCGCGCCGTCCGGGTGGTGTTCAGCCGCCTTCGCCATACCGGCATGCTGCACCTTCGCGCGGGCCTTGTCATCCCCTGTGGCCCCATGCCGCGGCAGGTTTCGCCGCCCGACTCGCGACGGGTGCGATCAAGTCGGGGAAAACCCTGATGGGGAAACACCGGACTCCCGCGAGACCGATGAAGTGATGATCTCATTCAACGAGACATTGCTATTTCGGGGGACTGGTCATGACACGTTGTGCTTCTCGCTCCGACACGGGAGCGCCCTCGCTTTCGGAGCTGTTCGAGACATCAGGCATCAAGAGACGGTTCAACCCGGGCGCCACGATTGCGGCGCAGGGAGAACGACAGGCCTGGGTCTACATGGTGGCACGGGGTTGTGTGCGATCGTGCATCTATTCGCCCGAGGGGCATCGCAGGGTCGTGCGTTTCCGGGGGCCGGGATCGGTGCTGGGCCTCGGTCTGGCCGCGGAATGGACGACGTCGGAGGAGGCCGTGGACATGGCGGTTCTCGAAGCGATCCCGGTCGCGGCCTTCGAGGCGATGCTGGCGGCCTCGCCCGCTGCGCAGCGTGACCTGCATGACCGGATGCGGGAGGAGATCGAAGCCCATGCCGCGCTTCTTGTCCTGACCTCGAACAGTTCGGCGGTCGACCGGGTGAGGGAGTTCCTTAAGGATTTCGCGCGGAGCCGGAAAAGCGGCGGCCTTATTTCGCTTCCGATGAGCCGTCGGGATATCGGCGACCATCTGGCGCTGTCCATGGAATCGGTCTGCCGCGCGATTTCCACGTTGAAACGCGACGGCGAGATCGACCTCAAGGGCGCTTCGTTCTTCCGGTTTCCCGAACAGGATGCCGGCGGTCTGGCGGTGCATTGCGCCGCCTGAGCCTGCTACGGGTGAAAGAGACTTCCCACGGCGTAGGCGATCGTCGCCGCAACGCTGCCGATCAGCAGAGTTTCCCACGACGTCCACCACCAGGCGCGGAGCGACCAGCGGCTGCGGATCGCGCCGATGGCGCAGAAGACAGTTAGCGTCATCAGGATCGAGACCAGGAATGCGTTGTCCATCCCGAAGATGAAGGGCAGAAGCGGTACGAGGCCCGCGGCGAGGAATGCGAGGAAGGTGGCAATGGCGCCCCTGAGCGGCAGGGACTTGCTTGGCGAGACGCCGTACTCCTCAACCAGCATGTAATCCACCCAGACGTCCCGGTGGCTTGATATCGCGCGCACCGCGTCTTCAAGGTTCTGACCTGTAAGGCCCTTCTGGTTGAGGATCTGGCGAAGCTCCTCGCGCTCACCCTCGGGTGCACGGCGGATGTGATCCTCTTCCACCGCGCGCAATCGGTCGACATCCTCGGCTTCGGCGCGGGTGCCTGCGAAATTGCCCGCGGCCATGGAAAAGCCGTCCGCCAGCACGTTCGCAATCCCGAGAACGACGACGACGTTAGAGGAGAGACCGGCACCCTCGACCCCTGCGACGATGGCAAGCGTGGTGACCGCGCCGTCGATCCCGCCGAGGACGGCGTCTTTCAGGCGGCTCGGCAACCGCTGCGCGGCCAGCCGGTCCGCGATGGCCTTGGGCGAGTGATCGTGCATGTCAGGGCCTTTCGGATCCGCGTCGTCCCGGTGCACTCATAAACGCCTTCACGCCTTCGGGAACAACCACCAGCGGAAAGGCAAGCGCGGCGATGAGACCCCAGTGCTCGGCCAACAGCGGCACGGTGCGCAGAAGCGTCTGGAGCGGCGCCCAGTAGATCGCGGCGACCTGGAGAAGAAGGCTCAGGGTGAACGCGCCGATCAGCACCCGGTTCGAAAGCCAGCCGATCGACGAGACGGGCCGGTGGAGCGAGCGGAAGGCGAAGACGCTTACCTTCTCGAAGACAAGCATTCCGGTGAAGGCCGCGGTGCGCGCCAGATCGGCCCCGAGCGGAAGGAACGTGTAGAAAATCCAGAGGCTCGCGGCCCCGGTGTAGAGCCCGAAACAGAGGATAAGCGCGAGACCGGTGCGCCCGAGGATCGGCGCGTCGGGGCGGCGCGGCGGATGCTTCATCTGGTCGGGCTCGGCCTTTTCGAGACCGAGGGCCACTGCGGTGACCCCGTCGGTGATGAGGTTCATCCAGAGGATCTGGGTGGCGAGAAAGATGAGCGGACCGCCGATGAAGAGGTTGGCCATGATCGCGATCACCTCGCCCGCATTGGAACACAGGAGGTAGCGGACGAATTTGCGGACGTTGTCGAACTGGCGGCGGCCCTCGGCGATGGCGTTCACGATGGTCGAGAAATTATCGTCGAGGAGGATGAGATCGGAGGCACTTTTGGCCACCTCGGTGCCCCGGATTCCCATGGCAATTCCGATGTCGGCGGTCTTGAGCGCGGGCGCGTCGTTCACGCCGTCGCCGGTCATGGCCACGATCTGACCCTGGGCGCGGAGCGCTTCGACGATGCGAAGCTTGTGCTCGGGCCGGGTTCTGGCGAAGAGAACGTCTTGTTCGAGCGCCTCGGAAAGCTCTTCCGGCGACATGGCGTCGAGCGCCTCGCCCTCGATCGGGCGGGGGGTGCCGAGCCCGACCTCTGCGGCGACGGCAGCGGCGGTGACTGCGCCGTCGCCAGTGATCATGACGATGCGGATGCCGGCGCTTCGGGCAAGATCGATGGCCGGGCGCACCTCGGGCCGCGGCGGATCGATCATGCCGGCAAGGCCGAGGAATAAAAGGCCGCGTTCTTCCAGGTCACCGGTTGTGGCGGGGCGCGCGGCCAGGGCCAGAACACGCCGGCCTTCGGCGGCCATTTCGGCGTTCTCTTCCGCGATTCTCCGGCGTGTGGCGGTATCGAGCGGCAAGGGGCCTTCGGGGCCGAGATAGCGCGTTGAGCGTTCGAGGATCACCTCGGGCGCGCCCTTGACGTGAAGCCGGTGGCCGTCGTCCTTCCGCGCAAGGACGCTCATGCATTTGCGTTCGCTGGCGAAGGGCACTTCCGCCACATGGGCGTCAGGCGAGACCTCGGGCGCCCAGCCTTTGTAGGCCAGGGTGACGAGTGCCTTTTCGGTCGGCGCGCCCACCGTGATCCATGCAGGGCCGTCGCGCGTGATCGACGCGTGGTTGCACACGAGCGCGGTTTCGAGAAGCGCGGCGAGAAGGGGATCGTCCGCGGCCCGGACGCGGGTGCCGTTCCGTTCGATGTGGCCGGTTGGGTCGTAGCCTTCGCCGGTCACGCGGTAGAGCTGCGTGGGCGTGCGTACCTCCGTCACCGTCATCGCGTTTTCTGTGAGGGTGCCTGTCTTGTCGGTGCAGATGACCGAAGCCGCCCCCAGCGTCTCGACCGCCTGAAGACGACGGGCGAGGGCCTGCTTGCGCGCCATGGCAGAGGCGCCGAGGGCGAGGGTAATGGTGACGACGGCGGGCAGACCCTCGGGCACCATGGCGACCGCGAGGGAGAGGCCGGTCATGAACATTTCGAAGAGCGGGCGCCCGACGCTCCAGCCGATCAGGATGACGAGGGCCGCGATCGCCAGCGCGGCGGCGCCGATCTGCCGGGCGAGCTGGCCGAGCCTGATCTGCAGGTTGGTCTGCTTTTCACCTACCTGTGCCGTGAGTTCCGCGACGCGGCCGAATTCGGTGGCCAGCCCGATCGCCGTTGCGACGCCCTCGGCCCGGCCAGAGACCAGCGCGGTTCCGGCGAATAGGCGGCCGACGTCGCTGTCGGGCTCAGGGCGCTTTTCGACCGGAAGGGATTCGCCCGTGAGCACGCTTTCATCGACCTTGAGCCCGGTCCCGGCGGTGATCCGCAGATCGGCCGGGACGGCCTGGCCCGGGGCCACGATGACGAGATCGCCGGGTACGATTTCGCGCGCCGGGATCTCACGCTCCACCCCGTCGCGGATGACGATTGCGGTCGGGCTGAGCATGGCGCGCAGCGCATCGAGCGCGGTCTCGGCCCGCCACTCCTGAACGAAGCCCAGAACAGCGTTCAGGACGAGAACAAGGAGGATTGCCAGCGCATCGATCCGCTGATCGAGCAGGAAGGCAATGGCCGCCGCCACAGCCAGGATCAGAACGAGAAAACCGCGGAACTGACGTAGCAGGATCCTCGCCGGTGACGGCGGCCTCTGGCGCGGGAGTTCGTTCCAGCCGAACCTTGCCCTCAGTTCCACGATCTCGTCGGTCCCGAGACCGGGCGCTGCGTTTGGCGGCTCAGGTTCGGCCATATCGGAAGACTGTCCCCACGTCAGCATCTGAAGATTACCACAGTCTCATCGATCCGGAGTTGCGCCGGATCAATGTGCGGACAGGCGCATAGGTGTAGCCTTCCGCACGAGCACAAGAAGGGAGGCCGGAATGCCAGGAAAGCAAAGTGACACGGACCGTGCCGCAAAATCGGCGGCAGGACCCCAGCAAGCGATGGATGATGCCGCGGCTCTGCAGGCCTATGGGTTCAATACGATGACGTCGATGGGCGTCGCCTGGGTCGAGGCGCTGAGCGACATGGGCAGCGAGGTGCTGTCTTTCGTCGCCGACCGGATCAAGGAAGATGTGAAGACGCAGCACCGGCTGCTGCATTGCAAGGATGTGGACGAGCTTCAGGAGATACAGGCTGAATTCGTTCAGAAGGCGATTGACCAGTATCGCGAGGAAACCGGCAAGCTTGTGGAGATGAGCCGGAGTTTCGTAAGCCGGGCGGAGGCGGAGCGGGGTGAAAGCTGACATGCGCGCCTAGCCGAACACGTAATTTCCGGGAGCCGGGCCGAGCGATCGGCCCCGCTTCTTTCTGGCCGGTCTTGTTCCGGTGCTGCGGGCATCGAGCCAGTCGCACCACGCTGGCCACCAGGACCCGTCCTTTTCCTTTCCCCGTTCGAGCCAGGTTTCGGGATCGGTGTACTTCTGCGTCTCCCGCCGTTCCGTGATGCGGTAATGCCGCCCGGGGTGGCCTGGCTCGGACAGAACGCCGCCGTTATGGCCGCCCGATGTGAGGCAGAAGGTCACGTCGGTGTCGGCGAGAAGGTGGAACTTGTAGACGGATTGCCACGGCGATACGTGATCGGCCTCTGTTCCGAGGCAGAAGACCGGCACGCGGATGTCCGTCAGGGCCACAGGCTCGCCCCCCACGCGGAACCGCCCCGTCGCCAGCCGGTTTTCGAGAAACATCTGCCGCAGGTACTCGGAATGCATCTTTGCCGGCATACGGGTTGCGTCGGTGTTCCAGGCCATCAGATCGTTCATCGGCGTGCGTTCACCCATGAGGTAGTGGCGGATCACGCGGCTCCAGATCAGGTCGGCCGAGCGCAGCATGCGGAAGGCGCCCGCCATCTGGTCGGCCCGCAGATAGCCCTGGCTTTCCATGATGTCTTCGAGGAAGGCGACCTGGCTTTCGTTGATGAAGAGCGAAAGCTCGCCCGGTTCAGAGAAATCGACCTGCGCGGCGAGGAGGGAGACGGTGGCAAAGCGTTCATCCCCGTCGCGCGCCATGGCCGCAGCCTGCGCCGCCAGCAGTGTGCCGCCAAGGCAATAGCCCACCGCGTGAACGCGCCGATCCTCTTCCGGCGCGATCTTGTCGAGGGCCGCGCCGATGCCGAGGGACAGGTAATCGGCAAGCGCAAGGTCGGCGTCGTCCCGATCGGGGTTCTTCCAGGAAATCGCGAAGACCTCGAACCCCTGATCGCGAAGCCAGGCGATGAGCGAGTTGTCGGGCGAGAGATCGAGAATGTAGTATTTCATGATCCAGGCCGGAACGATCAGCACTGGCTCGGCCCGGACACGGGGGGTGGTGGGGGTGTAGCGGATCAGTTCGATGAGCCTGTTCCGGAAGACGACCTCGCCCGGCGCTATCGCGATGGTTTCACCCACGCGGTATTCTCCATCCGGTTTCCGGTCGCCGGTGACCACCTGGTTGAAATCCTCAAGCCAGTTCTGCACGCCTCGGATCACGTTTTGCCCGGCCTCGTCGCGGGTGCGCGACAGCACGTCGGGATTCGTTGCGGGGAAATTGGTGGGCGAGACCATATCCAGCATCTGGCGCATGGCGAAGGAGACGATCCGCTGATGGGCCGGGTCGAGCCCGTCCTGTGGTGCCGTCGCATGTTCCCACCAGTCCTGATTAAGCAGGAACCATCGGCTGAGGAGGTTGAAAGGCGGGTGTGCCCAGCCCTCGCTTGCAAATCGGGTGTCGGCGCTTTCGTGAGCGGGCGCGATATCGGCGCCCGATGCGGCGAGATTGGCGAGGGCCGCAGCCTCGAGCGCGTTGGCCCAGGCGTGGCGGGCGAGCTCCATCTGCCGGACGGGCGAGCCCTGAAGATGCAGGATCCAGTCGATCCAGGCGGTGGCCAGAGCTGCGGGCGAGATGCCCCCCGTTACGCGCCCGATGGCGGTGTGAAGCAGGCGGTCGGGATCTGGGCGCGTGGCCATCTCACTCCCCTCCGTAGGTGGTGCGCGGAACGATCAACGCGCCGTCCTCCAGCGCCTCGCTGGGGTGTTCGATGACGCGGTCTCCAGGGCTTAGCCCCGAAACCACCAAAGCGTAGCGCCCGTTGCGGCGCCCCAGTTCGACCGGCACACGCTCCGCCCGGTCGCCTGAGGCGCGGAAAACCGCCCAATCGTCACCGGAGCGGAAGGTGGCGCTGAGCGGGACGACGAGAACATCCTCCTGCCGGTACTCGACGATCCTAAGATAAACGGCGAAGCCGTGGCCCAGCGCCTTTCGCATGTCGGGGGGCGAGGTGAGTTCGAAGATCGCATCGACCCGTTGTTCCTCGATCCCGAGTGCGGAGACCTTGGTGCGCCCGGCGGGTTCCACGCGCAGAAGCCGCGCGGTGAGCTGAGGCCCGCCCCAGCGTTCGACATAGGCATCCGCGTTTTCAGGCAGACGCACCGCGTCGGAGGACAGGACATCGGCGACGATTTCCAGGTTCCGCGGGTCACCGATCGTGAGTAGGCGCGCGCCGACAAGCACCGGGCGCGCGCTTTCCGTGTCGATATCGAGAACGACGCCGTCCGCGGGCGACAGGATTGGAACGCAGCAGACTTCGCTGCCCGGTTCGGTCGTCGTGTCGACCAGGGCCGCGCGGGCACGGTCCAGCCCGCTGCGCGCCTGGGCGATGCGCGCCTCGGCAGCTTCGAGCGCGGCCTGCGCGACGGCAAGGCGTTGATGCGCGCCTTCAAGCTGAGTGATCGAGGCGACGTCGCGATCTACAAGCTGGCTGACCCGGTCGTATTGCGACTGTGCGTAGGCCAGATCCTCCGCCCCTTTCGTGCGGTCGGTTTCGGCGACGTGAAGACTTGCCTCGGCCTCGCGCACCTGAGCCTCGGCCTGAAGGCGGGAGCGCGTGTCGAGAAGCCCCGAGGCTGCCGGTTCGACCTGCGCGACCACGGTTTCGCCCGCTGTGACCGCATCGCCCACCTCGACGGGTGCGCGGAGTGCGACGCCGGAGATCGGCGCGGCCACTTCGTAAAGCTCTGCCACCCGGGTTTCGCCGTCGACGTCGACCGTGATCTCGAATTCCTGCAAGGCGACGGTGTGCAGATCGACGGGGATCGGTTCGGGCCGTAGCGTCGTGTAGAGCAGGCCCGCAACAACGACCGCGCCGAGCCCGGCAAGGATGATGTTTCTGTGGTTCTGGGCCATCGGGTTACTCCCGCGTTTTCATGACGGAGACGAGGTTGAGCCGGTCGAGACGGCGGCGGACGATCAGAACCGAGACGAAGGCCGCGGCCAGGACGACGAGGCTTGCCGAAGAGAATGTCGCCGGTTTGACGATCAGGGGAATGGCGTAGAGATCGCTGGTGAATGCCTCGGACATCAGCCTGGCGATTCCCCAGCCGAGGAACCAACCGACGGGCTGGGCGATCACCGCAAGCAGCATCATCTCACCCACGAGAACATAGCCGACCTCGCCGCGCGTGAAGCCGAGGATGCGGAGACTGGCGAGTTCCCGGGCCCGTTCAGATAGCTGGATGCGTGCGCCGTTATAGGCCACGCCGACCGTGATCAGGATACCGAGAGTTGTGTAAATCGTCGTCGTGATCAGGATGTTGCGGCTGATCGTTTCCTGAAAGCCTTCGCGGTTCTCGAGCATCATGGCGCGGCCCGCGAGGCGCGGCAGTTCCTTGAGCCGTTCCTCGAACGCGTCGGTTTCCGCCGCGTCGAGCGTAACGTTGATGACCGAGACCTGCGGGGCCTGCTGGAACAGCCGGTCGGCGGTTTCCTGATCCATATAGGCGCCGAGACCGAAGTATTGCGTGACGAGGCGGGTCACCGGAAGTTCGAAGGTACCCTGCCGGTTGCCCCTGAATTCCGCCTCGACCAGATCTCCGGGCCGGACGCCGAGCTGTGCGGCGAGGCGACGGGACAGGACAATGCCGCCGGGCGGTGCCTCGACCACCGTGCCGTCCTCGGCGACGACGCGGCTCAGGTCGTTACCGGGACGGCGGGCCTCGATCGCCACACGCTTGGCGCGGTGTTCATTCCGCAGGACTGCGGTGAGATACTGTTGGCCCTCGGCCTGCAGAACGCCGGGAAGGCGGCGCGCGTCTTCAAGCGCGCTTTCGGGCATCAGATCGTTGAAAAACAGGACGGCATGCTGGCGGTTCGACTGGTGAAAGGCGGAATCGATGATGTGATCGAGGGCGTCGGGGAAGAAATTGGAGGCCACGAGGATCGCCACCGCGAGCGCCATGCCGAGAATGCTGAGGCCCGCGCGAACGGGCCACCGGATCAGGCTTCGCAGGATCATCATGGTGGGCTGGCTGACGCGGATGGCGTTGAGCGCAAGGTCGAACCAGTTGCGCTTGAAGCGCGGCGGTGCAGGCGGCGACATTGCGGTGGCGGGCGCAAGCCGCGCCGCCTTCCAGGCCGACCGTGCCGCGCCAAGTGTCGCCGCGCCGAGGCCAAGGAGGCCGGCGATCACGTAGGTATTCCAGGATACGTTGTAGATCAGGTAGGGAAAATTGAAGAAGTTCGCATAAAGCCGCGCGAGCCCGTAGCTGAGCCAGCTTCCGGCAAAGAAGCCGATCAGCACGCCCACCGCCGCGACCAGCGCGGCGAGCAGAAGGTAGTGCGTCAGGATCGCGGCATCGGAATAACCGAGCGCCTTCAGAAGCCCGATTTCGGTGCGTTCGAGCGTGACGATTCGCCCGATCACCATGTTCACGAGGAAGACCGTGATCCCGAGAAAGATGGGCGGCAGGGTATAGGCAAGTGTCTGAAGCTGGGTGATTTCGCCGTCGATGAAAGCGTTCGAGATCTGATCGGTCCGGTCGATTGCGCCCCAGGAGCCGTAGGGTTCAAGAAGACGATCCAGCGCGTCGATCACCGGTTCGGGGCGCATGTCAGGGCGGATCTTGACCGCGAGGTTGTCGAAGGCTCCGGTCCGGTCAAGCACCGCTTCGAGCACGCGTTCGGGCATCCATGCGATGCCGTAATCCTCGTTGTCGGGGATCAGGCTTCCGGGGCCGATCGTGTAGATGAATTCGGGGGACAGAACCCAGCCGGTTACGGTGAGGCTCCGCTTGGTGCCGTTCAGGGTGGCGGTGATCGTCGTGCCGGGGAAGAGCCCGTTTGCCATTGCGAAGGGTTCGTTCAGAAGAACCTGGTCGGTTGCGTCGGGATCGGGCCAGTCGCCGCGCCGGAGAAGCGGGATGTTGAGGAGCGAGCCGCCTTCCGGAAGCGAGGCGAAGTAGGCCACTGTCGCGTCGGTCTTGTCCGGCAGATCGAGAGTGGCGAAGGTCGTGACGCGGGCCTCGACGGCGACGACGCCCTCGATCCCGCGCAGGATCGGCAGCATCGAGCGGGGGACGCTGCGCGCATCGGTGAAGATATCGGCGAAGCGATTGCGCTCGTAATAGGTGTCGCGGGTTTCATCGAGCGCGCGTGACATGCCGAAGGACATCAGGAGCACCGCGACCCCGGCGGCGAGCACCAGCGCGATGGCGAGGAACTGGGCCCAGAGGCGGGCGAAATCGCGCAACAGCTTGCGATCGAGTGCCTGCATGCCGGTCACCACGCGATCTCTGCCGGATCAAGCCGGGTTTCGTTGATGTCGACTTTTGCGATCCGACCATCCTGAAACCAGATCACGCGATGGGCCATCTTGCGGATCTCGGCGGCGTGGGTGATCACGACCGTCGAGGTGCCGAATTCCTCGTTGATGTGCTTCAGCACTTCGAGAACCTGGATGCCGGTCTTGCTGTCAAGCGCACCCGTCGGCTCGTCACACAGAAGCACCTCGGGGCGTTTCGCGACGGCGCGCGCGATGGCGACACGCTGTTGCTCGCCACCCGAAAGCTCTGCCGGAAAGTGATCGATCCGGTGTGATAGCCCGACGCGTTCGAGCGCCTCTTCAGGGCGCATCGGGTTCAGGGCGACATCCGTTACAAGCTGCACGTTCTCGCGTGCCGTCAGGCTGGGAACGAGATTGTAGAACTGGAAGACAAAGCCCACGTGATCGCGTCTGAACCGGGTGAGGCCCCTGTCGCCCAGCCGCGTCAGTTCGAGATCGCGGAACCATACCCTGCCGTCAGTGGCATGATCGAGCCCGCCCAGGATGTTCAGAAGCGTGGATTTTCCGCTGCCCGAGGGCCCGAGAAGGACGGTGAGTTCACCCGAGTAAAGTTCGAGATCCACACCGGCGAGTGCAAAAACCTTCACCTCACCAGTGTCGTAGACCTTGGTGAGGCCTTCAGTGCGGAAGACAGTCTCGCGCCGTCCTTCGCCCGGGTGTGCAGTTTCGTTCGTCTGCATGGTTGCAAGACTCTAGCGGTGGAGATGCGCTTCGCTTTGCGCGGGATCAACCTTTCGTGGAAAGGTGGCACGCTTTGCGAGCGAGTTGAACCGGCACCCGTCTTGTCAGCCGGTCGGGCCGCGTCTTAGGATGAAGCGTGGCTTTCCTTTGGAACCCTGTCTCAACGGCTGGAGAACGCGGATTTGGCATGCCGGCAACCGGACCGAGACTGTGAAACCTAGAGCGGTTGAGGACACATCCCTTCTCGAGTTGATCATCGAGACGGCGCCTGATGCGATCATCACTGCGGATGCCGAAGGCCGGATTCTGAGTTTCAGCCCGGCGGCGGAGCGGATCTTCGGGTTCAGCGAAGCCGAAGTTGCGGGGCAGAACCTGACCTGCCTGATGCCCGAACCCTATCGTTCGGAGCATGACGCCTACATGGAGCATTACCTCGAGACCGGCGAAAAGCGGATCATCGGGATCGGGCGCGAGGTGCGCGCCCGGCGCAAGAGCGGCGAGATCTTCGTGGCGGAACTCGCGGTGGGCGAGCTGAAGTTCGGTGACCGTCACGTCTTTACCGGTTTCATAAGGGACGCGAGCGGGCGGGCCAGGGCGGAAAGCCGCGCCCGGGATCTTCAGATGCGGCTGGAGCGCGTTGCGCGCATTCAGATGTTGGGCGAAGTGTCGGCGGCAATGGCCCATGAGATCAACCAGCCGCTCGCCGCGATTTCGAATTTCGCGAAGGCCGCGACACGGGCGTTGGGGGCTGATGCGCCCGATCTCGAGGCGATCGGCTCTCATGTTGCGGCCATTGCGGAGCAATCCATCCGGGCGGGCGAAATCATCCGGCGGATGCGCCAGATGGTCGATCGCGGGGCGGCGGAGATCAGGCCGGAGGATATCAACGAGATCATTTCGGATGCCGTGCGGGTGGGGCGGATGACCTCGATGCATGGCGAGCCGGAGGTGCATCTCGACCTCGGGCAGGAACTGCCGAAGGTGATGGCGGACAGCGTGCAGATTCAGCAGGTGCTTCTGAACCTCATGTGGAACGCGTTCGAGGCGGTGAGCGGCGAAGACAACGGCATCACCATAGAGTCGCGCATGGGCCGGGAAACGAACCGGATTGTCCTGCGCGCCGGTGTGACAGATGACGAGATCGTCACGCTGGTTATCGATTCCGGCCCGGGAATTCCGGAGAATGTGATTGGAACACTCTTCGAGCCCCTCGTAACCACGAAGGCACGCGGTCTGGGGATCGGGCTTGCGGTCTGCCGTTCGATCATCGCGGCCCATGGGGGGCGGATCTGGGCGGAGAACACGGATAACGGCGCCGTTTTCTGTTTCACCCTTCCGATCGCGCGGGAGGATGCGGTGTGAGTAGCATCGATATTGTCGAGGATGACACTGCGGTCGCGCAGTCGCTTGTCGCCCTGCTGAGTGGTTGGGGATTCGACTGCAGGCATTTCGAGACAGGCGTGGCTTTCCTGGAAGCGGAACAGGAGCCTCCGGCCTGCGTGGTGCTGGATGTGCGCCTGCCCGGCATGGATGGTCTGACAGTGCTCGACACGTTTCGCAAGAAGGACGCGCAGACCCCGGTGATCGTGATGACGGGCCATGGTGACGTGGCCATGGCCGTCGAAGCGATGCAGAAAGGCGCGCAGGATTTCATCGAAAAACCCTTCGATGGCGACGATCTGGCAGGCCGGATACAGGCCGCGATCGACAGGGCGATGCCCGATCTTGAATGCCGCCGGAAGATCGAGGCGCTGACGCCGCGCGAAACCGATGTGCTGCGCGAGATCGTGGCAGGGCATCCCAACAAGATCATCGCCTACAATCTGGGGATCAGTCAGAAGACCGTGGAACTGCACCGCGCCCGGGTGATGGACAAGACCGACGCCGGCAGCGTGCAGCACCTCGTCCGGATCGCCCTTCGCGGAGGCATCGGTGCGGACGATCCGATCTGAGGCTGCTCAACCTTCCCGGGGCCAGGTTGCGCCGGATATCATGTTCCACTGTTCCGAGCGCCGGAATCCGCGCCCGCAGCATGGGCAATGCGCCGTCACATCTACGGGGATATCGATCACGACGTCTTCGTGAGGGGCATCCTCCGATCCCGAGCAACGCACTTCGCTGCCCCGTATCTCCGTGACGCAGCCGACCACGGCAAGGGCCGCCTATGCCGGGCAGGGGGTGATGCGCAGCGCGGCGACTGAGTGCGGAGCCGGTGCGGGAGGCGGGATCCGGGAATATGCGGGCACTGTTTCCGTCAAGTGTGTCATGAGAAGCCCCCTTCACCTCTGGTCGGGAAATGGCGTGCCGCAATGCTAGCCCGCACGGGGCCCTGGCTGTTGACGCGGATCAAGTTGGCGGCGGGGCCGGCTGTTGCGCCGCGTCAAACGGGCGGGGCGGTAGGCGCGTTAGACTCCGGCCAATTTCGTTCAGCCAATTCATAAGATGAGGATACCAGATGGAACATGTGGAGCGTTTGCTGAAGGGCACGGTCGAGGAGCTTGACCGGCTTCTCAATGCGAAAAACGTGCTGGGAGAGCCGATCGAGAAAGGGGATGCCACCGTTATCCCGATCGTCAGCTACGGGTTCGGCTTCGGCGCCGGAGGTGGCGTAAGCCAGAAGACAGGTGATGGCGCGGGCACGGGCGGGGGTGGCGGCATAAAGCCCCTGGGCGCAATCATCATCGACAAGAATGGCGCGCGGGTGGAATCGGTGCAGGGCGTAATGACGACTGTTGCCGAAATCCTGGGCGAGACGGCCGGCAAGGTGATAGAAAGCGCAAGCCGGGGTGCGAAATCCGGGCAGGCTGATACCTGACCGGTAATGATGCTGGCAATCGCGATCCTCGCGTGGCTTCTGGCCGCGATCGGAGCGCTGGTATTATGCCTCCTCGTTCTGCCGCTTTCGATCGAACTGAGGGCAACTGCCACCGAAACGATCCGCTGGTCGGTCGCGCTGCGCCTGTTCGGCGGCATGGGGCCGAGGATCGCGCTGCCGGTCAGGACGAAGCGCGCAGAGGCAGCGCGGAAAGAGCCGCGCGACAAGCGCAGGACGCGCAACAGGGCGCGCAGGATCTCTGCCAGCCCGGGACGTATGTTGCGGGCGGTGGTGCGGCTTGTTCTGGAGATTCTGGGCCGTTTCGACATCCGCCGCGCGACGCTTGACCTGCGGTTCGGCTGCGGTGACCCCGGCGATACCGGCGCTCTCTACGGGATGCTGACGCCTCTCGTCTTCGGCGTCCCGCCGGGGCAGACAGCTTCCATCAGGATCGAACCCGTTTTTGATGCGCGTGTGTTCTCGGGGCAGGCGGAGCTTGACCTCACGCTCGTCCCGGCGCGCCTCGTGCCGCCGTTCTTGCGGTTCGGCTGGGCCGTGTGGGGACCGGAGCGATGACGGTTGCTCTGGCACCCATGGTGCGGGTCGGGGATCTGACCTGTTGCGCGGTCGTGAAGACCGACGTCCACGCGCGTGGTTTCACCGGCTGCGTGACGGGGGTGGCGCGGCGGGAACCTGCGCTGCTGCTCTTTGCGGCGGGTGGCGTCGTCGGGGGCGTGGATCTGCGGGGACGGACGTTCACGACATCGGAAATCGAGGCCTGCTATCCCGGTATGCTTGCAGCATTCGCCTTGGCGCGTTGACCCTCTGACGCGGCGCCCGGCGCGCGCGCGAACATCATCCGGTAGACCGGCGGCACGAAGATCAGCGTAAGCGGCGAGGCAAGGATCAGCCCGCCGATCATGAGCGTCGCCATCGGCTCGAACAGCGCGCCGCCGATCAGCGCCATCGGGACGAGGCCGAGGACCGTGGTGACGGACGTCAGGAGGACCGGGCTCAGCCGTTTCGCCGATGCCGTGACGATGGCGTCGTCGAGATCCATGGTTTGCCGTTCGATATCGATCTGATCGATCAGCACGATCGCGTTGTTGATGATGATCCCCATAAGCGAGATCAGACCGAGGATCGCGAAGAAGGAAAGTGGCTGACCGGTGAGCCCGAGCGCGAGGGGCGCGCCGACGAGGATCAGGGGAATCGTCATGAAGGTGAGCGCAACGCGCCGCATCGAATTGAACTGGAAGGTCAGCGCGAGGATCATCACGACTAGCGCATAGGGCATCCCGGCGAGGAGCTTGGCGTTGGTTTCGGCCGATTCCGCGCTTTCACCCCCGATTTCAATGGTATAGCCGGGGCCCAGATCGAGGCCGTCCAGAGTGGGTTGGATGATCTCCTCGATTGCCGCTGCCGAAAGGGTTTCGCTCTTCGCGCTGATCGTGATCTTGCGGGTTTGGTTTTCGCGCCGGAGTTGGGAGAGTTCGAGGCGAGGCGCGAAACGGGCAACCTGATCAAGCGAGGCGAGCCCCCGCTCGGTCGGGATCGAGAGGTTCTGAAGATCTTCGAGGCTGTCGCGAAACACCTCCTCTGCCCGTATCACGATTGGGATCTGATCGTCGCCATCGCGCAGGACGGATACGGCGGCGCCCGAGAAGTACGCCTCCATGACATTCGAGATATCCTTGGACGTGACCCCGAGTTCGCGTGCCTTTTCCTGCAGGATGTCGATGCCGATTGTGATCGTCTTGTTGCCCCAGTCGTTCTGGTTGAGGATGAGGCCGGGCACGGCGTCAAACCCCTCTTCCACGCGTTTCGCTGCGTTCAGGAGGACATCGGTATCGGGCCCGGTGATTTCGACTTCCACGATGCCGCTTTCGCTGCCGCCCATGGACAGGCGGGTGACGCGCGCCCGGACGGCGGGTGCATTTTCCTGAAGGTGGCGGCGCGCGCGGGCCGCGGCCGTCACGGCGCCGTCGAAATCGTAAGTGTTGACCACGAAGAATGCGCTGGACGGGCTGGCATCCGCCGGTGCCAGGGCAAGGTAGAACCGTGGCCCGCCGTGGCCGACAAAGAGCGTGGTGCTTGCGACCTCCGGGTTCACCGTCGGGTCGCGCAGCCAGGCGTCGACGGCAAGCGCCTCTGCCTCGGTTGCCGACAGTGTGCTGCCTTTCTGAAGGTCGAGGTAGATCAGGAATTCGGCGCGTTCGGACAGCGGAAACATCTCAGATCTGAGGGAGCCGAATTGCAGGATGCCGAGCGCCACAAGGCCGTAGCTGATTGCGATCACAGGAAGCCCGAAGGGCAGGATCCGGCGGATCAGCGTGCCATAGGCGGATGCCAGCCGGCCCGTTTCCGCCGCCTTCGCGGATGCGGGGCGAAGGACGGACGCCGCGATAAAGGGCAGGATGTAATGCGCGGTGAGCCACGATCCCACCAGCATCAGCGTCACGACCGCGCCAAGTGAGAAGGCGAATTCGCCCGAGGTGCCTTCCACCAGCATCATCGGCAGGAAGGCGGAGACCGTGGTGATCGAGGCCACTGCGAGTGGAACGAAGAACTGCCCGCCCGCCGCGATTGCGGCCTCGCGGGGGGATGAGCCGCCCCGGATCCGGGTGTCGATGTCTTCGACCACCACGAGCCCGTTATCGACAAGAAGCCCGAGCGAGATGATGACCGCTGCGATGGATATCTGTTCGAGATCGATGCCCCACTGGCTCATCCCCAGAAGCGCGAAGGTGACGGTGAAGGGCACGATGCTTGCGATGATGAAGGCCGGGCGCAGACCAAGGAAAACGAGCATCACCAGAAGAACGACCGCGAAGGTCTGGGCCACGTTCGACAGGGCGCCGTTGATCGACTGGGTGACGTTTGTTTCCTGGAAGGTGGAGATGTTGAAGCCGATGCCGATGGGTTGCAGCGCCTCGAGTCGCGCGATTTCGCCCCGAAGCGTGCGGCCGAGTTTCTGGATGTCGCGATCTTCGGCCATCTCGACACTGACAAGCACCGCCGGCTCTCCGTCGAAGAAGACAGGTTGTTCGGGCGGGTCGACATAGCCGCGGCGCGGGGTCACCAGATCGCGCAGCCGCACGATGTCTCCCGAGGGCAGTTTTGTCAGCACCTCTCCCACATCGTCGAGCGTGTCGAGATTGCCGTTCGCCTCAAGAAGGACGGTGGTTCCAGAGGCGTCGATCTCACCCGCCGGGAGAATGACGTTCTGATCGCGCAGATCCTGCAGGAGTTCCGGGATCTGCACGCCCACCGCCGCGAGGCGCCGTGCATCCACCTCGAGCCAGATGCGTTCGTCCTGATCGCCCGACAGTGTGACCTTGGTGATCCCGTCGACGGCGTAGAGCCCCGATTGCAGATCCTCCGCCGCATCCGCGATCTCGGCCATGGAAAAGCCGTCGCCCGTGACCGCCACGGTCGCCACCGCGACATCGCCGTAGTTCGAGTTCACGAAGGGCCCTTTCGTGCCTTCTGGAAGCTGCGGTGCGGTTTGTTCGATGCGCGTGCGGATGTCGGTGAAGATCTGGTCAAGATCTTCGGACGGCACCCAATCCGCCACCGCGACGTTCAGCTGCGCCGATCCGGTGGTGATCAGGGTCTTTACCTCGTCGACCTCGCCGATCTCGCGCGCGGCGCGTTCCAGCGGGATCGCTATCAGGTTTTCCACGCGTTCCGGATCCATGCCGTCGAACTTTGCCGAGACGATGACCGTTCTGACCGTGATGGCCGGGTTCTCGCGTTTCGGCAGGCTGATGTAGGCCAGCGCGCCGATCAGCAGGAGGCCGACCATTGCCAGAAGGGTCAGGCGCGATTTCTCGATGCCGAAGCGCGTCAGGACATCCATGCCCCTATTCCCCGGCGTCGAGGAGGCGCACCTCCTGCCCGTCCTTCAGGAAGGAGACACCGGCGGAGGCGATCCGATCGCCCTCATTCAGGCCGTCGAGGACGACGATCATATTCTCGCGGATCCCGCCAACGGTGACGTCGCGCCGTGCGACGCGGGAGGTGTCGGGGTCGAAGACATAGACACTCATGATCCCGTCTCCGTCACCCTCGACCCGTCCGTCTCGGATCACCGCGCTCAGGGGGATGGCAAAGCCGTCGGCCCTTGGGGCGGGCAGGATGATCGCCGCTTCGACGGCCATTCCCGCGCGGATCACCGGGTGTGTTTCTGTGAGGGAAAGGACGATGGGAAAGCTCGATACCGCATCGGCGCGCGCACCGATTTCGGACACGACAGCGGATAGGGTGGTGTCCGGCCGGTCAGCAAGGCGTACACGGGCAGGTGTGCCGACGACGAGCTGGCCCACCGTGTCGAAATTGACCGAAAATGAAACCTCGAAACTGTCGTCGGGATACATTGTGGCGATCGGGCTTCCTGCGCCGACGGTCGCGAAGGAGGTGGCCTCGACCGTGCTGATGATGCCGTCGTAGGGCGCGGTGAGTTCCGCCTTGCCCAGGTTCTCGCGCGCCGTTTCCAGAGATTTCTCTGCTTGGACAAGCTGTGCGGCTGCGGCGTCGGCCTGCACTTCGGCCTGCTCGACCGCCGCGCGGGTGACGGTGCCGCTTTCGAGGAGGGCGCGCTGGCGTGCAAGCGTGTCGTCGGCGTTCCGCGCGTTCGATCGTGCCTGGTCAACGCCAGCCTCGGCGGAGGCGACCTGAAGTTCGAGCGTCGTTTTGTCGAGGGTCGCCAGCGTTTCGCCTGCCGCGACGCGCTGGCCAACGGAAAGGTTGACCGCTTCGAGCGATCCGGCGGCCTCAAACGAGAGGGCAGTGATTTCTGACGGCTCGAGCACGGCCGGGAAGCGCCGCATCTCGACGTTGGGGCTTGCGGTGACGAGATGGGATTTCATGCCGCGCACGATGTTTGGCTCCGGCGCGGCCTCCTCCCTACACGCGGCAAGGGTCAGAAGGCAGATGGGCAGGATCAACAAGGGTTTCATGGCGTCTCTCCTTCGCCGCCCGAGCGCGCGACACCTCTCACGCGTATCGATCTCGGCCGAGCATAGCGGGTGTTTCCGCAAGGATCAGCAGCGAATAACCTTCCCTTCGGCCCTGCCTTCTTGCGAATGCCGCAAGGCGGGGGGGCTGTCAGTCGAGCTGTTCGAGCAGCCACTTCGCCCGTTCGATATGCTGCCGCGCGACGTCAAGCTTGATTGCAAGGCTGGCTTTCCTATCGGGATCGGTCGTGGCCGCGATCTCTTGTTCAAGCTCTTCCGATTTTCGGGTCAGTTTCCGGAGCACCTTCCTGACGTGGCCCGGCTTGATCTTGCCCGCCGCGCCGCGATCCAGCCGCGCGTTGTAGTCGGCGACCTTTGCGGCCAGTTTCTTCAACCCCATTATGCCAGCTCCGATCGGTTGGGTGCCCTGCTCATGCTACGTGCCGTCCGCGACTGTTTCGTGACGCCGGATCTTGCCCTTTTCGCCGGGGGCCATGTCCTGCAGTTCATCCTCGTCGAGGGCGAGCATCTTCTCCACCTCCGCCATACCCGTGTCGCGTTCGGCATAGGTGCCGCGTGCGGCCTCGATCAGATCGCGCATTGCCCCGTAGGCATAGCCCGTGTCGGTCAGAAACGAGGTCGCTGCAGCGGGGGAGATCATGCCGTCGTGAAGCAGCGTTTCGACACGGCGGGTCGTCAGGCGTGCGTCCTCCTCTACCTTCGCGCGCTCCTGGTCGAGCCAGAGAATGCTGCGATCGGCGGGATCGGAGAGTTCCAGCTTGCGGATCTCCTTGAGGATTTGCGCAAGTTCCAGGCGGAGCCCATCGTAAAGCTCGGTCACTTTGCCCTGTGGCCGGGTGCCGTAGCGCAGCACATTCTTGCGGAGGTGTTTGACGGATTTTACTGCGCGCACGATGTCGCTTGAGACGTTGCGCAGGGTCGAGATGCTTTCGGCGATCTCGGCGGATGCCCGGTTCTCTCCGACCCGCGTGGTGAATTCGAAGATCGCGGAGTAGAGTGTCTTGATCCGCTTTTCGTATGCTTCGTCAACATTGATATCGACCGCGCGGCGGCTTTGCCGGACGGTTCGCGAAAGATCGGTGCTGGCGAAAACGGCATCGGGATCGAGGTTGAGGGCGCTCAGGATCACTTCGGATGCATTGTCGTAAAGGTGAAGCACTTCCTTGCGAAGCGCACCCTCCAGTGCCTGCGGAAAGGCGTCGACCGCCTGCGTCAGGTAGCGTGGGCGGCTTACGTCCGGAACAGGTTCAGGTATCCGGCGTTCGAGGATGGCGATCAGGCGGTTCAGCAGAGGCAGCATCAGGAGGACGCCCAGGAGGTTGAAGAGCGTGTGGAACACCGCGAGCTTGAGGGCGTAGTCGCCCGCCGCAACACCTACGGCTTCGCTGATCCCGTCGACCGCGAGCCGAAGGGGAGAGATGAAGACAAGCGCCACGGCGGCGGTTGCGACGTTGAACACCAGATGCGCAAGTGCAAGCCGCCGGCCCTGGAAGTTCGCCCCGAGTGATCCGATGATGGCGGTAACCGTCGTGCCGATGTTTGCGCCGATCGCGAGCGCGAGGGCGTTTTCATAGGTGATCTGCCCGGCGGCGAGGGCGGCGAGGATCAGAACCATCGTTGCGTGGCTCGATTGCATGATGACCGTCGCACCCGCGCCGAGGAGCGTGTAGACCAAGAGCCCCAGAAGCCCCGGCAGCGCGAAGCGCAGAAGATCGATCTGATCCCTGAAACTTTCGAAGCCGAGCTTCATGTGATGGATCCCTAGGAAAAGGAACCCGAGGCCGCCAAGCGCGTAGCCGATCCCACGCAGAGGTTTGGGTTTCTGGAATACCAGAACGATGCCGATTGCGATCATGGGCATGGCGTAGGCAGCGATATCTACCTTCAATCCCAGCCCGGCGACGAGCCAGGCGCCCGTGGTCGTCCCGATATTCGCGCCGAAGATGATGCCGACGCCGCCGGTCAGCGAGATGAGCCCCGCGCTCAGGAATGAGATCGTGATGACGGAGACGAGGGAGCTTGATTGCAGAAGCGTCGTCGAGATGATGCCGAACAGTAGCGATCGCGCGGTGGAGCGGGTCGCGCGTTCCAGCATCCTCTCCAGCGCGCCGCCCGCGAAGAGTTTGAAGCCATCTTCGAGCATCAGCATCCCGAACAGGAAGATCGCGACGCCCGCAGAGACTTCCCGCGCCTCAGGGCTCAGCCAGAAGGCCAGAAGAAGCGCGGCGATCGCGACCGGAAGAAGATATCTGCGCATTCAGATTGCCGTTCCGTTGCCCCCTCGTCTGAGGCGGAAGACCGGGCCCTTCTCGTTCAATCCGCCTTTTACCAGTGTCGGCAAGGGCGGAGGCCGGTGCAAGCGGGGTTTCTGCGGCGAATCCGATCAGGACGGAGATGCGGAAGGCTGGCGAGCGGCCGGGCCGGGCGTTTCGGCGGAGCCATTCGTAATATTTCCAGGGTGTTTCTTTACAGGTTGTGCGGCGGACAAGGGCATTCTGCGCCGGCGTCCACGTGATCGGGCGCGCGGCGTCGCTTTTCCGGCAACGCACGCCGCGGTGGAAGTGCTTGCTCCTCCGTTCAGCGGGCAGTCCGCCTCCGGAAGATGGATCGGGCCATAAAACCATCGGGGAATTCACGCGACGCCGTGCCGCGCGCGCCCCGAGGGGGCCCGCGATCGTGGCCTCGTGCGGCGGAGCCCGGCGGCCGCGTGCAGCCTGCCGTCGGTGCGGGTTCGTTACATTTCTCACGAAGGCCTGAGCGCACACCATCGTGACTTGGACGTGTTCTGAGGGCCGAAGGAGTTGCCTTGGCGAAACGATTTCGTTTGTCTTCTGTGCATTAGCGTGAAGATCCCCGGGCCATCGGCATTGGAGAGACCGAAGGCTCGGCGGAAATTTTGGGGCAATCTGACCCGGGAAGGACGATCGGCATGGCCGTCAGCGTGGCGATATACGATGATCTGAAGGACAGGGAACCGGCTTATGCGCTTGTTGGCGAGGTCGATCTGGTGGTCGTGCGCTTCGACGAAGACGTGCGCGTCTACTACGGCCGCTGCCTGCACCGCGGTGCGCTTATGGCGGATGGATATGTGCGGGGGCAGAACCTGATCTGCCCGGTGCACAACTGGGATTACCGGCTGGACACGGGCGTATCGGAATACGCCAACGACGAGGCATTGCCGCGCTTCACCGCATGGGTCGAAGGAGGCGACGTACTCGTCGATGAAGACGAGATCGGTGCCTGGGCGAAGGAGAACCCGCAGCCCTTCAACCGCAAGGCCTATCTCGGGCTTTACGCGGATACATCCCATGGTACGGCGGAGGAGCCGGCGAACGCGGCGATCCAGGCGCTGGCACGGAACGGGCTGAAGAACGGGCACCATGGCGAAATGGCCTCGATGGGGGTGCCGAGGGACGATCTGCCGACCTGGGACGATATCCAGGTTCTGACCGCGCAACTCGCCACCCCGCCGCTGCTTGAGGATGTGACGGTGGGCACCGACGTGATCATCGGGCCCAATGCGCAGAAGCCCTTGCGCCTCGAGATCCCGCTTTTCGTTTCCGACATGTCGTTCGGCGCTTTATCGGAGCCCGCGAAACGCGCACTGGCGCAGGGGGCCGAGAAAGCGGGGACAGGCATCTGTTCAGGCGAAGGTGGGATGATGGAGGAGGAGCAGAAGGACAACAGCCGCTATTTCTACGAACTTGCCTCGGGGCGGTTCGGCTTTTCCTGGGACAAGCTCGACCGCGTGCAGGCGTTTCACTTCAAGGGCGGGCAGGGGGCGAAAACCGGGACCGGCGGGCACCTGCCGGGCCACAAGGTTACGTCGCGGATCGCCGAGGTGCGCGGGCTTGATGAGGGCGAGGATGCCATATCCCCCGCGCGGTTCCCGGAGTGGACGGATCCTGACCAGATCCGCGATTTCGCAGATCAGGTGCGGGACAGGACCGGGGGCATTCCGATCGGCTACAAGCTGTCGGCCCAGCATATCGAGCGGGATATCGATGCCGCACTGGAGGTCGGGGTGGATTACATCATCCTCGACGGGCGCGGCGGCGGTACGGGGGCGGCGCCCACGCTTTTCCGCGACAACATTTCGGTGCCGACGATCCCGGCGCTGGCGCGCGCACGTG
Organism: Ovoidimarina sediminis; assembly: GCF_032586175.1. NCBI lineage: Bacteria > Pseudomonadati > Pseudomonadota > Alphaproteobacteria > Rhodobacterales > Roseobacteraceae > Ovoidimarina > Ovoidimarina sediminis. The sequence goes on from NZ_JAWHTE010000007.1 coordinate 48,910, forward strand.
CGCACCTTGACCGGCTGGAGCGTGGAGACGTGCCCCTTGTCATCACCGGAGGGCTTCGCACCGCGGCGGATTTCATCAAGGCGATGGCGCTTGGTGCCGATGCGATCGCCGTGTCGAATTCCGCGATGCAGGCGATCGGGTGCATCGCCATGCGTGCTTGCCACACCAACGCCTGCCCGGTGGGGATCGCAACGCAGAAGCCGCATTTGGTGAGCCGTCTGGTGATCGAGAAATCGGCCGAGCGGCTCGCGAATTTCTTCACTGCCAGCAAGGAACTCATGCAACTCATGGCGCGGGCCTGCGGGCATGATCACCTGTCGAAGTTCACCATCGACGATCTGACCACCTGGAAGAAGGACATGAGCGATCTGACAGGGATCCGCTACGGTGGTGTCGCATGAGCGGGGCCGCGCTTCTTGTCGGCATCGCGGAGTGGTGGCTGATCCTCGGTGCCGTCGTCGCCGCGGTCTTTCTTCTCTTCGGGATCGACCGGGTGGATGAGGATGCGCGGGGCGCCTATGCGTTCCGTCCGCTGCTGGTGCCCGGGGTGCTTCTGATCTGGCCTCTCGTGCTTTGGCGCTGAGTCCGGCTGGAAACGAAGGCCGATCGCTGGGCCGACAGGTATCGCCCTCCGCGTGCCGTGCACCTGCCGGTGGCGGTTCTCATGTCCGCCGCACTTCTGATCGCGGTGATCGCGGGCCTGGCCGCGCGTCAGGAATGGCCGGAGAGCATAGCGCCCGAGCACGTGAGCGAGGCGGCCCGATGAGCGTCAAATACATCCCCGTTCAATGGAACCGCTTCAAATGGGGCTATGACGCGGCTCTTGTCGCGGGAACCGGGCTTTTCCTCTGGGTGTTCGTCGATCTGGCCCCCGGAATCCTCAGCCACGAACGCCCGATCACCCCGCAGATCCACAATGCGCGGGCCTTCGGTGCCTGCGCCTTCCTGATGATGACCGTGATCCTCTGCACAGGGCCCCTCGCACGGCTCGACCGGCGGTTTCTGCCGCTTCTCTACAACCGGCGGCATTTCGGGGTACTGACGGCGGTTGTCGCAGTAAGCCATGCCTACTTCATCCTGAACTGGTATTTCGCCTTCTCACCTGTGGACCAGTTCGAGGCAGTGTTGTCCTCGAACACAAGCTTCGGGCAGATGGCGGGCTTTCCGTTCGAAGCACTGGGAGTGTTCGCGCTTCTCAGTCTTCTGGTCCTCGCGGCCACCAGCCATGACTTCTGGATGAAATTCCTGACGCCGCCGCTGTGGAAGGCGCTGCATTACCTTATCTACCCCGCCTATGTGGGGGTGGTGGGCCACGTGATGCTGGGCACGCTTCTGGACCAGGACCACCAGGGTTTCACCGTGATCGTGATCGGCAGTGCCGCGCTTGTGGCGGGCCTGCATCTTGCGGCCGGGCTGAAGGAACGTGCGAACCCACCTGCCGCTGCGGCGTGGGTGCCGCTCTGCCCCGCCGGCGAGATCGAGGATGGCCGGGCGCGCATCGCGCTTCTTCCGAATGGCGACCGCGTGGCGGTGTTCCGGGATGGCGACCGGTTGAGCGCGATTGCCAATGCCTGTGCGCATCAGAACGGGCCCCTCGGCGAGGGGCGGATCGTCGACTGTCTCGTGACCTGCCCCTGGCACGGGTTTCAGTACAACGTGACCGACGGGCGCTCGCCCGCACCGTTTACCGAGACGATCCCGACTTACGGGCTGAAGCTTGAGAACGGCGTCGTCTTCGTGAACCCCGAGGCCAATCCGCCGGGCACCTATGTCGAGCCGGTGGTGGCGCCGGTCCGGGAGGACAACGCATGAAGCGCAAGGAACATCCCTTCTTCGTCGGCTATCTTCCGGTTCCCTCGGGCTTGCGCATTTTCCTTGCGGTAACGGTTGCAGGGCTCATTGTGGCGGGCGGTGCCTTAGCCTACTGGATCGGCACGACGCAGGACGATCCGGGGACCGCCGCACTTCGTTTCGATTACGGGCGGCAGACGGTATCAGGGGTAATCGAATTGACGCCGTTGCCGATCCTTCACGTGACAGAAGGAAACGAACGGATCCCCGCGGGCCGAACGCTCATGATGTCCGGCCAGGGCAAGAACGGTGTGATGGAACGCCCGGGCGCGGTTCACGGTCAGCTCGTGGAAGTTTCGGGTGTCATTCTCGAACGCGGCACAATGGACATGTTGCAGCTCAGGGGCGGCAACAACGGGATGAAGACGCTTGACGGGACAGGAGAGGTCCCCGTGGCCGAGGACCTTGGCCGCTGGAAGCTTGCCGGGGAGATCTGTGACGGCAAATGCCTCGCGGGCGCGATGCGCCCCGGCCGTGGCCTTGCCCACAAGGCTTGCGCGAACCTGTGCATCCTGGGTGGTGTGCCGCCGGTCTTCGTATCGTCCCAGCCTGTCGAGGGGACGGAGTTTCTGATGATAGCGGGTCCCGATGGCTCTGATCTGCCCGAGGAAATCTATGACCTGATGGCGCTTTACATCCAGATCGAAGGCCGGATCACCCGGCATGGCGATCTTCTGGTCTTCGCGATGGAGCCCGAGACGGCCGTGGTGCTGCCATGATGCGGCGGATCCTGACGCTTGTGGTGGTTCTGTTGGTGGGCTTTGCCCTGTTCTATGTCTCTCGCTTCTGGGGTTTCCGCCTCTGGGGCAACGAGGGGCTTCTCGGCTTCACGGCCTTGCGCCCGCAGGGCGGGTTGCTTGCCCAATGGCTGCGCGGCACGCCACTTGCACCCTATGAGCTGCTGGTCTGGGCCCTCGGCTCTGTCCTGATTCTGACCGGCTTGCAGAAGATCTTCGACTTGCTGTCGCCCGGCGACACCGACTGACACAGGAGTTTCCGCCTATGCCCGACGTTTCCGAGCCAGAGGCGCTGGACTGGATCCGCGTTGCCCATGTCGACGACCTGCCGGAGGGCCGGGTGAAGACGGTGACCGCGCGCACCGTATCGATCTGCCTGTCGCATTTCGAAGGGCAGTGGGCGGCGATGGACAACCATTGCCCGCACCAGCGGGGGCCGCTGGGGGAAGGATCGATCGAGAAGGGCGTGGAAGGCAAATGCTGGATCCGCTGCCCCTGGCATGGGTGGGATTTCGATCCGCTGACCGGGAAGCCGCCCGGTGGCCACGAGGATTCCGGGCAAAGGATCTATCCGCTCGACATCCGGAGTGGTGAGATCTTCGTGGGCCTCGAGCCCGAGGCCCCGCATACCCGCACCGCGACCGATGTGATGGCGGAGACGATGGTGAATTGGGGCGTCCGCCATGTCTTCGGCATGGTCGGGCACTCGAATCTTGGGCTGGCCGACGCGATCCGCCGCCGGGTGGGCGATGGTGAGATGCGCTATGTCGGGATCCGCCACGAAGGGGCGGCGGCCTTCGCCGCTTCCGCCTATGGCAAGCTGACGGGGCATCCCGCTGCCTGTCTGACCATCGCGGGGCCCGGGGCCACGAACCTTCTGACCGGGCTTTGGGACGCGAAGGTGGACAGGGCACCGCTTCTGGCGCTGACCGGGCAGGTGCAGACCCAGGTCTTCGGGCCTAGGGCGTTTCAGGATATCGATCTGGCGTCGGCCTTCGAGGCGGCGACGCGGTTCTCCCAGACCGTTCTGAGCACGTCGAACCACGCCGAACTGATGTCGCTGGCGTGCAAGAGTGCGATCGTCGAACAGGACGTTGCGCATCTGATCTTCCCCGATGACATGCAGACCTTGCCGAGCGATGCTTCCGCGCGCGGTCCTGAAGGCCGCGTCGGACGCAGCGTTGTGCATCCCGACTCCGAGGATCTGAATGCGGCGGTTGCACTGATGAACGGGGCGAAACGGCCCTGCATCGTGCTGGGGCACGGGGCATGGGAAGTGCGCGAAAAGGCCATTGCGCTTGCCGAGGCGCTTGGCGCGCCGATTCTGACGACCTTCAAGGCCAAGGGCATCATTCCCGACGATCACCCGAATGCCGCCGGCGTTCTGGGGCGGTCCGGCACGCCGATCGCAAGCTGGTTCATGAACGAGACCGATTTGATGATCTGCCTTGGTACATCGTTCTCGAACCATACCGGGATCGATCCGGGGAAACCGACGATCCAGGTCGATACCGACCGGATGCAACTGGGCAAGTTCCATTCCGTCACCCTGCCGGTCTGGGGCGAGATCGGGGCGTTCTGCGATGCCGTCACCTCGCGGATTGAACGGCCCGAGGGTGCAGCGAACGCCGTGGCGGAACTGGCCGAACGGTGGGCGTTCTGGCGTGAGGAAAAGGCCACGCGGCTGACCGAGGATCTCGGGCAAGGCATCGCCTCGGCGGCGGTCTTCGCGGAACTGAGCCGGCTTGCGCCTGAGGACGCGATCTTCGCCGTCGATGTGGGCAACAACACCTATTCCTTCGGACGGTATCTTGAGACGAAGGGCAGCCAGCGGGTGCTGATGTCGGGCTATCTGGGCTCGATCGGCTTCGGCTTTCCCGCCGCCATGGGGGCCTGGGCCGCGACGCAGGATTTCGTGCATCTGAAGGGCCGCAAGGTTATCGGGATTTCGGGTGATGGCGGGTTCGGGCAATACCCGATGGAGTTCACGACAGCCGTCAAATACGGGATGAACATCACGCATATCCTGCTGCACAACGGCCAGCTCGGAAAGATCTCGAAAGAGCAGAAGGCCGGGGAATGGCCGGTGTGGGAAACCGATCTGGTGAATCCTTCCTTCGCCGCCTTCGCCCGGCTGTGCGGCGGCACCGGTCTCAAGGTGACGCAGCCCGGCGAGCTCGCTGCGGCGATGGAAGAGGCGCTGGCCGCGAAGGGCCCGGCGCTTCTGGAAGTCATGACGGATGCGGAGCTCGTCTAGCGCGAAGGGCACTCTCGCCTGTCTTCATCGTGATTTGCCGGGGGGGCGGTTTCCGGGCATTGCCGGACGGAGACTCTCGGGGAGGGAAAGCACATGGCACGTATCGTGACGTTTCTGTTCGTCCTGCTTGCGGGTATTCCGGCGTTCGCGGACGAGGACATGGCGCCGCGCGAAGGCTGGAAGGTTTATCCGACCGAACGGGCCTTCGACGCGCTTCTTCAGAACCTCACGGCAGCGGCCAAGGCGAACAAGATGATCATCGTCACCCAGGCCGGGCCGACGAAGGCGGCGAAGGCACGGGGGATCGAGATCCCCGAAAACCGCGTGCTGGGACTTTTCAACAACCAGTTTGCAGTCGAGATCCTGCGGCTTTCGACCGCTGCCATGATCGAGGCCCCGATGCGGATGTACCTTACCGAGAACGCCGATGGGACCGCGACGCTAAGCTACAAGCTGCCCTCTTTCGTCTCCGCGCCTTATGCCGATGAAGGTGGGGCGGAGCTTGCCGATGCCGCCGCCCGGCTTGACGCGATCTTCGAGGCGATTGCCTTGGACGCGACCCGCTGACAAAACGAGGGCGGGAGGAAGAGACATGCAGCAAGACCGCGCCGCCGACATTCTGGCCCGACGTCTCTACGAGGCTGGATGCCGCCACGCATTCGGGATGCCCGGCGGCGAGGTTCTGACGCTTCTCGACGCTCTGGAGCGTGCGGGGATCGCGTTTCACCTGATCAAGCACGAGAATGCCGGGGGCTTCCTGGCCGAGGGTGCACATCACATGGACGGGGCGCCACCGATCCTTGTGAGCACGGTGGGGCCGGGACTGATGAACGCGGTCAACGTGGTGGCCAATGCCGAACAGGACAGGGTGCCGCTGATCGTCCTGTCGGGCTGCATCGATGCCGACGAGGCGCTGACCTATACCCATCAGGTGCTTGATCACCGCGCCGTTCTGGCACCCATCACGAAGGCGACCTTCACGTTGACGGCCGAGGGGGCAGATACGATTGCCGACAAGGCGCTTGCCATCGCGACCGATCCGCGCGAGGGGCCGGTTCTGATCGATGTGCCGATTTCGGTCGCCGATGCAACGGCGGTATCGGGCACCCGGCGCCGCATCCCGCCAGCGCCCGTCGTGCCCTCGGGCGAGGTTCTGGAGAGGATGCGCGCCTATCTAGCGGCGGCGGAACGCCCGGTGATGATCGTGGGGCTCGATGTTCTCAAGGATGGAGCCGCGGGCGATGTCCAGTCTTTCGCCGAGGCGTTCAGCATCCCGGTGATCACGACGTACAAGGCGAAGGGCGTGCTGGACGAAGCGCATCCCCTTGCCTTGGGCGGTGCGGGATTGTCGCCGCTTGCGGACCGGCACCTCGTTCCATTTGTCAGCGGTGCCGATCTGATCCTTTGCGTAGGCTACGATCCGATCGAGATGCGGACGGGCTGGCGCGAAATCTGGGATCCGGCGCAGCAGGCGGTCATCGACATTCATGCGGCGCCGAACACCCATTACATGCACCAGGCCACGCTGTCGGTAATCGGCCATACCGGGGCGGCGCTCAAGGCGATGGCGGCCGGAATTGCGCCGCGCGTCACCTGGCCCGGCGGAGAGATCCCGGCGCTGAAGGCCGCGCTGGCTCGGGCCTTTCCCGAGGACGAGGCCTGGGGGCCCGGCGCGGTGATTGCCGAAGCGCGCCGCGTCCTGCCACCTGAAACAGTGGCCACCGTCGATTCCGGCGCGCACCGCATCCTGCTAAGCCAGATGTGGAGGTGCCCGGCCCCGAAGACGCTTTTGCAATCCACCGGCCTTTGCACCATGGGCTGCGCCCTGCCGCTTGCGATGGGTGCGTCACTTGCCGCTTCGGATCGCCCGGTCGTTGCCTTCACAGGCGATGGCGGGTTCCTGATGGTCGCCGGGGAACTGGCAACGGCCGCAGAGCTTGGATTGAAGCCGATCGTCATCGTATTCGCCGATGCGTCGCTTGCGCTGATCGAATTGAAACAGCGGCAGCGGCAGTTGAAGAATGCGGGCGTCGACTTTGCCCATCACGATTTCGCGGCCCTCGGCCGGGCCTTCGGCGGTGCGGGCGAGACGGTGCGCAACCGCGACGAGTTGCGGGCCGCGCTTGCGCGGGCGCTCGAGGCGGAGACCTTCACCGTCATCGCGGCCGAGATCGAGGGGCAAGGCTATGACGGACGGATCTGACGCCGCCGGGCCACTTGCGGGGGTCATTGTCCTCGATCTGTCGCGCATCCTCGCCGGACCGACCTGCACCCAGCTGCTGGGCGATCTGGGCGCAACCGTGATCAAGATCGAGAATCCGGCAAGCGCGGGCGATGACACCCGCCAGTGGGGCCCGCCGTTCGCGGCGGGATGCGACGGGGCTCCCACGGATCTTTCGAGCTACTTCATGTCGGCAAACCGCAACAAGCTGTCGATTGTCCTCGACATTGCGACGCCCGAGGGGCAGGCGACCGTCAAACGGATCGCGGCGCGCGCAGATATCTTCATCGAGAACTTCAAGCCCGGCGGGCTTCTGAAATACGGGCTCGACCACGAGAGCGTTCTTACCGCGCATCCCGGCCTGATCTATTGCTCGATCTCGGGTTTCGGCCAGACCGGGCCCAACCGCGACAAGCCGGGCTATGACCTGATGGCGCAGGGCTATGGCGGGATCATGTCGCTTACCGGCGAGGTGGACGGCGCGCCGATGAAGGTGGGCGTGGGCATCGCCGACGTGATGTGCGGGATGTACGCGACGACCGGCATCCTCGCCTCGCTTCGGCACCGCGACAGGACGGGACAGGGCCAGCATATCGATCTTTCGCTTGTCGACAGCCAGGTGGCCTGGCTGATCAATGAAGGTGTCGCGCATCTGACGACCGGCGGGCCGCGGCCCCGGCGCGGAAACCAGCACCCGACAATCGTGCCATACCAGACCTTCACGACCTCGGACGGGCACGTCCTCGTCGCGGTGGGCAATGACAGCCAGTTCCAGAGGTTCTGTTCGTTTCTTGGCCGGGACGACCTTGCCCGGGATGCCGACTTTGCGACCAACCCGATGCGTGTGAAGAACCGCGACAGGCTGATCCCGGTGCTTGAGGGCGAACTTTCCCGCCGCGCTTCTGAGGAAGTGGTGACCGGCCTCGAAGCGCTGAAGGTGCCCGTCGGGCCCGTTCACACGGTCGAACAGGTCTTCGCCTCCGATCAGGTGGCGGCGCGCGGTATGCGCATCGACATGGCGCGGGAGGATATCGACCGCAGCGGCGTGGAGCTGATCGGCAACCCCCTGAATCTGTCGAAGACGCCGTGTACCTACCGACACCCTCCGCCCCGGTTCGGGGAGCACAGCGAACGCATTCTGCGCTGGCTCGACAGCGACGACGCGCTGCCCTGACGGCCGAGTTCAAGGGGCATCCAAACGGGCATATCGGTTCTGGCGCGGGCGGGAAATGGCCGCCGCGCGCTGCGTTTCGCAACATACGATCACAGACTTCATGCATTCACTCACATGTCCGTCATATCGGGGCCCCCGCCTTTGACACAAAGCAGCCAATCCTATTCCGTTTTGCTCGACCCTCCTAAACGGAAGCAGCGTTACCCTCATGCAAACCGATATCTTTCGCCAGGAAACGACACTTGCGTCCTCCATGGCCCTGGCCGCCTGGAACGACACGCAGATGGCCTTTCTGGCCCATGGCGCGGTGACCCCGGAGCATCTGGCCCGAACACTCGAGGCAGAGCCGGGCTTCGCGCTCGGTCACGCGGTGAAAGGGCTGTTCCTGATGCTTCTGGGCCGAGGCGAGCTTGTGCCGACCGCGGCGGAGGCCCTGCAGGCGGCAGAGAACGCGGTGCGGGACGGCGCCGTCAGCGCACGTGAGCACGCCTTTGTTCTGGCGCTCGGGGAATGGCTTTCCGGCCGGCCCTCGCTGGCCGTGCACCGGCTTGACGAGGTTCTGTCGAAAAACCCGGGCGATACGCTGGCAATGAAACTCTCGCATGCGATCCGGTTCGTTCTTGGCGATGCGGCAGGGATGCGACGTTCGATCGAAACCGTGCTTCCGGCCTATGACGCGGATCATCCGGGGCGGGGCTATCTTCTGGGCTGCCACGCTTTTGCACTTGAGGAGACCGGCGAGTATCAGGAGGCCGCGCGTGCGGGGCGTGCTGGGCTTGAACTTGCGGCTGACGATGCCTGGGGCCTGCATGCCGTGGCCCATGTTTATGACATGACCGGCGACAGCCGGGGCGGGATCGACTGGCTGAGCGGGCGGGAAGCGGCCTGGGCGCATTGCAACAATTTCCGGTTCCACGTGTGGTGGCACAAGGCCCTCATGCACCTCGATCTCGGGGAGACGGAGACGGTGCTTTCCCTCTACGACACCCTGATCCGGGCGGAGCGGACCGACGACTACAGGGATATTTCGAATGCGACCTCGCTTCTGATGCGGCTGGAGCTTGAAGGCGTCGATGTGGGCGCGCGCTGGAATGAACTGGCGGATCTTTCTGCGGCGCGAACGGAAGATGGCAGTCTTGTCTTCGCCGATCTCCACTATCTATTGGCGTTGATCGGAGACAGGCGGGAGGACGCGGTCATCAAGCTTCTGCGCCGGTTGAAGGACGATGCGGACCGTTCCGCTTCGGAGGCGGATGCGCGCATGGCACATCCCGGCGTCGCCGCGGCAACGGGGTTGAGGGATTTCGGCGAAGGCGCCTATCGGACAGCCTTCACCCACCTCGCGCGCGCCCGGCGGCAGATGCATCTTGCCGGCGGCAGCCACGCGCAACGCGATATCTTCGAGCGCCTTACGATTGATGCGGGTCTTCGCGCAGGAATGCTTGAACAGACCGAGGCGATCCTGAACGACAGGACTGCCCGGCGCGCCAGAACGGATGACGCCTATGCCATGACGCGCCGCGCGATGATCGAGGCGGCGCGCCGGGGATCGGCACGGTCGAACCGGGTTCCGGCTGAGTGATCAGGAGCTGGTTGGGCGGGGCGGACGAGTATGACCATGGTGACGACATCGCCGGAACGGGAACAGGCGCGCGCGGCGTCGCACGCCGTGCCTGACCGCACGCTGCGCGACCCGCGGCTCGATTTCTTCCGCGGGATCGCGATGTTCATCATCCTTTTTGCCCATACGCCGGGGAACTTCTTCACCTCCTGGATTCCCGCGCGCTGGGGCTTTTCCGACGCAACCGAAATCTTCGTCTTCTGTTCGGGCATGGCTTCGGCCATTGCCTTCGGAAAAACCTATGACCGCTCTGGCTGGCGGCTGGGCACGGGCCGGGTGATCTACCGGGTCTGGCAGGTCTACTGGGCGCATATCGGGCTGTTCTTCACTATCGCGATGCTGATGGCGGCGCTGAACATCTATGGCGATTTCGACAAGAACTACGTCGGCTCGCTGAACCTCTGGAAGTTCTTCGCCGATCCCGGGCCGCAGCTCGTGGGCCTATTCACCCTCACCTATGTGCCGAACTATTTCGACATCCTGCCGATGTACCTCGTGATCCTCGCCATGATGCCGGTGGTCATGGCGCTTTCCTATGTCTCGCTCTGGCAGACGGCGGCGGGGGTCGCCGTCGTCTGGCTTTTCGCACAAAGCGCGCTTCTGGAATGGCTGGGCGTCGGGCATCTGGCGATCAATTTCCCCGCAGAGCCGTGGTCGGACCGCGAGTGGTTCTTCAACCCGTTCGGCTGGCAACTTATCTTCTTCACCGGCTTTGCGTTCATGCGGGGCTGGATCCCGGCGCCGCCGGTGAAGGGCTGGCTGATCGCTGTGGCGGCGGTGATCGTTCTTACAAATATTCCCCTGTCGAATATCGGGGTGCGAGAGTTCGGCTTCGACTGGGCGCGGGAGTGGCGCATCGAAAACCGGAGCTGGTTCAACAAATCCGATTTCGGGATCCTGCGCTACGTACATTTTCTCGCGCTCGCCTACCTCGCCTGGGCCGCCGCCGGCGTGCAGGGGGCGCGGCTGATCGCGACGGGCGACGGGATGCTTGAGCGTTGGTGGGACAGGATTGTGCGGGTTGTCATGAAGGTCGGGCAGCAGTCGCTTGCGGTCTTCGTCTTCTCGATGGTCTTTGCGCGGATCCTCGGCGTCGCGCTTGATGTCGCCGGGCGGTCGACGCTGAACACAACGCTTGCGAATTTTGTGGGGATCGCGGCCCTGATTGTCGTGGCCTACACCGTGGCGTGGTTCAAGGGCCAGCCGTGGCGCCCCAAGGCGCGGCCGTCGTGACGCTTGGCCGTCGTCAGATGCTTGCGGTTCTTGCCGCTGCCGCCCTTGCCCCCAGGGCGGGGGCCGACCCGGTTTTCAAGGGCGCGGCGCGGCCCTTTTCGGAAGACTGGCTGGAGGCGGAGGCGCGGCGTCTTTCCATGGCCACCTATCAGCCCCGCCCGCAGGTGCCGCAGGGCTGGCGGGATCTGACCTACGAACAATACCGCTCGATGTGGTTCGATCCGCGCAACGCGCTCTGGAACGACACCGACGCGCCCTTCAAGATCGATTTCTTTCACCCCGGCCTCTATTTCCCGCGCGCGGTCGAGATCAACGTGATCGAGAATGGCGAGGCCCGGACGCTCGCCTTCGACCCGACGCTTTTCGACAAGACCGACAAGTTTCCCGATCTGCCGGTGGACGCGACGATGGGCTATTCCGGCCTGCGCCTGCGCGCCGCGCTTCAGAAGGCCGGTGTCTTTACCGAATTCGCGGTGTTCCAGGGCGCCAGCTATTTCCGGGGGATCGGCAGGGGCCAGACCTATGGCCTGTCGGCCCGGGGGCTTGCCGTCAACACGGCGGAACCGGCGGGCGAAGAGTTTCCGGAATTCACGCGCTTCTGGCTGGAAACACCGGCGCCCGGTGATCCGCAGATGGTGGTGCATGCGCTTCTCGACGGCCCGTCGGTCGCGGGGGCCTATCGCTTTGCCATAACCCCGGGCCTGCCGATGACGATGCAGGTGAGCGCCAGGTTGTATCCGCGTATCCCGCTTGAGCACGTGGGCATCGCGCCGCTGACGTCGATGTTCTTCTTCGACGAAACGAACCGCGCGGGACATGACGATTTCCGCTCGGCTGTACATGACAGCGACGGTCTCATGATTCACAACGGGGCGGGAGAGCTTCTGTGGCGCCCTCTTGCCAACCCCGCCAGGCTTCAGGTGTCGAGCTTCGTGGATGACGGGCCGTCGGGCTTCGGTCTGATGCAGCGCTCCAGAGCCTTCGAGGCATTCGGCGATCTCGAGGCGAAGTATCACGACCGCCCGTCGCTGTGGATCACCCCAGGCGAGGATTGGGGGCCCGGGGCCGTCACCCTCGTAGAGATCCCGACGGATCTGGAGATCTATGACAACATCGTCGCCTACTGGCGGCCACGCATGGCGCTCGATTCGGGCATGGCGCACCGGTTCAGCTATCAGATGTCGTGGGGCGGGGAGCCGCCGCGCCCCCGGGCTGTCGCACCCGTTCTGAACACGCGGATCGGCGGCAATTTCGACCGCTCGAAAACGCTGGTCGTCATAGATTTCGCCGATCACCCAAACCTGCGCGGCGATATCGATACGCTGGTGAAGCACGTGAGTTCCAATCGCGGCAAGGTGTCTGACGGGGTTCTGAAACAGAATCCCGAGACAGGCGGGCTGCGCCTGACTTTCAGTTTCGATCCCGGCAAGGCGCCCGCGGTGGAACTGCGCGCGCAACTGGTGCGGGACGGCCGGTCGCAGACCGAGGTCTGGCTATACCGCTGGACGGCGCCATGACGCAGGGATCCGCGGAATCCGCCAAGGCATCTCTGCCGCTCGCGCTTTACATGCCGCCGGAGAAGCCGCTTCAGCATCCGCGGCAGGATCTCAAGCGGCCGTTCCGCGACAATGCCGCCCCCGGGCTAACGCGCCGGCGCCGCGCCGCGATCTGGCGGGTCGTGACCTTCCTGCCCGCGCTTCTGGCGACCCTCGTTCTGGTCGTGATCGTTGGTAACTTCTTTGCCATGGGCGGGCTGTCCCTGCCGGAAGCGCTGCTTATCGGGTTGATGGCGGTGACGTTCTTCTGGATCTCGCTTGCGGTTTCGAACGTGACCGTCGGGTTGGTGAGCCTTATCGGTGCCGCGCCCCCGAAAGCGAAGGCGGCCGTCGCGCCGATCGAGGTGGCGCTTCTGGTGCCCGCCTATCAGGAGATTCCGTGGGACGTGTTCGGCAATGCCGCGGCGATGCTTGACGAGCTGAGCGCGCTACCGCATGTGCACCGCTTCTCGCTCTTCATCCTGTCGGATACGCACGACCTGGCGCTTGCGGAACAGGAGCTTCGCGCCTTCGCCGCGCTCAGGGCCAAGCTGCCGCACGGCACCCGGGTACATTACCGGCGACGGCCGATGAACACCGACCGGAAGATCGGCAACCTTGCCGACTGGGTTGAACGCTGGGGCGGAAGCTACGAGGCGATGCTGGTGCTCGACGCCGACAGCCTGATGTCGGGCGAGGCGATCATTGCGCTCGCCGACGAGCTTTCGGGCGATCCAAGCGCCGGCCTGATCCAGTCATGTCCGCAGCTTTTCGGGGCCGAAACGGTTTTCGGGCGGGTGCAGCAGTTCGCCTCGACGATCTATGGTGCGGTTCTGGCGGAAGGCATCGCGACATGGTCGGACCGCGAGGGCAACTACTGGGGCCACAATGCGATCATCCGCACAGCGGCCTTCGCGGCGTCGGCGAGGCTGCCCAGGCTTCACACCTTCCGCGCGAAGGATGCGCTGATCCTCAGCCACGATTTCGTCGAGGCCGGGCTATTGCGCCGGGCGGGCTGGGGCGTGCGGTTCCTCCCGCGGATACGCGGAAGCTATGAAGAGGTTCCGGCCACGCTGATCGACTATGTCCGCCGGGACCGGCGCTGGTGCCAGGGCAACCTGCAGCATCTGAGCATCCTGACCACTCGTGGCTTCCACTCGGTCAGCCGGTTCCACATGTTTCACGGGGCGATGAGCTACATGCTGTCGCCCGCGTGGTTCGCGCTGCTGACGGTCTGGGCGCTTATCGGCGCAGGACAGGAGCGGAACGTGATCACCTATTTCTCGGGCCTGAACCCGCAGGTCGTCTGGCCCGAGATGAGCTCGTTCAACAACATGCTCATGCTTGCCTTCATGTACGGGATGCTGCTTGCCCCGAAATTCGTGGGGACTATCGCGCTTCACCGTTCCGGTGTGCGGCTGAGCGAGGTGGGCGGGCCGGTGCGGTTCGCCGCGTCGTTTCTTGCAGAACTCCTTTTGTCGATCCTCTATGCGCCGATACTGATGGTGCAGCAGACCATCGCGGTGATCCGCACGGCACTTGGCATTCGTGAAGGTTGGGTGCCGCAGCCACGGCAAGGCGGGCGCTACGGGCCCGGGACGCTGATCAAGTTCCACGCGCTCGAGACGATTGTGGGTGCCCTCCTCGTCGGGGGTATGGTGCACGGCCTCGTGACGCTTTGGCTTCTGCCGGTGGCCGTTTCGCTATTGGGTGCGGTGCCGCTTTCGGCGCTGTCCGGCCTTCGCCTCACGCGGTTCCGCTGGACCCAGCGGGTTCTGGGGACGCCCGAAGTGTTCGACGCGCCGCCGATCATCCGCGGCGCCAGGGCGCATCGCGCCGCGCTGCGCGACACCCTGGCGGGGCCGGATCGGATCGCTGCGGAGTGACGTGCCGCTACTGCGTGGGCGACGGCGGCAGCGCCTCGAACCAGTCGAGCGCGATATTGGCCCAGCCCTTTGGGACGCCGTGCCCTCCGGGGAACAGTACAAGCTCAAGAGATCCCCGGTCACAGCTGTCCCACGCACGGCGCCACCAGTTCTCATCCATCTCGAACCTGTCGGCCCTGAGCCGGTTGCAGCCATTCGTCTCGCGCCAGACTTGCATGGTGTAAAAGATATCGCCCTGCGTGAGCCCGGGGCGAAGCGGGCGGCCCTCCAATGGCACAGTGCCGTCCGTCCAGCCATGGGTGTGGAACAGATCGACGGGCCCCGCGCAGGCGTCAAGCTCGGGATGCGGGCGCCAGAACCCGCCCGCGACGGGGGCGAAGCCTTTCGCGAGGTCGGGATGCTCGCAGGCGAGGTAGGTTGTCATCGATCCGCCGATGGAAAACCCGCCAAGAAGGATGCGATCGGGATCGACCCGGTGTTTCGCACTCGCATCCGCGATCACCTCCCGCAGGAAGGCTGCCTCGTCACGTATTTTTTCGCGGCCCGGGAAGAACGACCAGCTTGAGGAGAACCGCGAGTCTGGGCGTTTCAACCCCTGAGGGCCGATCACCGCGTAGCCGCGATCGAGCGCCTGGCCCATCATGCGGACCATCGACTCTCCCTTCCCGCCCGCACCGTGCAGGAATACGAGCGCCGGGAAGGGCCCGTCGCCTGCTGGAAGATCGATGTGATATTCGCCCGAGGAGATGGTGCAGGCCCCTTCTGCGCCGTTGCATGCCGCAGCCGCGGGGCCGGCGATGAATGCCGCCGCAAGTGCCCATATCCAACGCATGCTAGCTCCGATCCAAAGGCAGGTTCCGCTTGATCCAGCCGGGCCCGGCGCCAGAGCCGAGCATTCCTTCCGGCACGTCGATGATGGCGGTAAATCCAGCCTCCGTCAGCCTGTTCGTAAGCCGCGCCGACCGCACGCCGCGGGCGCAGATCAGCGCGATCGGCGCATCGCGCCGGCCTTTGGCGAGCTTGTCCAGTTCCTCGATGAAATCCTCGCGCCTGAGATCGAGGCGCACGCCGCCTTCTGGGCTGCCTGTCGCGGCCCACTCGTCGGGGCGGCGAATGTCGACAAGAAGGATCTCGCCGGATCGCGCCGCCTCGTAGGCTTCCGGCGCGGTCAGCTGACGGGCATCCGTGCCTTCCGCCAGGAAGCTGTAGAAGGCGTTCCGCCCTCCGCCTACGTAGATTGCAGCCCCCGCAAGGCAAACCGCGCCGAGCCCGATAAGCGCCTGTCGCCGTGTCACGCGCGCCAACGCCCTAGCCCGCCCCTGCCACGTTCGCCGCGACGATAGTGGCCATGTGTTCCGGGGAGAGCACCGGGGGGAGCAGCGTCAGAACGCGGCCGCCTGGATCCAGGAGGTAGATGAAGCTTCCGTGGGAATAGACCGGCCCGAATTCGGGATCGGTAAACACCTCCTCGAAAGATACGTCATAGGCATCGTAGGCGACCTGAAGCGCCTCAGCCGTTCCCGTCAGCCCTACGAAGCCGGGGTGAAGATCGGCGAGCGGCCCGCCCATCGTGTCGATCCGGTCGCGTTCCGGATCGACGGTGACGAGCACCGGCGTGACCCTGAGCCCGCGCTCCGCGAGAATGTCGGAAACATCGGCCATTGCGGGAAGGGCGGCGGAACAGATCTCCTGGCAGTTCACGTAGCCGAAGAACAGAAGCTGTGCGTCGCTGTCAGGATCGGCCTCGCTGCGCGGATCGCCGTGCTGATTGGTCAGCTTGAAGGCGCCGCCGATGTCACCTGGCAGGCTGTCCCCCGCATGGCCCTGCACGGCCCAGAGCGCCAGTGACATACCAAAGGCTGCGACGACCCCGGCATTCAGCCTCATCGCGTGATGTCCCAGGCCTCTTGATGCGACAGGCCGAGGCCCAGATAGCCATGTTCGGCGATCTGGGAGAGCACGCGGGGGTCGCGGCGAAACCACGGACCCTTGCCCTTTGCCTCGGGATGTTCGTCGGCCCAGTTCTTCGTCCAGCGGCTGGCCTTCGTCCATTCGCTGTCTCCCACTCGTCGGATCGTCTGCACAAGATAGACATTCGTTGCGCCGACATAATCGTCCTCGATCAGAAGACCGTCGACCTCAACCTCCTCGCCGCAAAAGGGAAGAAGCTCGACCGCCGCCCCGGAAAAGGCAGGCTGCCCGTTCTTGTTCGGGAATGTCAGAACGCCGTCTGCGGCGCGGAGCAGGCCAAGCTGGCGGCCAGGCGTGCACGCGCTGTCGCAATCGCCCGCAACCTCGCACAGCATATCGACGACCCTGGCCCTGAAGAAGGCGGGCTGTTCGAAGCCAAGGTTCCAGGGTTTGGCTTCCGATCCTTCGGAGAAGTCGGGCCCGTCCTGGGCAGTGGCAGGAAGACCCGCGACAACAGAGGCAAGGAGGGCGGCAATCAGGGAAGTGCGTGTCATGGAACCGGGCCTCATTTCGCGGGATCCGGGATGGCGAAGGGCGGGATCACGCCGTAATCCTCGTGGGTCATGTTGATGATCCCCTCGTCCTCGACGATGCTTTCGATCGTGATGTAGTTCAGCCCGTCCCGGCGATAGACGGTCGCATCAGCCGTCACGGTATGGGCCGCGAGGGCGAGTTGCGTGTCGCCCGAGGCCGACTGATCGTCACCGTTGATCGACAGGATCATGTAGACGGTGCCGTCCTCGGCCAGAAGGCCCACTGGAATACCGCCTGCAGAACACCAGATTGCGCAGGTATGGTGCGCCGTGCCCTGAACTGCATCGGGGCCGCCCATCACGCCGGAGAAGTAACACCATGTGTCTATGAATTCGCCGCGTATCCGCTGCTGCTCGGCGGCCTCCGCAGGGACGGACAGAAACGGGATGGAGAGGCCCAGGATGAGGCCAAGGGCAGTGCGCATGTAGATCTCCCTTTTGGTGAGGTCGACGCTAGCATGCCGTTTCCGGCCAGGGGATCACATTTCCGGCAGGAGCCGTGTACTGGTCCCCGGATGAGAGACGATGCCCGTTTAGCGGGCAGGTGCCTGGAGCGCGGTAATCGCGATCATCGTCAGAATGTCATCGGCCGAACAGCCGCGGGACAGATCGTTTGCAGGACGGTCGAGCCCTTGCATGATCGGCCCGATGGCGGCCCAGCCGCCCAGGCGTTCGGCTGTCTTGTAGGCGAGGTTGCCCGCTTCGAGACTTGGAAACACCAGCACGTTGGCCCGGCCCGCCACTGGGGATGCCGGCGCCTTTGCCGCGGCGACCTCGGGAACTATGGCGGCGTCGAGCTGCAGTTCTCCGTCGGAAAGAAGATCGGGTCGCGCATTCTTCAGAAGCCGTGCCGCATCGCTCACTTTCCGGGCGGCGGCGTGCCGCGCGCTGCCCGCAGTCGAGAAGCTCAGAAGCGCGACAACGGGTGTGTCGCCCGTAAGCGCGGCGTAGGTGTCGGCGGATTGCGCGGCGATGACCGCCAGCGCCTCTGCGTCTGGTTCGACCGTCTGTGCGCAATCCGCAAAGAGAAGCGGGCGCTCGCGCACCATGAGGAAGGAGGACGAAATCAGCGGTGCGCCCGGTGCCGGCCCGATCGCACGTGCGGCAGCGCGCAGGACATCGGAACTGGTCGATCGCGCGCCAGCAAGGGTGCCGTCGGCATGGCCGGCACGCACGAGCATGGCGGCGAAGGTGAGGGGATCGCTCATTGCACGGGCCACCTTCTCCGCCGTGAACGCGCGGTGTCGGGGCAGGGCGGCGAAGGCCACGGCGAGGGCTGACGCATGCGGGCTGTCCGCCGGATCGTGTATCTCGAACCCGGAGATGTCGCCTTGTGCGAGAATCGGGGTTCGGGCCCCCACGAGAATGATGTCCGCAAGGCCTTGGTCCCGCGCCCCGCGCGCAGCCTCGATCACGCGCGGATCATCGGCATCTGCCAGCGCGATCCGGCGTCGGGCGGCCCGGGCGCGGGCATGAATGTCTTCGATCAGCGACATGGCCGGACGCTACGGTGCGGGCCCTGCGCGGGCAAGCCTACTCCGCGATCTCGGCCATGGCGGTTAGGAAGGCGGCCACTTCGCGCTCGGAATTGTAGTGGCACATCGAAACGCGCACGCAGGAGGGCAGGCCAAGGGGATCGAGGATATTGCCCGAATAGTGATCGGCCTTCCGGGTATGGGTGCGGATGCCCGCCGCATTCAGGCGGGCCACAACGTCCTGCGCATCGAGACCATCGACGGTGAGCGAAACAAGCCCCTCGCGCCGCGGGTTGTCGACGCCGCCGATCACGGTCACTCGCGGCATGTCGGCAAGACCCTTCAGGTTTCCCGTGCCGTGCAGCATGGCGTCCGTCAGCCGCGCCTCGTGGGCATGGATCGCCTCACCCGCCGCGACAAGGCGCGCGCGCCGGTCCGGGGCGCCGGAGACCTCACCCCCGAGCCAGTCGAAATAGGCCACCACATCCGAGAACGTCGCGTAGGCCCCGGTATCGCGGGTGCCGAGTTCCCAGGGATTGCCGGGCGCGTTCAGAAGGTGATCGTGGGGCAGGGCGGCAAGCCGGTCGGAAACCCAGGCCACGCCGTAGCCATGGCGCGAGAACGCCTTGTAGGGCGAGATCACGTAGCCGTCGATGCCATAGGCCGCGAGGTCGAGCCGGCCGTGGGCCGCGTGCTGGATCCCGTCGACGATGATCAGGCAGTCGGGTGCGACGCCCCGGATCGCGCCCGAGATTGCGACAAGATCGGTGCCCATCCCCGTCACGGGCGAGGTGTGGATGATCGTGGCGACGCGGGTGTCGGGAGTGATGTGTGCAGCATAGGCCGCTGCCTCGATCCCACCGGTGGCGTCGTCATGGGGGATGAGAACGTGGCGTATCCCGGCCTCCGCCGACCAGCGCGCGGCGGCGGACCGGGTAGCGGGGTGTTCGAGGGTGGAGCCGAGGATCACGCCGCCGTCCTGGGCAAGGCAGGCCGCCGAGATCAGGCGGAAGATCAGTTCGGTGCCGCTTTCGCCGACGAAGAACTGGCCGCCCGGTGCGTTGAAGAAGACGGCCATATCCGCTTTCGCGCGGTCGATGATCTCGACGAGCGCGTGGGAGGCCGGGTTGTCGCGCCCCTGATTGTCGGGGATCGCGGCGAAGCGGGCGGAGGTGTCGACCACCGATCTGAGCGTCAGCGCACCGCCTGCGTTCTCGAAGAAGATGCGCTCGCCCTGGAACGGGCAGGCATCGACGTGGGCAAAACGGTCGCGGATTTGCGTCAGGAGTTCTGGGGTGATTTCGGGCATCGGTCAGGGTCCGGCTGGTGTTTGGCCGAGGTCGATCCGATGCGGGAGGCGAAGTCAAGGCGGATGCAGGTTGATCCGGCGTGCGGGGCGGGTGAGGATTGCGGGTGTGTGCGTGAGAGGGTGCGGAATGGGCGGCAGGATCGTCTGGGCCCTCCACTCTGTTGGTCGTCGCCGACAACTAGCGCGGTTCCGTGGGTCTGCTGACAGGGACCGCCCGCGTTCAGAGAGGCCGCACCAGAAGCCGCTCCAAAAGCGCCGCGTGCAGGGCGTGCGGCGCCGCGATCACGCCGGGGGTGACCGGGTGGCGGTTGTTGAAGCGGAGCGCCGCGCCCGTCCGGTCGGTCACCTCAGCCCCCCCTTCGGCAGCGATCAGGCTGCCCGCGGCGATGTCCCATTCCCAGGCGTCGCGCAGCGTCAGCATACCGTCGAACCGGCCTTCGCCCACAAGGCTGAGACGATAGGCGAGCGAAGGGCGGAAATGCCGGTGAACGGGCGGCGCGCCCCCGGCCCAGTGGCTGTCGTCAAGCGCGGGCCGGGCGGCGAGGATGCGCGCACCGGTTTCCCGGGTGGCGGCTGAGGCTGCCAGGGGCCTGCCGTTCAGTTCCGCCCCGTGGCCGAGCCGTGCGGAAAAGAGCCTGTCCTTGATCGGCAGGTAGACGACGCCTGCTTTCACCACGCCGTCCTCGACCACCGCGATGGAATGCGACCAGGTGGCTTCGCCCGCGATGAAGGCGCGGGTGCCGTCGATCGGGTCGACGACGAAAAGCCGCCGGGCGGACAAGCGGGCGGGATCGTCCTCGGTTTCCTCGCTCAGCCAGCCGTAATCGGGCCGCGCGGCAGTCAGCGTTTCGCGCAGGTAGGTATCGACGGCGATGTCGGCCTCGCCCACCGGCCCGCCATCGGCCTTGTCCCAGACCCGGTTCGCGCCCTCGAAAAAGCCCCGGGCGATGTCCCCCGCCGCGCGGGCGGCGTCGGTCAGAAGATCAAGGTCATGCGCCGGCAATCGTCAGCCCTTCGACGAGGCAGGACGGCACGACGCGCGAAAGGTGCAACCGTGCGTCGTTCGCCGGCACCAGCGTGCGCAGCATGTCGCGCAGGTTGCCTGCCACCGTGCATTCGTTGACCGGATAGGTGATCTCGCCGTTTTCGACCCAGAAGCCAGAGGCGCCGCGCGAATAGTCGCCGGTCGTCTGGTTGATCGAGGTGCCAATCATAGACGTGACGAGAAGCCCCGTGCCCATCTCGCGGATCAGGTCATCCCGGCTTTGCGTGCCCTGGGTCAGTGCGATGTTGTGGTTCGAGGGATTGGGCGGCGAAGAGGTTCCGCGTGCCGCGTTCGCCGTGCTTTCGAGCCCAAGCTTGCGGGCAGTGGCGAGGTCGAGCGTCCAGCCCGTCAGCATGCCGTTCGCCACGATATCGCGGGCGCGGGTACGCAGCCCCTCGCCATCGAAGGGTTTCGAGGCCGAGGCGCGGAGACGGTGCGGATCCTCATGCAGCGACAGTGCGGGCGGCAGCACCTCTTCGCCCATCGCATCCCTGAGCCAAGAGGCCCCGCGCGCGATCGCGGTGCCGTTTGTGGCCTGCAACAGGTGGCCGATCAGGGACGCCGCGACACGCTCGTCGTAAAGCACCGGGTAGGCGCCGGTGGGCGGTTTCTTCGCGCCGAGCCGTGCGACGGTACGTTCGCCCGCGATCCGCCCGATCTCCGCTGCGTCCGGCAGGTCGGCCGCGAACACGCGCATCTCGCCGTAATAGTCGCGCTCCATCCCGGTGCCTTCGCCGGTGATCGCGACGCAGCTCAGGCTCGTGTCGGTGCGGCCGTATCCGCCTTCGAACCCGTTCGTACCCGCAAGATGGATGCGTCGGCGGCCATAGGTCGCGCTGGCCGATTGAACCATCGAAATGCCCTCGACCGCCAGCGCCGCCGCTTCCGCGTCCCGGGCCACGTCCTCGAGCGCGGAAGGGGCGGGTTCCGCCGCCGGATCCTCAAGTTCGAGGCCCTTTGCGTCGCGGATCTCCGACAACTGTCCCGGCTCGGCCAGCCCCACATGAGGGTCTTCCGGCGCTTCACGGGCCATCATCACCGCGCGTTCGGCCATTTCCGCGATCGTCCGGTCGGAAAGGTCGGAGGCCGAGACCGAGGCCTGCCGCGCACCGACGAGAACGCGCAAGCCGATCTCCAGCCCTTCGGCGCGTTCGGCCTGCTCGAGCGCCCCGGCGCGCACATCGACGGAGATCGACGTGCCATCGACAGCGATGGCATCGGCCGCGGTCGCACCGGCCTTGGTGGCGGCGTCGAGAAGACGCTGGGTCAGAAGCGACAAATCAGCGGTCATGGGTGTGTCCTGCGATCATCCCCCGCACCTAGTCCCGCAAGGGGGGCGCCGCAAGCCCGGGGCTTAGCGAATGCGCTGACCGTTCGCGATCACGGATCCGTCTTCCTTCAGCTCGATCGTGGACACCAGCGTATCCTCGCCATCCCCCGGCCGGGCGAAGAGGCCGAGCATCATGCGCGCGCCCATCGCCTGATCTTCGGGCAGAAGCCCGATCGCCACGAGGCTGTCGAGAAGTGCGTTGGCGCCGACAAGCCTGAGGTCGATCGCGCCCGCGGGGGTGGGCGGAACGGTGCTGTTGTCGAAAGCGAATGCGCCCGTGCCGGTCAGCGCTGCACCGGCAACGGACAGGTCCATCGCGTTGATATCGACCGACTGCACCTCGCCGGGCACCTCGCCCTCGGCCTCGACCTGTTCCATCACGGCGGGATCTGTCAGTTCGAAGAGCCAGCGGCCCTTGCCGGTGATGTCGATCTTGAGATTGGCGGGATCGCGCGGCAGGCCACCTGTCGGATCGATCATCGACCAGACGATGTCGGAAACTTCGAGGCCGGTAAGCTGTGAGGAGATCGCGAAATCCTGCATCTCGTCACTCTTGAGCAAGGGCAATCGCAGGCCCGAAGAGGTTTCGGCGATTTCAAGCGAGATCGGCGGAATCATCGCCCCCGGCGCGAGGAAGCTGATCGCCGTGCCGGTGCCCGCGCTTTGGTAGGAAAGGCCATCCGCGTCCAGGCGGGCCGACAGGCTTGCCGTCTCATTCGAGCCTTCGATGATGAATTGCTCGTCCGGGTCGGTCACATCGATCTTGTAGGCGAGCGGGCCCGAGGCGAACGTGCTTTCGGATGTCAGCCCGGCGCGCAGGAAGGCCCCCAACTCGTCGCCCGCCTGAAGCGGCGATATGGTTCCCGACGTCTGCCCTTCGATGGATTGCATGGTCAGCGACATGTTTCCGGCCGCTTCCTCGCCGGGGTCGTCGAACGAGAAAGAGGCCGCAAGCGCGCCCGCTCTGAAGGCATTATCGATGCTTCGGGGGCTTCCATCATTCCAGTTGTAGGTTCCCGAAACGCTGTCGGCGGCAACGGAGAAGTCGAGTGTGAAGGGGTCACCGCTGGCCTCGATACTGTCGAGCACCATTTCCATGCGATCGGCGGTATAGGCGTGGTCGATGTTCCCAGGATCGCCCGATGCGATCGTTTCCGCCCCCGTCACGTTGAGGAGGATGACCATGTTGACGGTTTCACCATTGACACCGTCGCCGTCGACCGTGATCCGGAAGGTCGGCGACGACGAGATCAAGACGGTGCCATCGCCTTGCTCGTCGAAGGTCAGTTCATCGAACTCCGTGACGATCGTGTCTCCGCCTGACACCAGCGTGGATACGAGGCCCTCAAGCCGCAGGGTTCCGTTCTCGCGCGTGGTTTGTGCGACCTGAAGGGTCTGGTTGGTATCTTCCAACATGGCCTGCCAGCTTTCCCATACGTCATCTGCGGTGACATCGGCCTGAGCGGGCAGGGAAAGAGCCGCGAGGGCGGCGGATATCATGAGAGTGGTACGGGTCATTCTGTGGGGGACCTTTTGAAACTCCGGGGGCGGCGCTACCTTTGGCCTCAGGGCAACCGGGGTCAACCCGTCTGTGGCTAAATTTAAGGGGAGCTTTCATTTGTCCGAGCTGAACGGAAAATGCGTGATCATCACCGGGGCGAGCCGGGGCATCGGTGCGGCCGCGGCGGAAGTCTTTGCCGCGGCGGGCGCAAATGTCGTTCTGCTGGCGCGGGGCGAAGAGGCGATTGCAGATCTCGCCGGGAAAATCGGGTCACAGGCCCTGGCCGTGCCTTGCGACGTGACCCGGTACTGGGAGGTCGCGGCCGCTGTCGAGGCCGCGCGGAACACGTTCGGGCGCGTCGACGTTCTGATCAACAACGCAGGTGTGATCGAACCCGTTTCACATCTCGCCACGTCGGATCCCGATGGCTGGGGGCAGGCGATCGATATCAATCTCAAAGGTGTCTATCACGGCATCCGCGCGGTTCTGCCGGTGATGCTCGAGGCCGGTGGCGGCACCATTCTCGGAGTGTCGTCTGGGGCGGCACATGGCCCGACGGAAGGGTGGAGCCACTACAACGCCTCGAAGGCCGGGGCAGCGATGCTGACGCGTTGCATCCACCACGAATATGGCGACAAGGGGATCCGCGCGATCGGTCTTTCCCCCGGCACCGTGGCGACGCAGATGCAGAAGGAGATCAAGGCGTCGGGGATCAACCGCGTATCGAGGCTCGACTGGTCGGCGCATATTCCTGCGGAATGGCCGGCGCGTGCGCTTCACTGGATGTGTTCGGCAGAGGCTGACGGCTTCCTCGGCGATGAAATCTCGCTTCGCGACGAGGATATCCGCCAGAAGATCGGGCTTTCCTGATAGGTCGGATCAGCGCCCCTTCTGACGGCGCTTTCCGGGCACTTTCGATTGAAAGTCGGGCGGCCGCTTTGCGACCCAGGCGCGGAACTTCGCCAGCCGGGGATGGCCCCTCAGACGTTCGATGTCAGGGTACTCACGGGCCAGCTCCGCCTCGCTCAGCGTTGCATGGATCTCGCGGTGGCATATGTGGTGCAGAAGCACGGTGGGCCCGCCCTTGCCGCCCCGGAGTTTCGGGATCAGGTGATGCCGGCTTTGCGGCGCATCCGGCGGGATCGGACGGTCGCAGAGCGGACAAACCGGATCAGCCGGCTGTGGCATTGACCTTCTGAAATGCAGGGCGCGCGCGCAGCCGGTCGAGATAGGCCAGCCAGTCCGGATCATCCGAGCCGAAGCCCGCGCGATCGGCCCAGTCGCCAAGGTGCCCGGCGAGAATGTCGGGGATCGTGAAGGTGTCGCCCATCACGAAGGGCCCGGCGCCTACGCGGCGGGCGAAATGCGTCTCGGCACGCTGGATCTCCCACAACGCAGCAGGCTTTATGGCGTCTGTCCGGAGCTCTTCGGGCAAGAGGAAGCGGTGCTTGAAAAGCGCCCAGAGCGGTGCGTCGAGTTCATCGAGCAATGTGAAAGTGGCGGCGTCCTGGCGTGCGCGCTCCACGCTTCCGGAAGGAAAGGCAAGGCCACCGTATCTATCTGAAAGATAGGTGAGAATGGCGGTGGATTCCGTCAGAACCGCGTCACCATCGATAAGGATCGGGATCTTGCCCGAGGGGTTCAGCGCCCTCACCTCCTCGGACCGTGGCGCGGCTGGATCGTGTTCGTAATCGAGCCCCATTTCCTCCAGTGCCCAGAGCACGCGGAAGGCGCGGCTTCGGATATATCCGACGAGCTTCAGCATCAGCGGGCTCCCATCATGGCAAGGCGTATCAGCGTCCGCTCCATAACCCCCATATCGGGCGCGCGGTTGCGGGAGCGTAGTGTGAGATCGGTGTCGATCAGCACACGAAGCGCCTCTTCCAACTTGCGTGCCCCCCAGGTCTGTGCCTGCCGTCCCATCCGATCGCGTCTGGGGCCGAAGACGGGGGGCCTTAACCGCGCAAGACCCGCCGCCGGGCCGCCGGGATCGGAGGCAGCGGCGTGAAGCGCGCGGAAGTGGCGCGTGGCCGCGATCGACAGGGCAACGGCGGAAACGCCCTGCGCCCGCAGCCGCGCCATGAGTGGGCCGATCTCTCCATGGCGGCTTTCGGCCACGACATGCAGGATATCGTCCACCGCGGCTTCGATGGTGGCTGGCGCGAGATCGGCAATCTCGTCGGGCGTCAGCGGAGCGGGGTCGTTCAGTTTGTAGAGCGCGATACGTTCGATCGTCTGACGGAAATCGCCGGGGTCGAGGGCGCGGGCAAGGGTATCGAGATCCACCGCCGCCTCGCGCGGGATCTCCTTCAGGCCCGCATCGGCTAGCATCGCCTCGATTTCTTCCTGGGATGGCGGGTCGTCGTAAATGCCGATGGCCACGGTCGCGCGTCCGGCCTCGAAAAGCTTGCGAAGTGCAGAGCGCGCGTTCAGCGATCCCGCTGTGACGACGAGCTGCGCATCCCCTGGCTGCCAGTCGCCCAGTGCGGTTTCGAGCGCCGGGGTAAGCCCGTCGCCTGCCTCATCGACGAAAACCACGCGCGGTCCGGGAAAGAAGCCCTGTGCCTTCAGCCCGTCGTGCACGGTGGCCGGATCCTTCCGTACATCGGCGGCGGAAAGGCGGGTCAGCCGCATCTCTTCCTCGCCGTTCGAGCCGACGAGGGCGCGGATCACCTCCTGCCGGCGCAAGGCCACCCGCATTCCGTCCTGCCCGAAGATCAGAAGTCCGGCCTTGTCGGGGTCGGGCTTGCGGAAATAGGCGGCGGCATCCCGGCCCGATAGTTTCACGAAGCCCACTCCTCCGATGTCGCCAGAAGACGGGCGACGATCTGGTCGGCGAGGATAACCATCAGGCGCTCATTGGCATCCGACTGCGCGGTCTGGGTGGCAAACGGGGTGCCGGTGGCGGAATAGCTGGCGAAGCTTTCGACCGAGCCTGACGTGACGGGCGCGCCGGTATCGGTGCGGCGCAGCACGAAATCGACCCGTCCCAGCACGTTATACCGCGTGATCGTCTGATCCGACGTGACGCCGAGTTCCTGTTCGCCACGCGCGATATCTGCCGACAGCCGGTAGGCTGGCGACTGCGCGATCCCGAGGCGCCGTTCAAGCTGCCGGACGAGAGCGAAGCCCGCCGGGTCACTTGGCGGATCGAAGGCGATGTGGCCTGTGAGCGCGCTGGCCGACCCACCGGGCCCGTAGACCGGGGTAAAGCCGCAGCCCGCGAGGGCAGCGGCGGAAAGCAGGAATATGCGTCTGTCAGACAACGACATTCACGATGCGGCCCGGAACCACGATGACCTTTCTGGGCTGGCCACCGGCCAGCGCCTTCTGGACAGCTTCGGTCGCGAGCGCACGCTTTTCAACCTCGGCCTTGTCGAGATCCTTGGGCACCTCGATCTCGTCACGCCGCTTGCCGTTGATCTGGATCGGCAGGGTGACGGTGTCGTCGACCAGAAAAGCCTCGTCCGCCACGGGCCAGGGCGCATCGACGACAAGCCCCTCGCCGCCCAGAAGCGACCAGACCTCTTCGGAAAGGTGCGGCGTCATCGGCGCCATGAGCTGTGCGAGGGTGCGGAGCGCTTCGCGTTTCGCGTGGCCCCCGGCGTTCGACCGTGCGATCGTGCTCGTGAAGGCATAGAGCTTCGCGATCGCCGCGTTGAAGCCGAAGCTTTCGACGCCCATCGTTACGTCATGAATCGTGCGGTGCATCGCGCGATAAAGTTCTTCGTCCTCGCCGGGGTTTTCCGCCGATGGATCGACCAGTTCCTCCGTCGCAAGCCGGTGCACGCGGGCCAGATGCTTGTATGCGGCGTCCGCCCCGGCCGCCGTCCATTCCACGTCCCGCTCCGGCGGGCTGTCCGACAATACGAACCACCGCGCCGTATCGGCGCCATAGCGTTCGATGATATCCGACGGATCGACCACGTTCTTTTTCGACTTCGACATCTTGGCCGACGGGATGACCTCCACCGCCTCGCCGGTCGCGCCAAGGCGTGCGCCGCTCTCGTGCCATTCGATATCGCCGGGCAGGTGATATACGGGCCGATCCTTTTCATCCCGGGTGACATAAATCTCGTGCGTCACCATGCCCTGGGTGAAAAGCGCATCGAAGGGCTCGATCGCGCTTTCGGGCAGGTGCCCGCAGATGTGCATCGCGCGGGCGAAGAAGCGGGAATAAAGAAGGTGCAGGATCGCGTGCTCGATCCCGCCGATATATTGGTCGACGTTCATCCAGTAGGCGGCATCTTCCATCCGCGTGGGCGTTTCCGCATCAGGCGCCGTGAAGCGCGCGAAGTACCACGAGGAATCGACGAATGTATCCATCGTGTCGGTTTCGCGCTTCGCCGGCGCGCCGCAGGCGGGGCAGGGCACGTCGCGCCATGTCGGATGACGGTCGAGCGGGTTGCCCGGCTGATCGAACGACACGTCTTCGGGCAGGCGGACGGGCAGGTTCTCTTTCTTCTCGGGCGCCACCCCGCAGGCTTCGCAATGGACGACCGGGATCGGACAACCCCAATAGCGTTGGCGGCTGAGCCCCCAGTCGCGCAGGCGGTATTTGGTGACACCGGTTCCCCAGCCGTCGCGTTCCGCCTGTGTGATGGTGGCGTCGATCGCGTCCTGTCCGGTTGCCATGTCGATGCCGGTGAAGTGGTTGATCCACTTCACCTTTTCAGTCTTCGGCGGCACGAAGGCCTCGGCCTCCACCGGTGTCGGGTCGTCGATGGCGAGGAAGGTATCGATCACCGGCAGATCGTATTTGCGGCAGAAATCGAGATCGCGCTGGTCATGCGCCGGGCAGCCGAAGATCGCGCCCGTCCCGTAATCCATCAGAATGAAATTCGCGACCCAGACGGGAAGTTCCCACGTCGGATCGAGCGGGTGGCGAACCTTCAG
The DNA here is from genome assembly GCF_032586175.1 of Ovoidimarina sediminis. Lineage (NCBI taxonomy): Bacteria > Pseudomonadati > Pseudomonadota > Alphaproteobacteria > Rhodobacterales > Roseobacteraceae > Ovoidimarina > Ovoidimarina sediminis. The sequence continues at coordinate 77,485 of NZ_JAWHTE010000007.1, forward strand.
CCCGGTGTCGAAGCCCTTCTTTTCCGCGCGCTCCAGCTCTTCCTCCGAGGTGCCGGTGCGGCGGCACTCGGCGTTGAAGGCAGCGAGGTCGGGGTTGTCCGCCTCCAGCGCCTTCGCCAGCGGGTGATCGGGTGAAATCCCGAGGAAGGACGCGCCCAGAAGCGTATCGGGACGTGTGGTGTAGACGACGATCGTCTCATGCCCGTGCGACGGCTCGGTCAGGGCCCAGTCGAATTGCAGGCCGCGACTCTTCCCGATCCAGTTCCGCTGCATCAGCTTCACTTTGTCGGGCCAGTTGTCGAGCCGGTCGATCGCCTCCAGAAGCTCTTCGGAATACTCGGAAATCTTGAAGAACCATTGCGTCAATTCGCGCCGTTCCACGGGTGCGCCGGAACGCCAGCCCTTGCCGTCGATCACCTGTTCGTTGGCGAGCACGGTCATATCCACCGGATCCCAGTTCACCGTCGCGTTCTTGCGGTAGACGAGGCCCTTCTCAAGGAAATCGAGGAACAGCGCCTGTTGCTGGCCGTAATATTCGGGGTCACAGGTGGCGAATTCGCGCGACCAGTCGATCGAAAGCCCCAGGGGCTTCATCTGCGCGCGCATGTCGGCAATGTTTCCGTAGGTCCAGTCTTTCGGATGGCCGCCACGTTCCATCGCGGCGTTCTCCGCCGGCATCCCGAAGGCATCCCAACCCATCGGATGCAGCACGTTGTGGCCGGTCGCGATTCGGTAACGCGCGATGACGTCGCCCATGGTGTAGTTTCGCACGTGGCCCATATGGATCCGGCCCGATGGATAGGGGAACATCTCGAGCACGTAGTACTTTGGCTTGTCGTCCGAGCGTGTGGCGCGGAAGGTTTCGGCCTCGTCCCAGGCCGTCTGCCATTTCGTCTCGATCTCGGCGGGCGTGTAGCGCGACATCGCGAAGCGTCCTGTTCTTGTTCTTGTCGTCAGAAAACACCGGGCCGGGGGCGACCCCGCGCGGTTGATAGCCGGTTCGGCGGGTGTCTTCTAGAGGTCGCCGTCGCGGATGCGAAGCTGGCGCGCCCGGGTCAGGATCGCGTCTTCCACGGCGCGCACGGTTTCCGCGGGTGCGGGGCCCGAACGGGTGGCGAGCGCAACGCGCAGACTGCGCGCGTCAAGCGCGGGATCCTGAACATAAACCGTGGCACGGTAAGCGCGGTTCGAACCGGGCGGGGTGCCGAAGCCGTAGACGATCACGCCGGAGAACGGATCCGCGGCCTGGATCGGCATGAAATCGAGCACATCGAGCGCGGCCGCCCAGATGTACTTGTTGACCTCAACCGTGATGTTCGGGTCGTTGCCGGCGGAGAACAGATCCCAGATCGTGCTGCGCTCGCGGTCGAAGACGACTTCATTGCCCTGCTGGGTGCGGTTTTCCGTAGGAAAGTTGTCGTTGTTCTGTGGCGGACGGGAGCCCGTGATTCCCAGCCGGCTGCAGCCAGACGCGGAGAGAATCGCCACCGCCATAGCGGCCAGTGTGAAGGTGGTTCTCGCCCGCATCAGTTCCTCAAAACGCTGTTCTGAGGCCTTGGTATCCGACGGATTCGCACGCGACAAGCCGTTTCCCCACACGCATTTGGCGTACCGGCCCGCCACACTGTGGCATCGCTGCACCATCACCCCGGCATTTGCGGGGTGCCCGTGGGGTCTTCTTGCAATCGGAGGCCTATGGAGCGACAGAGACGCATGCCCGTTCGGTTCGCCGAAAAGGGGCGCACCTTTGAACACGAGGGAAACGAAATGAAAAAGGTACTTCTTGCTTCCACCGCGCTGGCCATGACGGCCGGCATGGCGGCTGCGCAGGGCGTGTCGCTTTCCGGTTATGCGGAAATCGGTGTTAAGGACAACGATGTCGACACCGTCTTCCACCATGACCTGGACGTGACGTTCACGCTCTCCGGCGAAACTGACAGCGGTCTCCAGTTTGGTGCGACCATTGACCTGGACGAACTCGACAACCAGGCGACTGCTGGCGACATCGGTTCGGAAAGCGGCGCTCACTCGGTCTTCGTCTCGGGCTCGTTCGGTAAGATCACCATGGGTGACACCGACGGTGCTCTCGACTGGGCCATGAACGAAGTCGGCTTCGGTACGTCGATCGCTGACGACCACACGACCCACGCCGGCTTCAACGGCAACTCGGGCCTCGACGGTGGCCTCGACGGGCAGGTTGCCCGATACGAGTACTCCTTCGGCGACTTCGCGTTCGCGATCTCGGCTGAAATCGGTGCGGATACGGCTGACAACGTCACAGGCTTCGGTATTACGGCTACTGGATCGGCGCTTACAACTGCTGTTTACGATCCTGATGAGATCCTGGGTATTGCCTTCAAATACTCCACTGATCTCGGTGGCGTTGATATGGACTTCGGCTTGGGCTTCCAGTCGGGTGCCTACGACTTTGCCACTTCCGTTTCGACTGTAGGGGGCACTTCCACTCTTGGCGTTACTCTCGTGGGTGATGCCGACGTCTGGGGCGCCTCTGTGACAGCCGATTTCGACGGTGGCTTCAGTGTTGTCTTGAACTACATGAATCTTGACGGCGATCTGGCCGGCGTCGTGACGTCCGTCGCCAGCAGCTTTGCGTCGGTTAACGCTGCGGCTGCAATTCTTGGGTTTGGCGGTACTGGTGGCACCATTGAATGGGATCACTATGGAATCGGCGTTGCCTACGCGGTGGACAACTGGATCATCGAAGCCAACTACGGCAAGTACGATGCAGATGTTACATTGGGCACAGCTTCGACTTCGGTTGAAGCGGACGGCTTTGGTCTCGCCTTCAACTACGACCTCGGCGGCGGTGCCGTCATCATGGTCGGCTATGGTTCGGGCGAAAGCTTCGGTTCGACGACTTCGGTTGACACCTGGTCGGCTGGTCTGGGCCTGAGCTTCTAAGTCAAAGTAGCCAAATGCTAAGAGAGAGCGGGTGTTTGCCCGCTCTCTTCTTTTTGCGTGTGTCCCAATCGACGCCTGTGACTGGACATTGATATTGGCGGCTCATAGATTCAAAAAAGCAGGCATAAAACTTCGAAAGCTTTTCCATGAGACCGGACACCAAGGAAGACCTCAAACAGGGATTTGCAGAGGCTCGCAAGCTCCAGAAGGCGGGGAAAGACGAAGAAGCCTTATCAGCCTACGGCAAGCTAATCGCGACCAATCCCAAGATCCCGGAAGTTCATTTTCAGGTTGCGCGGCTATTCATCAAGAACGACCGACCGGATCGCGCCATAAAGCACGCTACCGTGGCCACTGTTCTTCGTCCTAGAATTCCAGACGTTTGGAGGCTAAGGGCCGACGTTGTTCGAACTCTCTCGGATCCTGAAGAGGCAAAGAAATTCCAAGATGATATTGGCCGAGTGAAGGACCTCGACAAAAGGCTGGTCGCGGAGTTGAAGACGGGCGTGGACCTTCCGAAGAAGTCACGGCCAGATCTCGGCAGCATGCCGCCGGCCAAGATGTTGAGCCTCGCAGAGTTACTCAACAGTAAGAAATGGCAAGAAGCGGAAAAACTAGCTCGTAGTCTTCTCTCAATATATCCCGACGTCGGCGCGCTTCATGATGTTCTCGGCGTTGCAATGTCGGCGACGCGCCGAAACCAAGAGGCGGAGCAATCATTCCAGACGGCGATCCAGTTGGACAGAGGCCTCTCTGAGCCACACGTTCACTATGGCCGCCATCTCTTAACCATCGATAAGCCTGAGTTGGCTTTGCGGCATGCCAATGCCGCGCTGCGCCTTTCGCCAGGACAGCCTGACGCCCTTCTCTTGCGTGGCATGATCATGAAGAAACTTGGTCGAGATGACTACGCAACCAATGATTTTGAGCGGGCTCTGTCTCTGCATCCCAAGAATCTCGATGCGGCTTATGCGCTAGCCAGTATATACCATGAACGAAAAGATTACGTTGCCGCTGAGGAGGTTATCGAGGACATTTTGGAGAGTCGGGAAGCTGAAACTAGGTTCCTCGCGTTAGGCGTCCCGCTGAAAGTCGAACTTGGAAAGCCTCAGGCTGCGCTCGAACTCCTCAAAAGAACCAGGGTAGAAAACGATGAAGAGAAAGGATTCATTCAGGCGAGAATTGCGGAAATCGAGCAGACGCTCGGTAATTTCGACGCTGCTAATGAAGCTTTTCAACGGTCCATTCAGCTCGCTCCCCGTCGCGGCGAAACCTATCGAGTTTATCTGACCAGCAAGAAGATCGAGCTCGATGATCCAATTGTTTCGGAGATGATGTCGCTCTGGCAAGACGACACCATGAATGACTTCAGCCGGGCAAACCTGGGCTTTGCATTGGGGAAGGTCATGGAAGACAATAAGAGTTACAATAGGGTTTTCGAGTTCCTGCACCCTGCAAACGCCATGATTGCAAGCACAGACCCCTATGACATGGACCGGCGCAAAGAATTGCAGGATAAGATCCATGCAAGTCTTGACTCGGTGGATTGGTCGAATGTCACACTAGAGTCTGAGAGTTCATTTGCCCCCATTTTCGTGACGGGCATGCCGCGCTCAGGAACAACGCTTGTAGAGCAAATCATTTCAAGCCATAGCCGGGTATCAGGCGGAGGCGAACTAGCATTTGGAGTACGTCAAGCTCTCGAAGCTATCAAACGTAACGAGGGACCGTTTAGACCACTCAGCGATATTCACAAGAGTGAGCTTGAGGAATTGGCCAACAAGTATCAAGCCTATGTTGGGAAAATTGCGGAGCCAAATGATCATACCACAGACAAGTCTATTCAGGTCTATGAGTATGTTGGAATACTAAAGATGGCGATGCCGCGCGCTCGGTTCGTAATTGTAAGGCGCGACCCGCGCGACAATCTTTTGTCTATCTATAAGAACATTTTTCCGGCTGGCGGTCACATGTACAGCTACAACCTAAAGGCCTGCGCGCATTACTATAAGCTTTTTGAGAATGCGGTGAACTTCTGGCGCGAACGCACCCCCGACTGGTTCTACGAAATCCAGTACGAAGATCTAGTGGCCAATCCTGAAGAGGAAACCCGCAAGCTGATCGATGCCGTGGGCCTCGAGTGGGAGGATCAGTGTCTTGAGTTCCACAAGAACGACCGCCGGGTGCGGACGCTCAGCGTCTATCAGGTGCGTCAGCCGATGTACAAATCCTCGACCAAGGCGTGGGAGCGGTATCGCGACGATCTGACGGAACTCTTCGACGCGCTGGGGCCGGAGTACATGGATGCCGCTGAGTGACGTCCGCGCCCGCATCGCGCGGGCGGCGGAGGAGGCGGGGCGGAGCGCGGATGACGTCACCCTGATCGCGGTGTCTAAGAAGCAGCCGGAGGATCGGATCCGCCGGGTGCTTGACGATGGCCATCGCGATTTCGGCGAAAACCGTGTGCAGGAGGCGCAGGGCCGCTGGCCCGGCTACCGCGCCGAATACGACGGGATCCGCCTTCACATCATCGGCCCGCTTCAGACCAACAAGGCGCGCCAGGCGATGGAGCTTGCAGACGCGATCCATTCGGTGGATCGCCCGAAGCTTGCCAAGACGCTCGCGCGGCTTGCGCAGGAAATAGGCGGATGTCCGGATCTCTTCGTGCAGGTCAACACCGGTGAAGAAGAGCAGAAGGCCGGTGTGATGCCAGCGGAGGCAGACGGGTTCGTCGCCGATTGCCGGGCTCTCGATCTGCCGGTGCGGGGCCTGATGTGCATCCCGCCGGTCGATGAAGAGCCCGCGCTTCACTTCGCGCTTCTCGCGAAGATCGCAAAGCGGAACGGGCTTGAAGGCCTGTCGATGGGAATGAGTGCTGATTTCGAAAGCGCGATCGCACTTGGCGCAACCCATGTCCGGGTCGGCTCCGCCATCTTCGGCGACCGCCCGTCAGAGGCCTGATCAGCGCACGATCAGGCGTGTTCCCACGGTGATCCGCCCCGCGATCCAGCGCAGGTGATCGGGCCGAAGGGCCACGCATCCCTCGGTGGGATGGCCGGGCTTCCGCCAGCGATGGAGGAAGATGGCCGATCCCCGGCCCGGGACGGAGAACGGCCAGTTCCAGTCGGTCAGCAGCACGAGGTCGTAAAGCCGGTCGGCCCGTCGCAACGCCTCGTGGGAATGGGGATGCGGCGCGCGCACCATCTTGTTGTAGAGCGGATCGGCCGGATCGTCCGACCAGAGACCGCCGGGCCGGATCGGCACCGCCCAGTCTGCCGGTGGCGCGATCCGGTCGGGCCGGTAGAGGAGCCCGATGATCCGATGCACACCGACGGGCGTTGCGCCGTCGCCCTCACGTTTCTGCCGTGCGATGCCGCCCCGCCCGATGCTGCATGGAAAACCGCGCCCGAGGAACCGGAGGCGGGTGGGCGTGAGGACGAGGTCAGCGGGATGCATGGATCATAGGATATGGCCGGATTTCTTGGCCTTCACATCAAGATACGCCGCATTCTCGGCCGTGCGCCCAACCTTCAGGGGCACGCGTTCCACCACGTTGAGGCCGCAGGCGTTCAACATCTCCACCTTGGCAGGATTGTTCGTCATCAACCGCACGTCGCGCACGCCCATCGAGCCAAGGATGCTGGCGCCGATCCGGAAATCCCGTTCGTCATCCTCGAAACCCAGCCGGTGATTGGCCTCGACCGTGTCGAAACCCTGATCCTGAAGGCTGTAGGCACGCATCTTGTTGGCCAGCCCGATGCCGCGCCCTTCCTGGTTGAGATAGAGCAGAAGTCCGGCCCCCTCGGCCCCCATTTGCGCGAGTGCAGCGTGAAGCTGGGGGCCGCAGTCGCATTTCAGCGATCCAAGCACATCGCCGGTGAAACAGGCGGAATGGATCCGAACGAGAACGGGGCCACTGCGATCCGGGCGACCGACCTCGACCGCATAATGCTCTTCCCCGCCATCGTCGGGGCGGAAGACATGGACGCGGCCCGCCTCGGAGACAGTGGTAGGCACGCGCCCGGCGACCACGTCGCGCATCGGCGAAAGGTGGCCCAGAGCCTCCGCGGTAACCGCGGCATCCAGACAGGTCAGCCCTTCCCGCTGCGCGAGAGCCACGGGAGTGTCCAGGGCTGCTACGAGTGCGGCGGGCAGAAGCCGCGCCGATTTCGCGAGGCGCAGCGCGGTGCGGTGAAGGTTGGCATCGCCGCCCCGGGCCGTTTCGAAGGGGCCGAGCATGGGGTGGTTCAGATCCGTGGCCGGGTCGCTCACCGCGACCACCCAGTCGGCAGCTGCCCTCTCGGGCAGGACCAGCCGCGCGAGATCGCCGTCATAGGCGCGCGCCTTCAAGGTTTCCGCCCGGCGCGATGTGATCACGAGGCACGGCTCACCAAGCGCGCGCAATGCGTCGAGCCGCTCGGGCCGAATGGTTTCAGCGGCCAGCACCAGAGCCCCGCCCTCGGGCCCCGACAACACCACGGGCACGCCCATCCGAAGATCGGCGCGGGCGCGGGCCAGGCGTTCCGCCGGGGACGGGCCGAGGGTCATCAAGGCATCCTTTTCGACAGCTTCCGTCGATCTAGCGATTTTCCCGGGGAATTGAAACATTTCCACACGCGGCGACACGAGCGCGTGAAATCGTTGCAGCACATCTTGGCAGACGGAACGAGGGGTTGCATTTCTCCGGGAACGGCACGGAGGCGATGATGGCCAACCTTAAGAAAATTCTGCTCGTAGACGATGACGAGGACCTGCGCGAGGCGCTGGGCGAACAACTGGTCATGACCGAGGATTTCGATGTCTTCGAGGCCGGCGACGGACATGAGGCGATGGAGAAGGCCAAGGCCGCGATCTACGATCTCGTCATTCTGGATGTTGGGCTTCCCGATACCGACGGCCGCGAACTGTGCCGCCTGATGCGCAAACAGGGTGTCAAATGTCCGATCCTGATGCTGACGGGCCACGACAGCGATGCCGATACGATCCTGGGCCTCGATGCAGGCGCGAATGATTACGTGACGAAACCCTTCAAGTTCCCGGTGCTGCTGGCCCGTGTCCGCGCCCAGTTGCGGCAGCACGAACAGTCCGAGGACGCGGTGTTCCAGCTTGGCCCCTACACGTTCAAGCCGGCGCAGAAGATGCTGGTCACCGAGGACGAGAAGAAGATCCGCCTCACCGAAAAGGAAACAAACATCCTGAAATTCCTCTACCGTGCAACTGAGGGGGTCGTTGCGCGTGACGTACTCCTCCATGAGGTGTGGGGATACAACGCAAGTGTGACCACACATACTCTGGAAACGCACATTTATCGGCTTCGCCAAAAAATTGAACCAGATCCGTCAAACGCTCGCCTTCTCGTTACGGAAAGTGGAGGGTACCGGCTCGTTTCTTGACCCGAATCAAAGTTCCCCGGGCCACTTCGGGGTTATGAAGTGGCGATACCTCCCTGTTGGACTGGCCGGGCCTTGCGCCCGGCCTTTTTTCGTTGCACCGCGCGAGGCCGATCTTGCTAGGCTCGATCCAAAGCAAACAACGGGGGAAAGACAGTGACATCGACAATGATCGAGGACGTGCTGGAGTTCTGGTATCCGGACGACACATTTCACCGCTCGCAGGAAGACTTCACTGCGTGGATCTTCGAGCGGATGCAGGGCGGGATGGATGAGGCCATCTGCACCCGGTTCGCCGATCTCACGAAGGCAGCAGCGCGCGGAGAACTGGATGACTGGGCCGGAACACCGCGGGGGCGACTTGCGCTTCTTCTGGTGCTGGATCAGTTCCCGCGCTCACTCTGGCGCGATACGCCGGGCGCATTCGCGCAGGATATCAAGGCGTGCCGTCTGGCCCTTGAAGGCTACCGCAACGGCCATTTCGAGACCTACGCGCCTTGGGAGAAGCTGTTCTTTGTGATCGCGCTCGGGCATTGCGAGGGCCCCGATCACCTCGAGCGCTTCAATGTGATCGACGAGATGACCGAAACGATCGTCGCAGAGCTGCCCGAGCACCTCAACAATGCAAAGGAACGATTGTGCGCCCAGAACGAGCGGGTCCGCGGGATCATCGAGCGGTTCGGGCGGCATCCGCACCGCAATCCGATCCTCGGGCGCCTTTCGACGCCGGAGGAAGAGGATTATATCGCCGCGGGCGATTTCCCGCATGTGCAGGCGCAGCCAACGGTTTGACACGTTGCCATGGGGGCGTTGCCCCCGCCGCGCGTGCCGCGCGCCTCCCCCAGGATATTTCCGGCCCCATGAAGGGTGCTTGAGGGACGTCGCGGCACCGACTAGGGTCGCGCGGCCTGACGAACCGGAGAAACCCTGATGCCGCTGACGCTTGCCACCTGGAACATCAATTCCGTCCGCCTGCGCGAGGGTCTGGTGAAGCGTCTTCTGACCGAGGAGGCCCCCGATATCCTGTGCCTGCAGGAATGCAAGTCGCCGGTCGAGAAGATGCCGCTCGAAACTTTCGCGCGTCTTGGCTACGGCCATGTCGTGGCGCGGGGGCAGAAGGGGTATAACGGCGTCGCGATCCTGTCGAAGCGCCCGATCGAGGATGCCGGTGACATGGATTTCGCCGCGCTGGGGCACGCGCGCCATATTGCGGGACGGCTGGAAGACGGAACGCTCATTCACAATTTCTATGTGCCTGCAGGCGGGGATGTGCCGGACCGGGAGAAGAACGAGAAGTTCGGCCAGAAGCTCGACTACCTGAGCGAGATGCGCGACTGGTTTCGCGACACCCGGCCGGAACGCGCGATCCTCGTCGGCGATCTCAACATCGCACCGCGCGAGGATGATGTCTGGTCGCACAAGCAGCTTCTGAAGATCGTGAGCCATACGCCGATCGAGGTCGACCACCTCGGCGCGGCGCAGGAGGCGGGAGACTGGATCGACATCACCCGCAAGGACATCCCCGAGGGCCTGCTATACAGCTGGTGGTCCTACCGCGCGCGGGATTGGGATGCGGCCGACAAGGGCCGGCGGCTCGATCACATCTGGGCCACGCCGGACCTTGCCGGATCGGCGCATGGAAGCCGAATTCTGCGCGACGTTCGCGGCTGGGATCAGCCCTCCGACCACGCCCCCGTGTTCGCGACTTTCGATCTTTAGCGCAGCCAGGCGCGATACACCGGATCGGCCTCCTTCATGTCTTCGTAAAGCCAGACCATCCGGTCGACGAACCAGATCTTCGCACCCATCGACAGCGCCATTCCAAACGGCGTGAGCCCCACGTCATAGGCGATGATCCCCCAGACGAGAGGGATCAGTCCAAGCCCCGCTGCGAAGCTCAGCCCGAAAGCCCAGTGGCGGTGATGATCGGGGACCGGCAGGGCGGCGCGGTTGAGAAAGACCCGTTCGCCAAAAGTGCCCTTCGACGCCCAGTTGTTCGTCGTCGCGGGTTTCGGGAACACGCGGGGATTGGCCCAGATCCAGACGACGATTGCCGCGACCGGCAGAAGGATCCACCATCCCAGCGCGTCGCGCGCCCAGGTGGTCACGGTAAGCAGTGGCAGGATCGTGAATCGGGTGTACACGCTCCACGGCGACGCGTGATGCGCCCATTCCGTGTCGTCGAGCCCCATCAGGCGCTCCGAGGCCTTGAAGATATCCATATTTGCGAAGATGGAAGCGCGGCGTGTTGCAAACAAGCCCTTGGCGCGGCGCACATGAACCCGCATATAGAGCCCAACCTCAGATAGAAGGAGTTCAGAGATGCTGGAACTCAATCCGACACCGAAGGCGCCTGCCACCGATCTCATCAAGGATAGCTCGGAAGCCACTTTCATGGCCGATGTGGTGGAGGCCAGCCGCGAAGTGCCCGTGATCGTAGATTTCTGGGCGCCCTGGTGCGGGCCGTGCAAGACGCTGGGCCCGGCACTCGAGGCGGCCGTGACCAAGGCCGGTGGCAAGGTGCGTATGGTCAAGGTCAATGTCGACGAGAACCAGAACATCGCCGCCCAGCTTCGGATTCAGTCGATCCCAACCGTCTATGCCTTCTGGCAGGGTCAGCCCGTGGATGGGTTTCAGGGTGCAGTGCCCGCTTCGGAAATCGACGCCTTCATCGGCCGCCTGAGCGGTATGGCGGGCGATGGCGGACTGGGCGAAGCGCTTGAGGCCGCCGAAACGATGCTGGCCGAAGGCGCCGCGTCGGATGCGGCACAAACCTTTGCTGCGATCCTTGGGGAAGAGCCCGAAAACCCTGGCGCCTATGGTGGCCTGATCCGTGCGCATCTGGCGACGGGGCAGCTTGACCAGGCGGAATCGCTTCTGGCGAATGCGCCGGATGCCATCGCGGGATCGCCCGAGGTCGAGGCCGCCCGCGCCCAGATCGATCTTGCGCGCCAGGCGGAAAAGGCGGGGCCGGTTGCGGAACTGCGCGCGGCGGTCGAGGCGAACCCGGGCGATCTTCAGGCCCGCTTCGATCTGGCCCAGGCGCTTCATGCCGCGGGCGATGTGGACGCTGCGGTGGACGAGCTTCTTGATATCTTCAGGCGCGACCGGGAGTGGAACGATGCTGCGGCAAAGACCCAGCTCTTCAAGATTTTCGACGCGCTGAAGCCCCAGGATCCGATCGCGCTTAACGGCCGGCGCAAGCTGTCGTCAATGATATTTGCCTGACCGGCCCCGTGGCCTACGTTTTCAGGTATGACGCGAGACGGTGATCTGCCCGGTGTGATTCCCGTGTTCCCTTTACCGGGAGCGCTTCTTCTGCCGCGCGCGCGGCTTCCGCTTCATATCTTCGAGCCGCGCTATCTTGCGATGCTCGACGATACGCTGAAGACGAGCGACCGCCTGATCGGCATGATCCAGCCGCGTGAGGTGCCGGGGGCCGAGGTCAAGCGCCTGCATTCCATCGGCTGCGCCGGTCGCGTGACCGCGTTCTCGGAAACCGAGGACGGGCGGTACATGATCACGCTCTCGGGCGTTTCGCGTTTCAGGGTATCGAAGGAGGTGGAAGGCTTCACCCCCTACCGCCGTTGTGAGGTTCAGTGGGACGGGTTTCAGCGCGACCGGGGCGGGCCCGAGCATGACGCGGGCTTCGACAGGGCCGCGTTTCTCGACGTGCTGCGCCGGTATTTCGAGGATCGCAACCTGTCCACCGACTGGGAATCGCTGCGCGAGGCCGAGGACGAGCTTCTGATCAATTCGCTGTCGATGCTTTGCCCGTTCGAACCTGAAGACAAGCAGGCGCTGCTCGAGGCGCCGTCGCTTGCCACGCGTCGCGAAACGCTCGTCACGCTGATCGAGTTCGCACTGCGGGGCGGGATGGGTGAGGATGTGATGCAATGAGCGAGCCGGCGCACGATCGGCGAATGCTGGAGGCGCTGGTTTGCCCTGAAACCCGCGCGCCCCTGCGATATGACGCCGACGCGCAGGAACTGATCTCGAAGGCCGCGCATCTGGCCTATCCTATCCGGAACGGCATTCCGATCATGCTGGTCGACGAGGCGCGGAAACTCGACGACTAAAGCGGCTGTCCCTTCGCGAGGCGCGGCAGATCGCCGGTCAGACCCGCAGCTTCGCGGATGAAACCCCGGCGCAGGCCCGGCATCGCGTTGACAGCGGCGAGGCCAAGATCACGGCCAACCCTGAGGATCGGATTGTTATTCGAAAACAATCGGTTGAACGCATCCGTCGCAAGTGCCAGCGTTGCGATATCGAATCGGCGCCAGCGCTGATAGCGTTCCAAGACAAGGGTCGTGCCGATATCTTCGCCGCGCCGGCGGGCGTCGACCAGAACCTCGGCCAATGCCGCCACATCCTTCAGCCCGGCATTCAGCCCCTGACCTGCAATCGGGTGCACGGCATGGGCGGCATCCCCCGCCAGCGCCACGCGGTCCGAAACCAGCCGGTCGGTCAGCGAGAGGGAGAGGGGATAGGAAAACCGCGCGCCGGCCAGTGAGATCTCGCCAAGGAAGCCGCCGAAGCGGGGGCGGAGAACCTCGAGATACCCGGCCTCGTCGAGCGCCATTATCCGCCGTGCCTCCGTTTCGCGTTCCGTCCAGACAATGGAGGACCGGTTGCCGGGCAGGGGCAGAATGGCGAGGGGCCCGGCAGGCAGGAAATACTGATGCGCGCAGCCCTCATGCGGCAATTCGTGAGAGACGGCGCAGACAAGCGCTGTCTGACCGTAAGCCCAGCCCTGGCGCCGAATGCCGCTTCGCCGGGCCGTGGGGCTCGCCTTCCCGTCGCAGCCGATCAGAAGTGCGGCCTCGCATGTTCCGCCATCCGTGAAGGAAACGGTTACATCTGCCGGCGTTATCTTGTGATCGGCCGCCCCCACGCCATCGCGGTGGTCGATCAGATCGCTTTTGGCCACGGCCGCCAGAAGCGCCTGCCGAACGAAGCGGTCTTCGATCATGAAGCCCATGGGGCCCTCTTCGATCTCGCGGTGATCGAATTCAAGCATGAGGGGCGACGGCCCTTCGCCCGGCCGCCCGTCGGTGATCCGGATATCGAGGATTGGCTGCGCGTTCCCTTGCAGCCCGGCCCAGAGGCCAAGTGCCTTGAGCACCTGCACCGACGACAGAGACAGCGCGTATCCCCGCCCGTCGAAACCTGCATCGGCGCGGATCTCTGCCTTCACTGGGTCCACCATGGTCACGGAAAACCCGCCGGAGGCCAGCGCAAGCGCAAGGGCGGTGCCGTTCAGCCCACCCCCCGCAACAACGATATCTGTCCTTTCCGTCATGGCACGCAGATATGCGCCTCCGGCCGGCATTGTCCATGCGCCCCGCTGCCGCTACCGTCCGGGCCGAACAATGGAGGCGGTCACATGGAAGACTGGCGGCACATGACCGCGGCTGATCTGGGGCGCGGGATCGCGGCGGGCGAGATCGATCCGCTCGAACTGACCGAAACCTATCTTGCCGCATGCGAGGTGCACGACCTGACCGACCGGATCTATGCCCGGCTGACACCGGACCGCGCACGGGCCGAGGCGGCGGCAGCGCGGGACAGGGCACGCGCCGGCCTTCGCCGCGGGCCCCTAGACGGTGTGCCGATCTCCTGGAAGGATCTTTACGACACCGCCGGCGTGGCCACCGAGGCGGGCACTGCGCTTCTGAAGGGCCGCGTGCCGGACGCCGACGCCCGCGTGTTGCGGAACGCGACGCAGGCAGGTCTCGTTTGCCTCGGGAAAACGCATACGACAGAGCTTGCGTTCTCCGGTCTCGGCTACAATCCGATCACGGCAACACCGCCTTCCGTCAACGATCTTGAGGCCGTTTCGGGCGGCTCCTCCTCCGGCGCGGCCACATCGGTGGCCTTCGGGCTTGCCGCCGCGGGGATCGGATCGGATACCGGCGGCTCCGTCAGGGTACCGTCGGCCTGGAACGATCTGGTCGGGCTCAAGACGGCCCATGGCGATCTGTCGCTCGAGGGTGTCGTGCCGCTTTGTCCGAAATTCGATACCGTCGGGCCACTCTGCAGATCGGTCGAGGATGCGGGGCTTCTCTTCTCCGCGCTGGGCGGGGGGGCAGCGACCGATCTCGGTGGCGCATCCCTGAAGGGCGCTCGTTTCCTTAGTCTTCTCAATGGGATGGAAGATACCGAAGGCACCCCGCTGGCGGCCTTCCAAAGCGCCGTCGAACGCCTCGAAGCCGCCGGCGCGGTGATCGAGAAGCGCGCGCTTCGCTCTGTTGCCGAGGCGATGCCGCTTTCAGCTGTCCTGTTCGCGACCGAAGCCTATGGCACTTGGTCGGCGGAAATCGAAGCCAATCCCGGCGTCATGTTCGAAGGGGTGCGCGAACGCTTCCGGGGCGGGGCACAGCATTCGGGTTCCGATTACGTGGCCGCGTGGCAGCGCCTCGATCGGCTTCGTGCAGCCTATCTGGAGGAAACCGCGGGCTATGACGCGGTGATCCTGCCAAGCTGCGTGATCATGCCGCCGAAGATCGCGGATCTGGAGCGGGATATCGACTATTTCAACGCCCGCAACCTCCTTGCCCTGCAAAACACGCGGGTGGGAAATCTGATGGGTCTTGCGGCGCTGACACTGCCGACGGGCACACCATCAACAGGCATCATGTTGTGTGTGGCGCCGGACGCAACACGACATCTTCTTCGGATCGGCCGGGCGGCGGAAGACGCTTTGTCCTAAAAGCCACATAGCCCGCATGGCCACGGGCGATTTTCCGTCGTTTTTCTGGACCATGGGCGACTGACTGGGATAGCTTCTGAGCAAACGGGACACGAACGATCCCGGGCTTGAGGCAGTAATGACGTTTCCAGAGCGGTTTTCCGATCTGCCGGAATACGCGTTTCCGCGTTTGCGCGCGCTACTGGGGGAGACGCCCCCGGGCGGCGACGTGATCGCAATGTCGATTGGCGAGCCCAAGCATCCGTTCCCGAACTGGGTGGGCGAGGTGATCGCGGAACATATCGCTGAATTCGGAATGTATCCGCCGAACGACGGCTCGGAAGAGCTGTTGGGCGCAATCTCCGGCTGGATCGGCCGTCGCTTCGGTGTCGATGTCGGGACGAACCGGATCATGGTTCTGAACGGCACACGCGAAGGCCTGTTCAACGCCGTCCTCGCCTTGTGCCCGGAACAGAAGAACGGAGCACGCCCCAAGGTGCTGGTGCCGAACCCGTTCTACCAGGTCTATGCCGTGGGTGCCCTCGCGGCCGGGGCAGAGCCGGTCTATGTGCCTGCCATTGCCGCAAATGGTTTTCTGCCCGATTACCGCTCCCTTCCGGCCGATGTGCTGGATCAGGCGGCGATCGCCTTCATCTGCTCTCCCTCGAACCCGCAGGGCGCGGTGGCGGACGAGGCCTATCTTGCCGATCTCCTCGATCTCGCCGAGCAGCACGATTTCCGCATCTTCGCCGACGAATGCTATTCCGAGATCTACCGCGATACGCCGCCGCCGGGCCTTCTGGAGGTTGGCAAGAAGGTCGGGGCCGATCCAGAACGCATCGCTGTCTTTCATTCGCTGTCGAAGCGTTCGAACATGCCCGGCCTCCGCTCGGGCTTCGTCGCCACCGGGCCGGCAGCGATGGTTCAACTGCGTCGCCTGCGCGCCTATGCCGGCGCGCCACTTCCGCTTCCGCTGCAACGGGTGGCAGAGCGGCTTTGGGCCGACGAGGCGCACGTTGCGGAGAACCGCGCGGCCTATGTTCGCAAGTACGACGTGGCCGACCGAGTTTTGTCCGGCATCCAGGGCTGTGGGGCGCCCGATGCCGGTTTCTTCCTGTGGCTTCCCGTCGAAGACGGCGAGGCCGCAACCGTGAAACTCTGGCGGGAAAGGGGGGTGCGCACGCTGCCAGGCGCATACCTCAGCCGGTCAGAGAACGGCCAGAACCCGGGTGCGGGCTATATCCGCGCGGCGATGGTGACAGCCGATGAGGAGGTTTTCGAACGCGGTCTTACCGCGCTTCGGGACTGTTTGTACGCGTAAGACAAGAAGAAGAGGCAGCAATGGCGTATCAGGCACGGACAAGAGACCCGCTGTTCGACAGCGAAACCCAGGCGGTACTGGAGCGGCGCGCACGGGAGCTTATGGGGCTTCTGATGCTCGTCGCCGGTGTGGTTGTGGCGATGATCCTTGGATCGTACGCGCCCGAGGATCCGTCCTGGCTGTCCGTAACCGATGAACCGGCGCAGAACCTTCTGGGCCGCTTCGGGGCCTCGATCGCCTCGCCGCTCTTCATCATCGCGGGGTTCGGGGCCTGGGGCCTCGCCGCTGTGCTGATTGTCTGGGGTCTCCGGTTCTGCCTCCATGCCGGATCCGACCGGGCGATGCCGCGGCTGATCTTCGCGCCGATCGCGATCGCTCTTGCTTCGATCTATGCCTCCACTCTTCTGCCCACCTCGCAGTGGACCCACTCCTTCGGGCTCGGGGGCCTCTTCGGCGATACCGTTCTTGGCGCGGTGCTGGGTGTCATTCCGATCCGCGCGACCATCGGCCTCAAGGTGCTGTCGCTTATGGTCGGCGTCGGCACCATCGCCATGGCGCTTTATGTGCTTGGGGCCACGAAAACCGAATTGCGGGGCTTCTGGCGCTTCCTTCTGCGCGGATCGGTGGTGGCCTATGCCGCCGCGATCTCGGCGTTGAGCAGCACCGCCTCGGGCGGTGTGGCGGTGGCGCGCCGCGCGGCCGAAGCGCGTGCTGCGTCGCGGCTTGCCCGCGACAACGCGATGCTACACCTGGAGGCGCAGCCGGTTGCCGGCCCTCCTGACGCGTTCCGCCGAAGTGCAGAAGCGGCCTTGGAAACGCCGCCCCTGGGCCGCAAGGGCCTTCTGGCCCGGGTGCTCGGTGGAAGAGCTGCCCCCGAGGCCGAGGAGACGGAGGCCTTCGTCCAGGCAGAGCCCGCGGGTGACGACCGCATTCGCGCGCGCATCGCCGATGTCATTCGCGCGAAAGGGCACGAACCCGCGCCCACGACCCTGCGCGCCGAACCCCCGGTGCGGGGCGCGAATACCCTCGAGGTCGAGCGCGATCTGCCGCCCATGGAACTTGTCGATGAAGAGGCCCCCCTTGCCCCGCGCCCACCGCTCTTCGCCTCGAAGCGCGGGCCCGAGGGAGAAAGCCGGGTGCAGCACACGGCACGGAAACCTGTGCAACCGTCCTCACGCGCCAAGGCCGAGGTGCAGCCGGCGCTCTTCGACGAAGAGGCGGCAAGCTATGATCTTCCGCCGCTCAGCCTTCTGACCAATCCCGAGGCCATCGAACGGCATCACCTGTCCGACGAGTCGCTGGAAGAGAACGCCCGCATGCTTGAGGCCGTGCTCGACGATTACGGCGTGAAGGGCGAAATCGTCTCTGTCCGCCCCGGCCCCGTCGTCACGATGTACGAACTCGAACCCGCCCCGGGCCTCAAGGCCAGCCGCGTGATCGGGCTTGCCGACGATATCGCCCGGTCGATGTCGGCGCTGTCGGCGCGGGTCTCGACCGTGCCGGGCCGTTCCGTCATCGGCATCGAACTTCCGAACGAGAAGCGCGAGAAGGTTGTTCTGCGCGAAATCCTCTCGGGTCGCGATTTCGGAGACGGAAACCACCGTCTTCCGCTGGCGCTCGGCAAGAACATCGGTGGCGACCCGGTGGTCGCGAACCTTGCGAAGATGCCCCACCTTCTGATCGCGGGTACCACGGGTTCCGGTAAGTCGGTGGCGATCAACACGATGATCCTGTCGCTTCTTTACAAGCTGACGCCAGAAGAATGCCGGCTTATCATGATCGACCCGAAGATGCTGGAACTCAGCGTCTATGACGGGATCCCGCATCTCCTTTCCCCCGTGGTGACCGACCCCAAGAAGGCGGTCGTGGCCCTGAAATGGGTCGTCGGAGAAATGGAGGAGCGCTACCGCAAGATGTCCAAGATGGGCGTCCGCAACATCGAAGGTTACAACGGCCGGGTGCGCGAGGCTCTGTCGAAAGGCGAACTCTTCAAACGCACTGTGCAGACGGGCTTTGACGACGAGACCGGTGAACCGGTGTTCGAGACAGAGGAATTCGCACCCAAAACCATGCCCTTCATCGTCGTCATAGTGGACGAGATGGCCGATCTCATGATGGTCGCGGGCAAGGAAATCGAGGCCTGCATCCAGCGCCTTGCACAGATGGCGCGGGCGAGCGGCATTCACCTCATCATGGCGACGCAGCGGCCCTCGGTCGACGTCATCACCGGCACGATCAAGGCGAACTTCCCGACCCGGATTTCCTTCCAGGTCACCTCGAAGGTCGACAGCCGCACGATCCTGGGCGAACAGGGCGCCGAACAGCTTCTGGGCATGGGCGACATGCTCTATATGGCCGGTGGCGCCAAGATTACCCGTGTCCACGGGCCATTCGTCTCGGATGAAGAGGTCGAGGAAATCGTGAACCACCTCAAGGCCTACGGCCCGCCCGAATATGTGGGCGGCGTGGTCGAGGGGCCCGACGAGGAGAAGGAAAGCGATATCGACCTCGTCCTCGGCCTCGGCGGCAACACCGATGGGGAAGACGCGCTTTACGATCAGGCCGTGGCGATCGTCATCAAGGATCGGAAGTGTTCGACCTCGTACATCCAGCGGAAGCTCGCCATCGGCTACAACAAGGCTGCTCGGCTTGTTGAGCAGATGGAGGACCAGGGCGTCGTGAGCCCAGCGAACCACGTTGGCAAGCGCGAGATCCTGGTGCCCGAGCAGGGGTAACCGGCGCGCTATCGCTTATCATTGGCGGTTTCCGCGGGCCTTTCCTATATGAGTGGGAGAGCAGTCAATGGAGCCGCCACATGGATCGCCGCCTCTTTCTCGCCGGTACAGTCGCATCGTTTCTTGCAACGCCCGCCTTCGCCGAAGTGCCTCTCGAGACCCTCTCCGAGTACTTCAACGCGATCCGCACGCTTGAGGCCCGGTTCACCCAGCTCAACGCGGACGGATCGCGGTCTACCGGCACGCTTTACATGCGTCGCCCGGGTCGGGCGCGTTTCGAGTACGACCCGCCCGAAGAGTCGCTCGTGATGGCAGGTGGCGGGCAGGTCGCGATATTCGATGGTCGCTCGAACGCAGGATTTCCCGAGCAGTATCCGCTGAAGCGCACCCCGCTTTACGTGATCCTCGAACGCAATGTCGACCTTGAAAACCAGCGTATGGTCGTAGGGCATCGGGGCGATGCGAACCGCACGATCCTTACCGCCCAGGATCCCGATGCGCCCGAAAACGGCCAGGTCGAACTGGTGTTCCAGAACGAACCGCTGAGCCTTGCGGGCTGGACGGTGATCGATGCCATGGGACAGCCCACCCAGGTCAGGCTGGATGAGATCCGGCTTGGAGGCACGCTGTCAGCCGTGCTGTTCAACATCACCCACGAAGTCGAAAGCCGGAAGCGCTGAACCTCCTCAGCGCCGTCCGCAAGATACGAGCTGCGCCTCGTAGGTGACGGCGCGCTGTGCCACCTCGTTGGCCACGCGCATCAGCCACTGCTTCTTGTTGTAGCTGCCGCGCCGGTACCCGGTACGCCCCTCGTGATAGGCGAGGTACTGGTTGCGCGCATCGGCCATCGAGATGCCGAGTTCGGCCTGTGTCGCCGCGAAATACCAGCCCATGAAATCCGTCGCATCGTCGATATCGTCGCGCCGGGCCCGCCAGCGGCCGGTGTCGCTGCGGTAATCGTCCCACGTTCCGTCCAGCGCCTGGCTGTAACCATAGGCCGAGGAGACGCGCCCCATCGGGATGATCCCGAGCGTGTATTTGCGCGGGGTGCGCGCGTTTCCGATGAATTTCGATTCCTGATAGATCGTTGCCATCTGCACCGGCACCGGCACGCCCCAGCGCGCCTCCGTCCGCTGCATGGCGCGAAGGTAATTCGGTCGCTGGCTGACAATGCTGCACGCATTGTCGAGATTCCGGGGCGCCGAGTAGTTTGCGCTGCCGCAGCCCGCCACAAGGGTCAAAAGCACCAGAGCGCGAAGAAGTCTGCTCATCTGCCTCTCGCTCGTTCTTATTTGTTTTGCGGCAGACTACCGGATGCTGTTCCCCGGCGAAACGAAAAACTGGGCCCCGGTCAGATCACGAATGCGAGGATCAGGGGGATCAGGCCAACCGACAGAAGGGTTGAGACGACGACAAGGCCGGCAACGGCATCGGCATCCGCGTCGTACTTCTCGGCGAGAAGATAGGATGTGACGGCGACCGGCGTGGTGACCTGGAGAACGAGAACCGCGAAGGGCACAGGCGCGAGCCCAAACCACACTCCCGTTCCCCAGGCAGCAGGCAGGCATATCAGCGCTTTGGCAAGGCTCAGCCACAATGACTGGCCAAACCGGCCCGGCGACAGCCGCGCCACCGCCACGCCAAGGGTGATGAGCATCAGCGGTATCGCCGTCTGCCCGATCAGGTCCAGCGTGTTGGTCAGGAAGGCGGGCGTTTCCCAGCCCTGCCAGAGGAAAAGAAGACCAAGAAGCGTGGCCGCGACCATCGGCTCTTTCGCGACCCAAAGGGGGTTTCCGCCACCCGCCACAATCCACAGGCCGACGGTGAAATTCATCACCGCCATGATCGCGAGAACCACGACCGCATAGCCAAGCCCCTCCGCCCCGAAAGCGAACAATGCCAGCGGCAGACCGATATTGCCTGTGTTGCCAAAGATAATCGGGCTGAGATACGTCGGCATGTCGAGGCGCAGGCCAGCAACGAGTGCCGTGGCGGCCAAGGCCACGATCCCGTAGGCCACGAGCGTCGCCAGCGACAGCGCGCGAAGCGCCGCGGGATCGATCTCGGTTTTCATCAGCGCAGTAAAGATCAGACAGGGCACGCCCAGCTTCATCGCGAACCGCGTGATGAACTCGATTCGGTACTCGAACCCAAGACGCACCCAGGCGAAGCCGACGAGCCCCAGAAGGAAGATCGGAGCCACGATTTCAAGCACTGTCAGGGCGACGTTCACAGTCTGTTTCCCTCAATCCGGGGCTGGGGCGTGGACAGCCCGCAACCCATTCATTAGGAACAGAGTATTGGGGGTCGTACTATGTTGACACAGCGTGCGAAGTATCATCTTGGCCAGATTGTGCGCCACCGGAAACATCCGTTTCGTGGTGTGGTGTTCGATGTGGACCCGGAATTCAGCAATACCGAGGAATGGTATCGCGCCATTCCGGAAGACAGCCGTCCGTCCAAGGAACAGCCGTTTTACCACCTGCTGGCCGAGAACGATCAAAGCTATTACGTGGCCTACGTGTCCGAACAAAACCTCGTGGCCGATTATTCGGGCGAGCCGGTCGGGCATCCGGATATTCCGGATCTCTTCGGTGATTTCGAGGACGGGCACTATCCGCTGCATTTTCAGCTGAACTGAACGAACACCGATGAACGCGGGGTGGGCCGGAGGCACCGCCCCTGTCCGGCCGGTTCAATATCCCAGGGCGCAGCCGTCCTTGCGCGGGTCGGAGCCGCCCTGAAGCACACCTGTCCCTGTATCGATACGAATGGCCTGGGCGCCCCCGATCGGTTCGTCGGGAATGAACACGTCGTGGCCGAGATCGGCGAGTGCGGCCCGCACCGCGTCGGGATATCCCCGCTCGACGGCCAGCCGGCCCTCGTAGGCGAAGCATCGCGGGGCATCGATCGCAGCCTGGGGGTGCAGGCCGTAATCCATGAGGTTGGTCACGAACCTCCCGTGCCCCGCTGCCTGGTACGCTCCGCCCATGACGCCGAAGGGCATCGTGAAATCGCTGCCCGAAAGCATTCCCGGAATGATCGTGTGCAGGGGACGCTTGCCCCCCATGGCCTCGTTCGGATGCCCCTCGGCGAGGGTGAAGCCCGAGCCGCGGTTGTGGAACAGTATGCCGAACCGGTCGGAGGCAAGACCTGCGCCGAACTTCCGGAAGATCGAATAGATCAGCGAAACGGCCATCCTGTCGCGGTCGACGACCGTGATATAGATCGTGTCGCGGTGCACCTCCTCGCTCAGGCGGTGCGGGTCCTGCATCGCACGGTCGGGCCGGATCAGGGCGGCGAGCCGCTCCGCCGTCTCGGGCGCGGTCATGTGATCTGTTCGCGTCGCATGATCCGGATCGGCGATGAACCGGTTGCGCGCGCTATAGGCGAGCTTCACGGCCTCTGCCTCGATGTGGGCGCGTTCGGCGCCAAACGGATCCATCGCCGCGAGATCGAACTTCGACAGGATCTTCAGAAGCAGGATTGCGGTCGCGCCCTGGCCATTTGGTGGATGCTCGTGAAGTGTGGCGCCGCCGTAGGCGACCTTCAGGGGATCGGTATACTCGGCGGCGACGGCCGCGAAATCCGCCTCCGTATGGCATCCGCCCGCGGCCCGTAGCGCCGCGACCATGTCCTCCGCCACCGGTCCCTCGTAGAATCCGGCGCGCCCCGTACGCGCGATGTGTTGGAAAGCTTCGCCGAGTGCGGGGTGTCGGTAAAGCATGCCGGGGGAGGGTGCAGCGCCGTTCAGAAGGTAGAATTCCCGCGCCGCGCCGGTCAGAAAGGCCTCGCCTGCAGTCCAGTCGAAGGCCGTGCGGGGCGAAACGGGTACTCCGGCCTCCGCGTAGTGGATCGCCGGGGCAAGCAGCCGGTCGATTCCGAGCCGCCCCCAATCCTCGGACAGCCTGCAAAACGCATCGACTGCGCCGGGCAGGGTTACGGGAAGAGGCCCGCCGGCAGGCATCCTGTCATGCCCCGCGGCCCGCAGATCCTCTGCCTTCAGCGCAGCAGGGGCGCGGCCGGAGCCGTTCATCGCCCGCGGGGCCGCGTCCCCGGGCCTCTGGAACAGCACGAAGCAATCGCCACCGATCCCGGTCATCTGGGGTTCGCACATCTGCAGGACGAACGCGCCGGCGATCGCGGCATCCATTGCATTTCCGCCTGCCTTTAGCGTCTCTACCGCGATGAGCGCGCCAAGCGGATGCGACGTGGCTGCCATCCCGTTCGTCGCAAAGACCGCCGAGCGACCCGGCAAATGAAAATCGCGCATGATACCTCCTGCCTGCGGGGCGCACTCTAGGCGATGCGGTGGCGCTGTCCACATGCGCCCGCGCCGGGCGCATCGCCATCAGAGGAGAAGCGGGCGCGAAGGTGATGCCCTGATTGCCCCGATAAACAGCGCCGTGGCTTATCCTATGGGGGCGAGATCCGGCTCGCGGCCGGCCACTGCACGGTAGACAGCCGGCACCGTTTCAGGCCTTGGGCCTCATTCGTCGAAGCCGATGCTCAACGTGCCCAAATGTGCCGGTGAAAGCCCGACGAACGCTTCGCCGATGCCATTTGCGCACGCCCTCACCAGGGGCAGTCTCCCGAAGCCCTGAATGATCCGGCATTCGCAATTCCGCTTCTCGATCCGGGCCGCGAAGCCCTTGCGCCGAAGCGCGCCTCGAACTGAAGGTCTGGTTTCGTCAATCTCGCGTATCGGTGCATCCGAATGCGCTGCGTGACTGCCGCCTGCAAGGGCGCCTGCGGCTCCAGGGATGCGCGCGAAGTTCGCCAAGATCGACCAAGGCATTGAAGACTGGTGGCTCCTGGAAGGCACTGGTCAAAGCCATAGGCCGTGCCTTGCCCTGTCACCCCAATTACGGCTCGGAACCCGATGCACCGCCGCGCGTCTGCTCCCGCACCACTGAGGCGGAGTGCTGTACGATATGCCACGCGGCACTTGGCGCTTCCTGTGCTTCATGCCCACGCTTCACACCATGGTGTTCGTGGATCCTGCCCGAAGCTTACTTCCAAGGCACGTCCGGGCGGCCCCTTTCACAAGTGCCGCAAGACAGACGTCAGCGGGTTGCCCCAAGAGCGATCCGGAACGGCAGCCTGTTACGGTCGTCCACCCGCTCGTATCGCAGTTTTCGCGCCACTTCGCGGATCAGGTGCAGCCCGTAGCCGCCCTCTTCCTGCTCATGGGCCCGCCGATCGGGATTCGCCGTATGGCCGCCAGGCAAGCGGCCTGCAGGCATCGGAACCCCATCATCGGTGATCACGAAATGCAGGCCCGGCGGCGCGGCATCGATCGTCATCTCGATCACCCCGTCCTCGCGATCGGCGAAGGCGTGTTCCACGATGTTGTTTAGCGCCTCGGCAAGCGCGATCTCCATCCGGTCGATATCGTCGCCCGAGGCGGTCGACCGGTCGACCAGCCCCGCGATCTTCTTGATGGCCAGGCGTGTGCCTTCATTCGTCGCCGGGATGGACAGCGCCGTGCGCATCGCGCCCTCGGGGCTCGTGCCCCGGCGGATCACGATGCCGTCGTCGCCCCCCATCGGCTGTATGGGTTCAGGATGCACGGGAATAGGCCCCCAACGCTGCCTCGCGCGACGAATGAATTGTCACCACGCTGTCCATTCGCGTCAGCCGGAACACCGTCTGCACCTTGGTCGACAGCCCCGCAAGCTCAAGCGGCCGGTCCGGGCCCATGATCTTCATTACCGAAACGATGGCGCCAAGGCCGCTCGAATCAATCGAATCCACAGGCTTGAGGTCAAGAACCACGCGTTGAGGCGCGTCACCGATCACCTTGCGCATTTCATCCTTGAACTGGATGGCCGTTCCGGCATCGATCCTCTCGTCAAGAATGGTGACGACAAGACAATCCCCGATAGTTTCAGACTGAAGCTGCACGAGACACTCCTTTCCCAACGCTTCGGCGCAGGCTAGACCGAACGGGTTACCATTCGGTAAGAGCGCAATCGAAAACTCGAAATACCGGGGCATCGGGCATGCAGGACTATACCGCGCTCGGAAAAACCATCGCGGCCTTGACCGAGGGAGAGACCGATACCATCGCGCTGATGGCGACGGTGGCCTGCGAGCTTCACCATTCCGATGCGCGCTTCGATTGGACGGGCTTCTATCGCGTCACCGCGCCCGGCGTTCTGAAGATCGGGCCCTATCAGGGCGGCCGTGGCTGCCTCGTGATCCCGTTCGAACGCGGCGTCTGCGGCGCGGCCGCCCGAACCGGAGAGATCCAGATCGTCGCCGATGTCGATGCCTTCCCCGGCCATATCGCCTGTTCGTCGAGTACCCGGTCGGAAATCGTGCTGCCGGTGCGCGATGCGGCGGGCGCGCTTATCGGCGTTCTCGATATCGACAGCGATCAGCCCGATGCTTTCGGGCAAGGCGATGCGGAAGGCCTCTCGCGGATCCTCGCGGATGTCTTCGGAAGGTTGGAGGCATGAGCGTCGAGGGCTGGCTTGTCTTCGCGGCTTTCTGGATGCTCTTCGTCACGACGCCCGGGCCCAACGCGGTGAACTGCATCAGCAACGGGATGACTCACGGCTTCCGCCGGTCGCTTTGGGGTGTCGCGGCGATCCTGACCCAGGCGACGCTTTTCCTGTTCCTCTCGGCTGCTGGCGTTACGGCGGTCATCGCGGCCTCAGAGACGCTTTTTCTCGCGATGAAGGCAGTCGGGGCCGCGTTCCTGATCGGCCTCGGCATCCGCGGCTGGATCACGGCGAAGCGCCCGGTGCCGGCGCGCCCCGCGTCGGGCCGCTCGATCTATGGCCGCGCCTTCCTCATCGCGACGATCAACGCAAAATCCATTGCGGGCTATCTCGCCGCCTTTTCGCAATTCGTGCAGCCCGACGTGCCAATCTGGACGCAGATGACGGTGATCGTGCCAACGGCGCTGACGATTACGGCGCTCAGCTATACAAGCTACACCGCCATTGGCGCTTGGGTGGGTCGGCAAGCCATGGCCGCGGTTCTGAATGTCTGGTTCCGCCGTGTCATGGCGGCGTGCTTTATCGTCTACGGGGCGCTTCTCGGTGCCTCAGGGATACAAGGGAGAGTATGATGAAGGGTTCCTGCCTGTGCGGAGGCGTCCGCTTCACCGTAACCGGAAGACCCCAGGGTTTGTCCGCCTGCCATTGCGGCCAGTGCCGGAAGCAATCGGGTCATGTCTGGGCCTCGGCCTACGTCCCGCAGACGGAAATCGCGATCGAGGGAGACGCTCGCTGGTACGAGGCCAGCGCGACGGCGAAGCGTGGCTTCTGCCCGACCTGCGGGGCCTTCCTGTTCTGGAAGGCCCATGACGAAGATACGATCTCCTTCGCGCTGGGCGCGATCGACGGTCCCACGGGCATGACGCTGCAAAAGCACATCTTCACGTCCGACAAGGGCGATTATTACGACATCACCGACGGCCTGCCGCAGTCGTGACGGATGCCTACGCGCCCCCAGACGATCCTCTTGAGATCGTCCACGCCGATCATGAGATCCTCGTCGCCAACAAGCCGTCGGGGCTTCTTTCGGTGCCGGGAAAGGGGCCGGAGCTTGCCGATTGCCTCATCGCCCGCATCCAGGCAGCTTATCCCGAGGCGCTGCTCGTCCATCGGCTTGACCGGGATACATCGGGCGTCATGGTCTTCGCGCTGACGCCCCACGCCCAGCGCCACCTCGGCCTCCAGTTCGAAAAGCGCAGGGTGCGCAAGGTCTATGTCGCGCGGGTCGCGGGGATCGTGGCGGAAGATACCGGGACGGTCGATCTGCCGCTTGCCGTCGACTGGCCGAACCGCCCCATGCAGAAGGTCGATCACGATGCGGGGCGCGAGGCCGTCACCGACTGGCGCGTGGTGCGGCGGGGCGACGGCGAAACGCGCCTCAGGCTGTTCCCGAAAACCGGGCGATCGCATCAACTCAGGGTGCATATGCGCGAGATCGGGCATCCGATCCTCGGCGATCCGTTCTATGCCTCAGGCGAGGCGCGTGCGCATCCGCGCCTCATGCTCCACGCCGAAAGCCTGCGTTTTCGACATCCCGACGGGGGCGCTGGGCTGACCTTCTCGGTGAAGGTGCCATTCTGAACGCGTCAGTGGCAAGTTACCGGATATAGCGGTCCGTCAGGTTCTCGCGTGCACCGACAAGCGGGCTCACAATCTCGCGAAGCTCCGGCTCGCGATCAAGAAGTGCCTCGATCTCGTCCATCCGGTTTGAGGCCACCAGTGCCAGAACGTCGCGCCGCACGGCACCGCCGTCGCCCCGGGGCAGGGCGGACGCGGTCTGAAGGTGGTCGAGCCTGAGCGCTTTCACCCGGCTCCGCAATGCGTCCGCCGAAAGATCGGTTTCGACGAAGGCATAAAGCCCGATCCGCGATGCAGCGGCGGAAAATGTCATGATCTCAACTTCGCGAACCCCTCCGCCGTCCAGAAGCGCCGTGCGGATCGCTGGGCCTTCAAGCTCCAGCCGGTCGCCCGTGCCCTCGCCATCCGACCAGTTCAGCACCCGTCGGGTGACGAAATTGTAGGCCCGCTTGCCGGTGGCGCGCCAAATTTCCGAAAGGCGCGACCGGGTTTCGAGGATCTCGCGTTCTGCAGCGGTCAGCAGATCTGGCGCAAAGCGCTGTTTTTGTTTCAGAAGGTGGCGCTCGTCTTCGTAGACGCCAATTTCATAGAATCGCCCGCGCCGCCGGTGCAGGATCGCAAGCTGAAAGTCGATCACGCCCGCCCGTCCGTCTGGCAGGGCAAGCCAGTTCTGCGGCTTGGCGAGGTCGTTATGGGTTACGCCGCGCGCATGCATTTCCTTCAGCAGCCGGGCGGCATCCTTGTACCATTCCGGGCCCGAAGGCCGGGCAAGTTGCAGCGGCGTGCCCTCCATCCAGCTTCGGGTCAGCCCGTCACGGCTAGAGGTCACAAGCTGCGGCACCCCGTCGATCCCGATGACAGCCTCGAGCGCCCGCGCCTCGCGCCGCGCAAGGGCCCGCCCGATACCCCTCGACCAGAGAGGGAGAGTGCCGAGGTTCCGCCGGGTGAGCTTTTCCTCCGGACGGCCGGGGGCATGGCCCATCACCGTCTCTGAAAACGCATCGCGCTTCAGAACGCTCGTGGCGACGAAGGTGTCTTCCGGCCCAGTCATCCGCGCGACCTATCACTCGCGGGCGCCACCCGGCAAGGCGGCACGGATGGCGCGTCAGGCCCCGGATCCAAGAAACCCCTGGATCGCGGTCAGTTCGTCCTGCCGGATCTCGTGCCCGCCCGGATGCCAGATCATTTCCACCGCCGCACCCTGCGCACTGAGAAAGCCGGCCAGTGCCTCGGTCAGCGGCGCCGGGCAGATCGGATCCTGCCGTCCGGCCGTGATCAGAACACGCCGGCCCGCAAGGCCCGGCACCGGATCAGGCGACCAGGGGATCAGCGGGTGCATCAGGATCAGATCGTCGACCAGGTCTGGCCGCGCGAAGGCGACCGAGGCAAGGATGTTCGCCCCGTTCGAATAGCCAAGGCCGATCACGCGGTCCGCCCTGGTTTGTGCCGTCTCGGTCTCGATAAATGTTGCCATCGCTTCCGTCCGGCGCGCGAGGTCTTCCATGTTATAGATGCCTTCGCCAGTACGTCGGAAGTACCGGGCATGCCCCATCTCGGAAACATCGCCCCGGGGCGAGACGACATGCGCGCCGGGGAAAAGCTGTCCTCCGAGCCCGTGAAACTGTGTTTCATCGCCCCCGGTCCCGTGGAACGTGAAGAGGAGCGGGGCGCCCTCGCGCCCCTCCGTCCTTGCCGCGAAATAGCTCATCTCAGTCTCCGATCGGCTCCAGCACATGCTCCAGCCGCTCGCGCAGGTGCGCATGCTGCGACGGCAGTTTCAGCGCCTCGCCCAGATGGGCGGTATCCTCGTCGCGGTCGAAGCCGGGTTCGTTGGTCGCGATCTCGAAAAGAACGCCCCCCGGTGTGCGGAAATAAACCGACCAGAAGTAATCTCGGTCGATCACCGGCGTCACCTGATAGCCTGTGTCGAGAAGCGCCTCGCGCACCTCAAGCTGACGCGCGCGAGTCTCCACCGCAAATGCGATGTGATGCACGCTGCCCGCACCCTGACCGGCCCAGGGCGCGCCCGGCACACTTTCCAGATCGATGATGTCCGCCCCGTTTCCATCCGCGATGGCAAAGCGCGTGACATCGCCGTCGCGCTCGATCTCTTCATATCCCATGAAGCGCAGAAGCTCGGCGGACGGGCCGGTGCCGCGCAGCCGGATCGCGGCGGAGTGAAACCCGCGAATCGCGATGTCCTCGGAAACACCGTTGCCGGTCCACGGCATGCGCGCATCCTCGGTTTCGACCAGGGCGAAACCGTCGCCATCGGGCCCGCTGAAGGCGAGGACGTCGTCTCCGAACCGCGTGCCGCGCTGAAGCCCGGTAACGCCATGGCCTGAAAGCCGCTCGGTCCAGGCCGGCAGGCTGCCCCTAGGCACCGCAAAGGCGGTGGTGGCGACCTCGCCTGCGCCTGCCCGGCCGCGCATGGCCCCCGGGAACGGGAAGTACGTCATCACCGATCCCGGCGCGCCGGTCTCATCTCCGTAATAGAGGTGGTATACGTCGGGCGCGTCGAAGTTCACGGTTTTCTTCACCCGGCGCAGGCCGAGCGTGCCCGTAAAGAAATCGTTGTTCTGGGCCGCGCCGGATGCCAGCGACGTGACGTGGTGAAGGCCCTTGATCTGGTGCAGCATGGTGCTGTCCTAATTGGCTGATGTCGCCATCGAAGGTATGACGTGCAAGGACGACATCAACCGCCGCCCACGCGCCATTTATGTGCAATTGTGCACTCGGTTTAGGAAGCAGGTGTGGTGAGCTGCCGGTAGATGCCAAGGCGGTCTGCGATCTGCCAATGCCCGGTCAGCCTGTCCTCTGCGTCGAAGCCATAGACGGTTGCCCCGGTCATTTCGATCCGCCGTCCGGTCGCGGGCAGGCCGGGAAGATCGCCCAGATGTGTGCCCGTCCAGGTCCAGGTCAAGGCGATCCGGTCGCCTTCCTCGATCATGTCGACGACGGTAAAGACCTGATCGGGCGCCGCGTCGCGCGATGTCACGAGCCGATCGGCGAACCCGTCCCGGGTGAGCGTCTGGCCATGCCACGGATCGCCCGGATCGTTGTGGATGGTGTAGCGGTCGGCGATGAACTCCTCCACCGCCGCCACCTCGCCCTCCGACCAGATCCGGCGCAGAAACGCCGCAAGCCGATCTTTCCTGTGGCTCACTCCGCCGCCCAGTCCGAGACCGACTTGACCTCGAGGTATTCCTCGATGCCCCAGACACCGCCCTCGCGCGCCCGGCCCGACAGGCCGACGCCTCCGAAAGGTGCGCCCGCACCGCGCGGCTTGTAATTCATCTCTACCATGCCCGAGCGCAGGCGCCGGGCCAGCCGGTTGCGGCGCGCCGGGTCGGAGGTCTGGACGTAGTTCGTCAGGCCATAGGCCGTGCCGTTTGCGATCTCGAGCGCCTCTTCCTCGGTATCGAACGGGATCATGGACAGAACCGGGCCGAAGATCTCGGTCTGTTCGATTTCCATCCCCGGGGTCACATCCGCGAATACCGTCGGTCGCACGAAGAAACCGCGGTTGAAGCCTTCGGGACGCCCCGGGCCGCCCGCGACGAGCCGTGCGCCTTCCGCGATGCCTGTTTCGATCAGTGCCTGCACCCGGTCGAACTGCCGCTCCGATACAAGGGGGCCGATATGCCGCCCGTCTTCGTGGGCCGAACCGACAGTCGTGGCCTCCGCCGTCTCGCGCGCGATTTCCACTGCCTCGTCGTAGATCGGGCGTTCCACCAGCATCCGCGTCGGCGCGTTGCAAGACTGGCCGGTGTTGTTGAAGCAGGCCCGCGCACCCTTCTTTACCGCACCCTCCGGCGCGTCGGCGAAGACGATGTTGGCACCCTTGCCGCCCAGTTCCAGTGACACGCGCTTCAGTGTCTCGGCGGCGGCCTTGCTGATCGCCTTGCCGGCACGGGTGGAGCCGGTGAAGGAAATCATGTCCACGTCGGGATGGGCGGAAAGAACCGCGCCCACGCCCTCGCCATCCCCGTTCACAAGGTTGAAGACACCGGCGGGCACGCCTGCTTCGTCGATGATCTCGGCCAGAAGGATCGAATCGAGCGGCGCGAATTCCGATGGCTTCAGAACCATGGTGCAGCCGGCGGCCATCGCGAAGGGCACCTTCAGCGTGGTCTGGCTGACCGGCCAGTTCCACGGCGTGATCATGCCAACAACGCCGATCGGCTCCTTCAGAATATGGGCACCTTCTGCGGTGCCCAGCGGGTGATCGAACTGCACCTGTCTGGCGGCCGCGATACAGCCCTGGATGTTTCCAAGACCGGCGGCGGCCTGCGCACCCCGGGCCCACGCCTTCGGCGCGCCCATTTCCATCGAGATCACCTCGGCCATCTCGTCGATCCGGCGCTCGTAGATCTCGGCCATTTTCTCGATATAGGCGATGCGCTCCGCGGGTGGGGTTTCGGACCAGCCCGGCAGCGCGCGGCGGGCGGCGGCAACCGCCGCGTCGGTGTCGACGGCACTGCCCAGCGAGATCACCGCGCAGGGCTCTTCCGTCGAGGGATCGATGACCTCGCAATCCCGCGTTTTGGCGGGATCCACCCACTGGCCGTCGATGTAGAATTGGCGATGTTCGCGCATGGCGTAACCTCCTGTTCGGGGGCACGGTGATCCGCACCTCCCCTGACCGCGAGACTTCGTAGTCGCGCGCCGTCGCAGTTTCAATCGCTGCCGCACCACTCTTCCGCGATCCAACGCCGTTCATGGCGATTTCCAGCCCAGAAATCGCCCGAATCCCCTTTTACGTCTTGAAGCAGTCACATCGACGCGGAGACGAACGATGCCCATCGTTATCGGGGCGCTGGCTATCCTAACGGGTGCCTATCTCTGGTATCTGCGCTACCAGAATGCGCGCGATGCCGCCGAAACACTGGTCGATGCGGCCAATGACGTGCGCCTCGCCGCCCGCCGCTTCGGCTTCCGGCGCAAGGCGAATGTCCATCCCGCCGAATGCGTGGACGATCCGCGTCTCGGCGCACTCGCAATCGCGGCGGCGATGATGCAGATGGACCATGCATGGAGCCGCGACGCCGAGGAAAGCCTCGCGCGCGGGGCGCGCGATGTTTTCCTCGTGACCGCGTAGGAAGCGGAGGAAATGGTGGTCTTCGCCAAATGGCTCTCCGACCAGTCCTCGACCTATGACGAGATCGTGCGCCGGTTGGCAAAGCACCTCGCGTCGTTCGGTGAGAGCCGCACCCGACAGGATCTCGCCCGCATCATCGAGGCGACCTGCAGCGATTCGGATGGCGAACTGAGCGACAAGGCGATCGACGCCCTCAATACGGTGAACCGCCACCTGCGCTGAGGCGCGTTCGGGTCCGATACAAATCTGTCATCCGACTGTCACGGGATTGTCAGCCTTGCCCGATATCGGGCGGGGTACAGCCACCCGTTGACGAGAGGCGAGGATACCCGACGCATCCCCGGAGCACCTGACATCTTGCCTGACCCTTGCAAGAGTCTTGCGCGACCGGGCAAGTTGCGTCCAGATTGTCAAAGTGCGTGAACGGCGCAACGACGCCGTATGTGGTTTCCTCGTAAGACTCTATCGAGTGGCAGTCCTGGCGGGCCGGGTGTTCCGGTCCATCAATTCGAATACGGCGCCGAAACGTGCGCCGACTGCAACTTGGGAGTTTTTCATGAAAGATATCGACCTCACCGAAATTTCGGCCGACGATTGGGATGAGCTGAACGATCCGCGCCCCGCCGAATCCGATTTCGATCGCGTGGTTGAAGAGGCGATTTCGCGCCGGGGCTTCCTGGGTGGTGTGCTGGCCTTCGGATCTGGCGCTGCGACGATGGGCGTGGGCACGCTGATGTCCTCGGTATCGGCCGAGGCCATGGGGCACAGCCGCTTCGCCTTCAAGCCGATCGGGATTGCGACCGACAGCACCGTGCATGTCCCTGAGGGCTACAGTTGGTCGGTCGTGGCCAAGTGGGGCCAGCCCATGACATCCGATGCCGAACCGTTTGACCCGGTGAAAGGGCACAGCGCCGCCAACGCCTCTAAGGTCTTTGGCGAGAACACAGACGGCATGTGGCTCTTCAACATCGACGGCAGCGAGGTGATCGCTGTCAACAATGAATACGCCAACCGCCGGACGAACCTGCCCTACGAGGGAGACGCGGCGGGCACACCGCAGAGCCTCGACGACGTGCGCCTTTTCCAGGGTATCCAGGGTGTGACGATCGTGGAGGTCGCGCCCGATGACAGCGGCCAGTACCAGATCGTCGTCGATTCACCCTACAACCGCCGGATCGACCACAACACGCCGATGGAAATCACCGGCCCCGCGGCCGGCCACGACATGATGAAGACGGCGGCCGACCCCGACGGCAAGATGTCCCTTGGTACGATGAACAACTGTGGCTCGGGCCCGACGCCCTGGGGCACGTATCTGACCTGCGAAGAGAACTTCAACGGCTACTTCGGCTCGACCGACGAGAACTTCGAGCGGACCGATGGCATGAAGCGCTATGGTGTCGGGCTCGACGGCTGGGGCTATGACTATCACAAGTGGGACGAACGCTTCGACATCTCGAAGAACCCGAACGAACCCAACCGGGCTGGCTGGGTCGTCGAGATCGATCCCTCCGATCCGAACTCGACACCGAAGAAGCGCACCGGCCTCGGCCGCATCAAGCACGAGAACGCGGCGGTCGCCATCGCGCCGTCCGGGCACGTGGTCGTCTACATGGGCGACGACGAGCGGGGCGAGCACCTTTACAAGTATGTCTCGAACGGCACCTATGCGCCGGGCAAGGATACCGAGAACCTGTTGAACGACGGCACGCTTTATGCCGCCAAGTTCAACTGGGACGGGACTGGTGAGTGGCTGGCGCTGACGCCGGAATCGACGGGCATGGAAGCCACCGAGATCCTGGTCCACACCCGTGTGGCCGCCACTTCGGTCGGGGCCACGACGATGGATCGCCCCGAATGGGTTCAGGTGAACCCGATTGCCGCGGAGGGCTATTGCTGCCTGACGAACAACTCGCGGAGGGGTGCGACCAACGACGACGGGTCGATCCGCACCAACCCCGGCGGTGTTCCGATGACGGCGAACGGGCCCAACCCGCGTGACCTGAACAACTTCGGCCAGGTCGTGCGCTGGTATCCGGCGAATGATGATCACGCGACCGATGCGTTCCGCTGGGATCTTTACGTCATGGCGGGCAACCCGGTTGTGGGTGAAGGCGCCTACAAGGGCTCGCCCAACGTCAACGAGGGCAACATGTTCAACTCGCCCGACGGGCTCATGTTCGACAGCGCAGGGCTTGTCTGGATCCAGACCGACGGCGACGACTCCAACGAAGAGGAGTTCGCCGGTCAGGGCAACAACCAGATGCTCGCGGGCGACCCGGTATCGGGCGAGATTCACCGCTTCCTGACGGGTCCGAACGGATGCGAGGTGACCGGCCTCTGCTGGTCCACCGACCGCAAGACGATGTTCGTCGGCATCCAGCATCCGGGCGGGTCGTTCCCGGATGGCGAGGGGCTGCCGCGCTCGTCCATCGTCGCGGTCTGGCGGGACGACGGCGGCCTCGTGGGCTGATCCGCGGTATCACCGAAGAAAAGATGAAGGCCCCGGCACACCGCCGGGGCCTTCCCCGTTTCAAGGTCTTTGTGCCTCCGCGGATGGTGCGAACCGCAGGCTGGTGGCATTAAGAACAGGTTGCCATTGAGTAGAGGCCGCGGCTCGTAGATAGATCGGGCGGTCCAGTCTTTGCCAAACCCATGCGCCAGCCCAAGATACTCACCACCCTCAGAACCTATGATGCCAGCCAGTTCGGCGCCGATCTGGTCGCGGGGGTTACCGTGGCAATGGTGGCGCTGCCGTTGAGCCTCGCCATCGCCATCGCCTCCGGCGTCGATCCGGCCACAGGGCTGACGACGGCGATCGTGGCGGGCTTCCTGATATCGGCGCTTGGCGGCAGCCGCGTTCAGATCGGCGGGCCAACCGGGGCTTTCATCGTGGTGGTCTTCGGAGTGATCGCCGAGCATGGCTATGACGGCCTTGTTCTGGCGACCTTCATGGCAGGGTTGATCCTGCTTGTTGCCGGCTATTTCCGGGCCGGCCGCCTGATTGCCTTTGTGCCCGAGGCCGTGGTCAACGGCTTCACGATCGGGATTGCGATCATTATCGCCACCAGCCAGATCAAGGATTTTCTCGGTTTGTCGATCGAAGACCTGCCCGCGGATTTCCTGGGAAAGATGCCGGTGCTCTGGGCAGAGCGGGGGGCCGTGAACGTCCCGGCCCTCGGCATTGCGCTCTTGTCGCTCTGTCTCATTGTCGCCTTCCGCCGCGCGGCGCCGCGTCTTCCGGGCCTGATCGTGGCGGTGGCGCTGGCCTCGTTGCTCGTCGCTGCCTTCGCCCTCAATGTGGATACGATCCATTCCCGGTTCGGTGACTTGCCGTCCACGCTGCCAGTCCCGGCCCTGCCGGAAATAACGTGGCCTCAGATTGTCGAGCTCTTTCCTTCCGCGCTGGTGATCGCCTTCCTGGCAGGTGTCGAATCCCTTCTGTCCGCAATGGTGGCGGATCGCATGATCGGCGGACAGCATCGGCCGAATGCCGAATTGACGGCCCAGGGCGTCGCCAATGTCGCCTCCTCCCTCTTCGGCGGGTTGCCGGCCACCGGCGCAATCGCACGCACCGCCACGAACATCCGTGCCGGTGGCAAGACACCGGTGGCCGGGATCGTTCATGCGCTCACCATCCTTCTGGTAATGTTCCTGGCCGCTCCGCTGGCCGGCTATCTTGCCATGCCCGCGCTTGCGGCACTGCTGATCGTGACGGCGTGGAATATGAGCGAGCCGCACAAGTGGCGGGATTACGCGCGCTCTCGCCCCGCCGACATCGCGCTGTTGCTTCTGACCCTCGTGCTGACGGTACTGGTCGACCTGACCGTGGCCATCGGTGTGGGTGTTGCCGTTGGCCTTGCCATCCGGTTGAGCCGCCGGGCAACTGTCGAAAGCGACTGGACACCACCGGATCGGTGACGTGCGGGGCAAACGCCGCGCTCGGTTCGCCGGTTCAGCCGTTCGAATGCGGCACCGGTCCAAAAGAAAGACGCCGCCCCGAAGGACGGCGTCGATCCCTTCCGAAAGAGTGCGGGATTACTCCGCAGTCTCTTCCTTCTTCATCTCTTCGCCCGTCTCCTGGTCCACGACCTTCATCGACAGGCGCACCTTGCCGCGGTCGTCGAAGCCCAGAAGCTTGACCCAGACTTCCTGGCCTTCCTTCAGTACGTCCGAAGGATGGTTCAGGCGTCGGTTCTCGATCTGGCTGACATGGACGAGGCCGTCGCGCTTGCCGAAGAAGTTCACGAAGGCGCCGAAGTCCACGATCTTGACGACCGTGCCCTTGTAGATTTTGCCTTCCTCCGGCTCGGCCACGATCGAGTAGATCATGTCATAGGCCTTCTTGATCGCTTCTCCGTTCGGCGAGGCGATCTTGACGACACCGTCGTCGTTGATGTCGACCTTGGCGCCCGAGACTTCCACGATCTCGCGGATCACCTTGCCGCCCGAGCCGATCACTTCGCGGATCTTGTCGGTGGGCACGGTCATCGTCTCGATGCGCGGCGCGTGGACGCTGAACTCGGCGGTCTCGGAGAGCGCCTTGTTCATCTCGCCCAGGATGTGCATCCGGCCTTCCTTGGCCTGTGCGAGGGCCTTTTCCATGATCTCCGGCGTGATCCCGGCAACCTTGATGTCCATCTGAAGCGAGGTGATGCCCTTCTCGGTACCCGCGACCTTGAAGTCCATGTCTCCCAGATGATCCTCGTCGCCGAGAATATCGGTCAGGATGGCGTAAGAGCCGTCATCCTCGAGGACGAGGCCCATGGCCACACCGGCCACCGCCGATTTAAGTGGCACACCCGCATCCATCATCGACAGCGACCCGCCGCAGACCGACGCCATGGACGAGGAGCCGTTCGACTCGGTGATCTCGGAAACCACGCGGATCGTGTAGGGGAAATCCGTCGCCGCCGGCAGAACCGCCTGAAGCGCACGCCAGGCAAGCTTGCCGTGGCCGATCTCGCGCCGGCCCGGAGGACCGAAGCGGCCAACCTCGCCGACCGAGTAGGGCGGGAAGTTGTAGTGCAGAAGGAAGTTCGACTTGTAGGTGCCTTCCAGCGCGTCGATCATCTGTTCGTCGTCGCCGGTGCCAAGCGTGGTGACCACGAGGCCTTGCGTCTCACCCCGGGTGAAAAGCGCCGAGCCGTGCGTCCGGGGCAGAAGCCCGGTTTCAGCAACGATGGGGCGCACCTCGTCGGTGCGGCGGCCGTCGATCCGGCGGCCGTTCTTCACGACATCACCGCGCAGGATCTTCGATTCGAGCTTCTTCAGCGCGGAGCCGAGGTTCTCGTTTTCACGTTCCTCTTCGGTCAGCTGGTCGATCACGTTCTGGCGGGCGGCGGATACCGCGGCCACGCGCTCCTGCTTGTCGAGGATTGCATAGGCTTCGCGCATTTGCGCCTCGCCAAGTTCCGACACGCGGGCGGACAGATCCGAATAATCCGCGGGCTGGAAGTCGAAGGGTTCGTTCGCGGCCTCTTCGGCAAGGTCGATGATCATGTCGATCACCGGCTGGATCTGCTCATGCGCGAAGGTCACCGCGCCCAGCATCTCGGCCTCGGTCAGCTCATAGGCTTCCGATTCCACCATCATCACGGCGTCTTTGGTACCCGCAACCACGAGGTCGAGTCGCTGATCGGGGTTCTCCCGAAGCTTGTGCATGTCCTCGACTTCGGGGTTCAGCACGTATTCGCCGTCTTCGAAGCCCACGCGGCAGCCCGCGATCGGGCCCATGAACGGGGCGCCGGAGAGCGTCAGCGCGGCAGAGGCCGCGATCATCGCGACGATATCGGGATCATTGACGAGGTCGTGGGACAGAACCGTGCAGATGACCAGCACTTCATTCTTGAATCCCGGGACGAACAGCGGCCGGATCGGCCGGTCGATCAGGCGGGAGGTCAGCGTTTCCTTCTCGGTCGGCCGCGCCTCGCGCTTGAAGAAGCCGCCGGGGATCTTGCCCGCGGCATAGTATTTCTCGTTGTAGTGCACCGTAAGCGGGAAGAAATCCTGCCCCGGTTTCTGCTCCTTGGCGAAGGTCACGTTCGCCATGACGGAGGTTTCACCGTAAGTCGCGATGACGGATCCGTCCGCCTGGCGCGCGATCTTGCCGGTTTCCAGGGTCAGAGTCTCCTCCCCCCACTGGATGGATTTTTTCACTTCTTTGAACATGTAGCGTATCCTGTATGGGCCAGTCTCGGCGGTCCGAGTGCCCGATTGATTGGCGGCCCCATTGCCGCCGGCCCCTATCCTCTTGCACGCGCCGGGGCCTCATGCGCTGCGTCTCAGATTTCGGGGGCTTACAGGAGATTGCCGCGTTTGGAAAGCTTGAAGACGCCAATGCCTTCCCCGGACGCATAAACGGATCGTTAATCAACATTCCCTACCGCTTGGGACGTAACTGCATCTGGGCGGAGGTTTGGACAATGCGCAAGGTTTGGGCGCTTGCATTTCTGTTGATACTGTTGCTGCCGGGCTGTGGCGAGATCGCGACGCGGGGCGACGGCTCGCGCATTCTCGCGATGGGTGACTCACTCCTTGCCTGGCACGGGACGACGGGTCATTCGATCTCCGATCGGCTCGAAACCTACCTGGGCGAACCCGTGACGGATCGCTCGGTCGTTGGTGCGCGCATGATCTACAACCTGCCGATCACCGGCGCGATGGGGATGAGCATTCCGCGCCAGTACCGGCCGGGAGCCTGGGACTGGGTGGTCCTGAACGGCGGCGGCAACGACCTTTGGATGGGCTGCGGGTGCCGGGCCTGCGCCGACAGGATGGAGCGGATCATTTCCGAGAACGGGCAGGCCGGTGAAATCCCGCATCTCGTGCGGCGGATCCGCGATGCCGGATCGCGGGTGATCTTCGTCGGCTATCTCAGAAGCCCGGGTTTCGGGTCGCCGATCGAGCATTGCCGCAACGAGGGTGCGATCTTCGACAAGCGCCTTGCCCGCATGGCGGCGGCGGATCCGGGGATAGTCTTCCTGTCGCTGTCCGATCTGGTTCCGAGCGGGGACAAATCGTTCCACGCGTTCGACAGGATCCATCCGTCGCGAAAGGGAAGTGCGGCGATTGCGGAGCGGATCGCCAGGGTGATCCGGGCCGCCAACTGACCGCGGCGGCACTCCGCCGGCGCGGGCAATGAAAAGGGCCGCAGCCTTTGGCGGCTGCGGCCCTTCCCGAATTCCGGGGTGATCCCCTCTTAGCGGCGGATGCCGAGGCGCTTGATCAGATCCTGATAGCGGGCCTCGTCGCGGGCCTTGGTGTAGTCCAGAAGCTTCCGGCGCTGGGCCACGAGCTTCAGCAGGCCGCGGCGCGAGTGGTTGTCTTTCTTGTGGGTCTTGAAGTGCTCGGTCAGCGTGGCGATCCGGCTGGTCAGGATCGCGACCTGC
Organism: Ovoidimarina sediminis; assembly: GCF_032586175.1. NCBI lineage: Bacteria > Pseudomonadati > Pseudomonadota > Alphaproteobacteria > Rhodobacterales > Roseobacteraceae > Ovoidimarina > Ovoidimarina sediminis. The sequence continues at coordinate 117,123 of NZ_JAWHTE010000007.1, forward strand.
ACTTCCGGCGAACCGGTGTCGCCGTCTTTGGTGCCAAACTCCTTGATGAGTTTGATCTTTTCTTCAGCAGTAATCGACATCGGGGTCTCCTTTACTTGCGTCTTCGGTGTGGTCATGGCGCAGGCCGGGATGTCGTCCAGCACAGGCCCATGGAGCGCGCGTGTCGCGCAGATGCGGGCGTATAAGGCCAACGGTTGCAGTTTGCAAAGGGATTCTCGCAGCGCCTCCGCGCTTACTGACCATCCCCTTTCGGCGCAATGCTGCCATCGGGGTTCGCCTCCCCCTCGACCGGCGGCGGCTCGCCCCGGTTCGCCGCCAATTCCGCCTCGATCTGGCGCGCGAAGTCCTGTGCCCATTCGCCAACAATCGGGATGAAGTTGATCTGCGCCAGCACGAAGGCCAGAACCGAAACCAGAACGGAAGCCCCGATCACCGTCCCAAGCCCCAGCGCCAGGCCACGCAGCAGCATGAAGGTGAGCATCCGCCGCGTCGAATTCTGCACCTTGATGAACCGGTGATCGTTCAGCCGCTTCACTTCGGCCCTGAGGCCGCGGATCTCGTCGCGAAGCGCCGCGAAATCGCTGTCGGTTTCCTGTTCCATGACAAGAAGATTAGCGCGTTTCCGCGAAACGGAAAATTCCGTGCCTCAAGCCTCGTCCCATGGCACCGGCTGGGTCGCGTAACCGATGTACAGCGGATGCTTCGGATGCCCGTCTTTCGTGAGCCCGAGGTGATAAAGCTGCCGGCCCGTACCGCGCATCAGCCGCTCCACGGCGGCCCCGCGCTCCAGATGCGCTCCATGGGTGCCCCAGGCACAAACGATCCGGTCCGCCCAGCCGCAGGCCTCCGTGATCGCCGCGTCGTTGCCGGGCCCTACCGGATCGTTGGCCTTGCGCATCTTCCCGGGATCGGTCTCGCGCCACGCGAATATGTTGCAGACCCGGAACGCCCCGTATCCCAGCGCCCGAGCGCGCCGCTCGCATCGCTCGACCGTCGGGTCATTCTGAACCTCCGTCGCGGTCGAGGGATTCAGCATCACGAACACGATCTTCCCCGTCCCGGGCGCCCATGTCCGCGTCAGCGTGTAGCGATAGCGCTCGCAGGGCGAATAGACGGCGACAGAGGCCGCATCACCCTTCTGAAACCGCCGTTCGATCACGCGACGAACACGCGGCTCGGATGCAGCATCCCTGCGCGGTAGATCCCGACGGCCACCGCCTGCCCGCCATGCGAGGCCCAGGCCTCGTCGCCATAACCCGCAGTCGTATGGGTGATCTCACCCGGGTTGCCGTGGCGCAAACGCTCGGCGGCCAGTGCTGTACAGCGCGCTTCGGGAAGAACCTCCAACGCCACCTCGAGCGGCAGAAGCAACGTGTCGATCTCCTCGGTTCCCGCGAGGCCGGTGATCCCCTCAAGCGTCACAGCGCCCTCGGCAGCGAACGGCCCCGACGCCGTCCGCCGAAGTTCCGTCACATGGCCGAGACAGCCGAGCGCCAGGCCCAGATCCCGCGCGATGCTGCGTACGTATCCGCCCTTGCCGCAGACCATCCGCAGTCGCAGGTGATCGGCATCCGGCCGGTCCACGATATCAAGCTCGGCCACATGCAACGGCCGCGCGGCCAGTTCCACCGCATCTCCGGCGCGCGCCTTTGCATAGGCCCGCTCGCCATCCACCTTCACCGCCGAAAAGGCGGGCGGCACCTGCATGATATCCCCCCGAAATGCCCCGAGCGCGGTTTCGATCGCGGCATCGTCGGGCCGCAGATCCGAGGTTTCGATCACCTCGCCATCGGCGTCGTCGGTATTCGTCGCGATCCCCAGCCGTACGGTGAACTCATAGGTCTTAAGCGCATCGACGATATAGGGCACGGTCTTCGTCGCCTCGCCCAGCGCAATCGCCAGAACCCCGGTCGCGGCCGGGTCGAGCGTTCCGGCATGGCCGGCCTTCTTCGCCTGAAACGCATGGCGCACCTTGCCCACCACCGTGTTCGACGTCAGCCCCACGGGCTTGTCGATCACGATCCAGCCGGAGATGTCGCGTCCCTTCTTCCGTCGTGCCATGGGCCTCACCGCTTGTTCGGTCGCCGGGGCTATAGCGGCACGGCGCAGAGGTCAATCGGAACGCCCGCTATTGCGCAGGCGAAACCGCCCCGACAATGGGGCCGAGCGGAAAGCCGATATCCCTTCGCCCAAGCGCGGGGGCATAAAGGCGCGATACCTTTCCGTCGATATAAAGCGCGTTGGGCGTGCCCATCGCATCGCGGAACAGGCGTGCGAAGCGGTGAAAATTCACCGGCGCGTCCGAGATTACGAAAACCGCCGTCCCGTCCGGCCGCACGCCCACACCGTTGCGGATATTGCGCGAAGTGCCGTCGGCCAGAAACCTCGGATGCAGCGCCCCGTCGATCACCAGCATCGGCCCCGATTGCGTCGCGAACCGGCAGTCGGGACGTTCCTTTGCAAAGCGCAGCGTCTCGATCACCCGCACGTCCGACGCCGTGACGCAGAACACCCCGTTCGGCAACAGCCCGAAATTTCCCGGCCCATCACGCGTGACGAGCGGCACATGTTCGGTGCCATCCTCGATGTAAAGCCCGACGGGCGCGCGATCCTCATGATACATCGCGCCGTTCATTGCGAAGAGAAGCGTTTCACCCGAGGATTGAAGCGCCGAGCGCAAGCGCTCGAACGTCCCGAAGATCAGGCCATCGGGCGCGGTGTGCCAGACCCGCAGCGTGCCGTCCGCCGGGGTCACCTCGCAATAGCTGAAGGGAACATCTTCGAACGTGCCCGCGCCGCAACTCGTACCACCGGCGGCAGCCCCGCCGCCCGAGAGCGCGGAGCAGAGTGCGGCCCATGCCGCCAGCATTCTAAGCGCCGTCGACATCCCGCCGCACCGTGGCGTCCGACAGAAGCCGCCGGGTCTCGTCCATCCGGTCGAAGGTTTCGTCGAGGATGAATTTCAGATCCGGCGCATATTTCAGGTCGAGCCCTTTGACGACCATCCGCCTCAGCTCCGACTTGTTGCGTGCCAGCGCCTTGACCGCGTCTTCGGCCCCGCGCCCGCCAAGGGGCAGGACATAGGCCGTCGCCGACCGCAGATCGGGAGAGACACGCACTTCGCTTACGGTGATCGACATACCCGCGAGATCGGCGTCATGCACGTCGCCGCGCGCCAGAACGTCACTCAGCCGCCGCCGTATCAGTTCGCCCACGCGAAGCTGACGCTGTGACGGGCCCGAGCCGTGAGAGAAACGTGATTTCGCCATTGCGATCATCTATGCCAGCACACGCCATCCCGCAAGAAGGCTGTGCTCAGGGCTTCATGAAGGCCCGGCGCGCCTCGACGGCCATGTTGTATCGCAATTCAAGCTCCGCGATCAGCGCCTGCGCCAGTCTGCGTTCGGCCTCGGGCGCCGTGGCGTCGTAACTGCGCCGGGCGGCCAGAAGCGCTTCCTTCAGCTTGAATTCCTCCGGCGCCGCGCCGCCTTCGGCCATGATCCGCGTGGCCACGCGGGTCGCCATGTCGGTGAATGCCTCGCCGGAGCGGTCCGGCAACGGCTTGCCCTCGCCCGACGGGCCGGAAAGCTGCCCTTCGGCAATAGCCTTCTGGATCTGGCGTTCGATCTGGCTGCGCAGCCCGCGCGACATGGCCGGTCTCTTCATCGGGGTGCATAAAAGTCTGCGGCAAGACGCCGGAACACGCGACCAAAGCCAGGCACCCTCACCGTTTGCCTCCGCGCTCCGCCCCGGATAGAGGGTGTTGCGTCATGTCGAGGGGAAAAGGGCCATGAGCGACACAGCAGGGATCGTGGTGACCGGCGCATCGGGGCGCATGGGCCAGATGCTGATCCGCACGATCGCCGAAAGCGACCGCACCCATCTTGCCGGCGCGGTCGAGCGGGCGGGCCATGACTGGATCGGTCAGGATATCGGCACCGCGATGGGCGGTGCGCCCACGGGGGTCATCGTAACCGACGATCCGCTGGAACCCTTCGCCGAGGCGCAGGCCGTGCTCGATTTCACGTCGCCCGCGGCCAGCGTCGGCTATGCGGGCCTCGCGGCACAGACCCGGGCGGTGCACGTGATCGGCACCACGGGGTTCACCGATGACGATATCGCGAAACTGAAACCCGCCGCCCGGCACGCGGTGATCATTCGCGCGGGCAACATGAGCCTCGGGGTCAACCTCCTTGTCCAGCTCACCCGCCGGGTTGCGAAAGCGCTAGATGCCGATTTCGACATCGAGGTTGTCGAGGCGCACCACCGCCACAAGGTTGACGCGCCTTCCGGCACGGCGCTCATGCTGGGCGAGGCCGCGGCGGAAGGCCGGGGCATCGATCTCACCTCCCACGCCGAGCGCGGACGCGACGGCATCACCGGCGCCCGGGCGCCTGGCGCCATCGGCTTCTCCGCCATCCGTGGCGGCGACGTGGTGGGAGAGCACGACGTGATCTTCGCGGGGCAGGGCGAGCGTATCGTCCTCCGCCACCTTGCCACTGACCGCGCGATCTTCGCGCGCGGCGCGCTCAAGGCGGCGCTCTGGGGCCTCGACAAGAAACCGGGCGAATACGACATGATCGATGTGCTGGGTCTCAGGGATACCCCGCGCGACGGTTGATCCAGACCGCGGCGCGCTACGTATAAACTCCGGTTAAACACGATCAACCGGGAGCCGGATCATGGTGCGCAGTCTCATCCTCGCCACGGGGCTCAGCCTCATGACGCCCGTGTCCACGAATGCCGGTGTCTGGGCGCTCGTGCCCGATGACGCGCCGTTTCAGCGGGTCGAGTCGCTCGATACCTTCCTGCAGATCATCAACGCGGGCAATCTGCGCCGCTTCGGCATCACGCTCGAGGTGCTGGATAACGGCCGGATCGAGGGCAGCGCCTTCGGCCGCAAGGTCACCGGGGCCTGGGAATGGCGCGACGGCTATTTCTGCCGCGAACTTTTCTGGGGCCGGACAGAGCTTGGCGCCAACTGCCAGGAAGTGAAGATCACAGGCAACACCGTGCGCTTTACCTCCGATCGCGGAGAAGGCGATTTCGCCGATCTGAAAGTGCGCTGACGGGCCCGCCGTCCTCAGAAATCGACCGCGATGCCCTTGCGCTCCCAGTCGCCGTAGCGCACGGGCTCGGGCCCCTCGCGCCCGCCCAGTTCCTTGGGCAGGGGGGCCGCATTCTCCGCCTTCCGCCGTGCATCTGCCTCTTCCAGCGCGCGCACCGCTTCTGGCGGCAGGTCCTTGCGTCTGTCGTCTTCGCGCATCGTGTGGGCTCCTTGCTGAGCAGGTCCCGATGATATACGCCGCCCCGGTCCGTTAACAACACCGGAGCCGGCGCGCGATGGCGCAGGATGCACTTGCCGCGCGGCGCGCGGCCTGGCGAATGATTTCCGCTGCGATGGCGGATGGCCGGCTTTTCAGCGAAACGGCGCCCAAATTACTCGAACCGCTAGCGCCGCCCGACAGGGCCCGCGCCCAGCGGCTGGCAACAGAAACCCTGCGCTGGGCGGGCCGGGCCGACCGGGTGCTCGGCCCCTATCTTCGTCAGAAACCCGAACCGGCGCTCCATGGCCTCCTCAGGCTTGGTGTCTGGGAAATCTGTACCGATGGCGCGGCGCCTTACGGTGTCGTGGATGCCCTCGTCACGATCCTGAAGGAAACCGGCGTGCCGAAGGGCCAGACGGGCTTCGTCAACGCAGTCCTGCGCAGGGTTGGAAAGGGCAGGGTGGTCTGGGAGGATCTTCCCATACCGGAACTCCCCCGCTGGCTGCGAAACCCGCTTTTGGCCGATTACGGCAAGGCCGTCATCGCGGGGATCGAGCGCGCCCATGCTGCGGGCGCGCCGCTCGACATAACCCCCGCGCGCGCTGCCCCGGCGGATCTGGCCGAACGGCTTGGGGCCACGCCGCTTCCGACCGGCGGCCTGCGCCTTACCGATCCCGGGCAGGTGAGCCGCCTGCCGGGTTATGCGGATGGCCACTGGTGGATCCAGGATGCCGCAGCCAGCCTCCCCGCCCGCTGCCTCGCCCCGGCCGAGGGCGCGCGCGTGCTCGACCTTTGCGCAGCACCCGGCGGCAAGACGATGCAACTCGCCGATGCCGGCGCCGCCGTCACCGCCCTCGATATTTCGGAATCGCGCATGACGCGGCTTCGGGAAAACCTCGCCCGCACAGGGCTTTCCGCCAACCTTGTCGTGGCGGACGCCTTCGACTGGGCACCCGACGCTCCCTTCGATGCGATCCTCCTCGACGCGCCCTGTACAGCAACGGGCACGATACGCCGGCACCCCGACCTGCCGCATGCCAAGGACAGTGCGGATTTCGCGGCCCTGTTCGAGCTTCAGGCCCGCCTGATCGACCGTGCCTTCGGCTGGCTCCGCCCCGGCGGCCGGATGGTCTACTGCACCTGCTCGCTTCTCTTCGACGAAGGGGAAGAGCAGATCACCGATGCCCTGGCCCGCCACCCGGGCCTCGCCGTCGATGCGGATGCCACCCGGATCGAAGGGGTCGATGCCGGCTGGCACACGCCCGAAGGCGGCCTGCGCCTCCGGCCCGACTACTGGCCAGACCGTGGCGGGATGGATGGTTTCTACATCGCGGTTCTGCAGAAGCCCGCCTAACTCGCACCTCAAACGATGACAGCCCGGTCTTGACCCGGTAACATCACCCGAGCGAAACACCGTGGCCGGGAGAACCGGCGCGAAGAGGCAGGACAAACCGTCGTGGCTGACGAACAGGGGTGGCGCGCGCGGGCTGCGCGAGGATGGAACCGCACCCATGCGGTGATGGCCGGTCGCGGCCATCGCGCGACCGCGTTCAAAAGCCAGCCGGAACCCCGCTCGATCGGAAGCTTCGCGCGCGGCCGTCAGCTTGCGGCAGGCAATTTCCTCTTCGCCGGCTACCTCGTCGAGGCCCCCGGCACCTCGATCCTTGACATCCCGATGCCCGACAAGGCCTTCGAAATGGAGGTGCACGGCTTCGAATGGCTGGATCACCTCGCGGCAGCGGGCGACATGGCCTCCCGTGTCTGCGCGCAGGACTGGACGCATGACTGGGCGCGCCGTTTCGGCAAGGGCAAGGGCCCGGGCTGGCAGCCCGACCTGACAGGCCGCCGCCTCGTGCGCTGGATCAATCACGCGGTCATGCTTCTGAACGGGCAGGATCGCGAGACCAGTGAAATCTTCTTCCGCGTCCTGTCGCACCAGACGAATTACCTCGCGCGGCGCTGGAAGGCGGCCGAACCCGGCCAGCCCCGGTTCGAGGCGCTGGGCGGCCTCCTTCACGCGGCACTCTCGCTCGATGGGATGGAGCGGCACATCAAGCCCGCTCTCCGCGCCCTTTCCCGCGAATGCACCCAGCGGATCGATGATGAAGGCGGTCTGCCCTCGCGAAACCCCGAAGAGCTTCTTTCGGTCCTCATCCTGCTCACCGGCCTCGTCGAGGCCCTGCAGGAAGCCGCCATCGACACGCCCGAAGAAATCCAGCGTGCGATCCGCGAAATCGCGCCCACCCTGCGCATCCTGCGCCATGCCGATGGCGGGCTCGCCCGGTTTCACGGCGGCGGGCGCGGGCTCGATGGGCGGCTCGACCAGGCACTCGCGCTGTCCGGCGTGCGCCACATGCGCCACAAGGGCCTCGGCATGGGCTTCGCCCGCCTCAGCCAGGGCCGCACCACGCTGATCGCCGATGCCGCGCGCCCGCCTTCGGGCGAGGCCTCGCTGAACGGCCATGCTTCGACGCTTGCGTTCGAGCTCACCTCCGGCCGCCGCCCGCTGATCGTGAACTGCGGGGCAGGGGAGACGTTCGGCTCCACATGGCGCCGCGCGGGCCGCGCCACACCCTCCCATTCGACCCTCTCGATCGAGGGCTACAGCTCGTCGCGCCTCGGCGGGCAGGGCATCGTCGCGGGCCGGCGGACAGAACTTCTGCTCGACACACCCAAGGACGTCACCTGTTCCCGCCCCAGCACCGATCGCAGCGCGGCCCTGGTGATGAGCCATGACGGCTACCTCCGCACCCACGGCCTTATCCATCACCGCCGCCTGGAACTCGCCGCTGACGGGCGCAGCCTCATCGGCGACGATTCCCTGTCTGCCCTCACCCAGGATGCCGAACGCCTCTTCGATATTGCCTTCGATCGTTCCGGAATGCGCGGCGTGCCATTCGCCATCAGGTTCCACCTGCATCCCGATGTCGCCGCGGAACTCGACATGGGCGGCACCGCCGTTTCCATGGCGCTCAAATCCGGCGAGATCTGGATATTCCGGCATGACGGCACGGCACAGCTTTCTCTGGCGCCCTCGGTCTACCTGGAACGCGGCCGCCTCAACCCGCGCGCGACCAAGCAGATCGTTCTTTCGGCGGCGGCGATGGATTACGGCACACGGATCGGCTGGACGCTGGCCAAAGCTCAGGATACCCCCTCGCACGTGCGCGATCTCGAGGTCGAAGACGATCTTGCCGCGTCCGACCGCTGACCACTAACGGGAATTCCATGACCGACCTTCTGCCGCTGCGCCGCGCCCTGATCTCCGTGTCCGACAAGACGGGGCTCGAGCCCTTCGCAAAGGCGCTCGCCAAACGCGGCGTCGAACTCGTCTCAACCGGCGGCACGGCGCAGGCGTTGCGCGAGGCGGGGCTCGAGGTGCGCGACGTAAGCGACCTGACGGGCTTTCCCGAAATGATGGACGGGCGGGTGAAGACGCTGCACCCGAAGGTCCACGGCGGCCTCTTGGCGTTGCGCGACAACATCGACCACCAGGTCGCGATGGACACCCATGGGATCCTCGGGATCGATCTTCTGGTGGTCAATCTCTATCCCTTTGAAGCCACCGTCGCCCGCGGCTCTGACGCCGCCACGATCATCGAAAACATCGATATCGGCGGGCCCGCCATGCTGCGTGCGGCAGCCAAGAACCACGCCTACGTCACCGTCGTGACGGATGTGGAGGATTACGAGGCGCTTCTGGCCGAGCTCGACGCGCATGAGGGCAAAACCTCCTTCGCATTCCGCCAGAAACAGGCGCTCACCGCCTATGCCCGGACCGGCGCCTATGACGCGGCGGTTTCGGCCTGGATGGCCGCGCATCTCGAGGATCCGGCCCCGCGCCGCCGTGCCTTCGCGGGCACACTTGCCCAGACGCTCCGCTACGGCGAAAATCCGCATCAATCCGCGGCGTTCTACACAGATGGCAGCGCACGGCCAGGCGTCGCAACCGCCCGCCAGCACCAGGGCAAGGAACTCAGCTACAACAACATCAACGATACTGACGCGGCGTTCGAGCTTGTGTCGGAGTTTCCGCCCGCCGAGGGCCCGGCCTGCGCGATCATCAAGCACGCCAACCCCTGCGGTGTGGCCCGAGGTGCGACGCTTGCCGAAGCCTATGTCAAGGCCTATGACTGCGACCGGATCTCGGCCTTTGGCGGGATCGTGGCCCTCAACCAGCCGCTCGATGCCGAAACCGCCCGTCTCATCACAGAGATCTTCACCGAGGTTGTGATCGCTCCCGAAGCCGACGAGGACGCCCGTGCCATCTTCGCGGAAAAGAAGAACCTTCGCCTGCTGACGACCGGCGCGCTGGCGGATACCGCCGCGCCGGGCCTCGCGATCCGCCAGGTCTCGGGCGGTTTCCTCGTGCAGGATCGCGACAACGGGCTGGTGTCGCCCGCCGATCTCAAGGTCGTCACCAAGCGCAACCCGACAGAAGCGGAGCTTGCCGACCTGCGCTTCGCCTGGACGGTTGCGAAACACGTGAAGTCGAACGCCATCGTCTATGCAAAGGACGGGGCCACCGTCGGCGTCGGCGCGGGCCAGATGAGTCGCGTGGATTCCACCCGCATCGCCGCCCGCAAGGCGGCGGACATGGCCGAAAGTCTCGGCATGGCAGAGGTTCCCACGAAGGGATCGGCTGCCGCTTCCGATGCCTTCTTTCCCTTCCCCGACGGCATTCAGACACTCGCCGAGGCCGGGGCAACGGCTGTGATCCAGCCCGGCGGGTCGATGCGTGACGACAAGGTGATCGAAGCTGCCGATGCGCTGGGCCTCGCCATGGTCTTCACCGGTCAGCGGCATTTCCGGCATTGAGCCGCCACGCCCATATCGCCCTCTGGGTCGGGTTGGCGATCTTCGTCTCCGATCAGCTTTCGAAATGGCTGGTCGTCCACGTGATGGATCTCAGGACGGTGGGTGCGATTGACGTGCTGCCCCCCTACGTGAACTTCCGCATGGCCTGGAACCAGGGCATCAACTTCGGGCTGTTTTCCAATCCCGGCGAATGGATGCGCTGGACGCTCGTGGCCCTTTCGATCCTCATTTCCGGCTGGGTGATCTGGTGGGTTCGGCGCGAGGGCGGCGGGATCCTGACGATGATTTCGGCAGGCCTGCTCGTGGGCGGCGCGCTCGGCAATGTCATCGACAGGGTGATCTACGGTGCGGTGGCCGACTTTCTGAACATGTCCTGCTGCGGCTTCGAGAACCCCTATTCCTTCAACGTCGCGGATATTTCGATCTTCGCGGGTGCAATCGGTCTCATTCTGTTTTCCGGTAACCCCCGTGACGCGGGCGAAAAAGAGGATTAGGAAGTACATGCCGGGTAGTCTGAGGGCAGGTATGCGTAAACAGGTTGGAGTGATCGGGTGTCTCGTCATCCTCGTCGCTGGATGCAGCGCGAAGGAGCCCGATCTGATCACGTTCCGCGCCTCGAACGATGGCGACGGGCCCGATGAGTTTGCGATTCTGCCGTCAAAGCCCCTGCAAACCCCTGAATCCTTCGCGGAACTGCCCGCCCCCACGCCGGGCGGCAGCAACCTCACCGATCCGACGCCAGAGGCCGATATGGTCGCCGCTCTCGGCGGCAATCCGGCGGTGCTCGCCCGCGCGTCGACAGATGGGGGGCTTCTGAATTATGCGGGCCGCTACGGTGTGGCGCAGGGCATCCGCGGTCAGCTCGCCGCGGCAGACCTCCGCTTCCGTCAGCAGAACCCCGGGCTTCCGCTCGAACGGCTGTTCAACGTCACCACATATTTCGACGCCTACAGCGATCAGGCACTCGACCAGTATCTCGAGCTTGAACGCTTCCGGCGCGCCGGGATCCGTACGCCCGCCGCCCCGCCGCTTCCCGTCGACGACGAGTAACCTCACAACCGCGTCATCACCCGCTTGAACGGTGGCGCGGAAGGCGTACCTTCCTCTCAACGGTCAAGCCGGAAGGACGTTCATGTTCAGACGCATTGCAGCCCTCGCGACGGCGCTTTCCATTGCCACCGCGGCCACAGCGGCGGAAGTCACGAATTTCACCCTCGACAACGGGCTCGAGGTGGTAGTGCTCGAGGATCACCGCGCGCCGGTGGTCGTCCACATGGTCTGGTATCGCGTGGGCTCCGCCGACGAACCGCGCGGCAAATCTGGCATCGCCCATTACCTCGAACACCTGATGTTCAAGGGCACCGACACGACCGGGCCGGGCGAATTCTCCGATATCGTCGCCGCCAATGGCGGCAACGACAACGCCTTCACCTCGTTCGATTACACCGGTTACTTCCAGCGCGTCGCCGCCGACCGGCTCGAGCTGATGATGAAGCTCGAAGCCGACCGCATGCAAAACCTCAGCATCGCGCCCGAATTCGTCGACAGCGAACGCGCCGTCGTTCTCGAGGAGCGCAACCAGCGAGTGGAGAATGATCCGGGTGCTCTCTTCCAGGAACAGCGCAGGGCGGCACAGTACCTTCATCACCCCTACGGCATCCCGATCATCGGCTGGAAGCACGAGATCGAAACTCTGACGGTCGGTGATGCCGTCAGCTTCTACGAGGCGCATTATGCTCCCAACAACGCGATCCTGATCGTGGCGGGCGATGTGGAACCCGACGAGGTGCGCGTGCTGGCGGAACGCCATTACGGACCGATCCCCGCCAACCCGGCGATCACCCCGCGCGACCGGGTGGACGAGCCCCCGCAGCTGTCCGAACGGCGCATGGTCTACCAGGATCCGCGGGTCGCACAGCCTTATGTCGCCCGCAGCTATCTTGCCCCCGAACGCGACCCGGGCGACCAGCGCGAGGCGGCGGCACTCACCCTTCTCGCAAACGTTCTGGGCGGGTCGCAGACGACGTCGGTGCTGGCTCAGAAGCTTCAGCTCGAACAGAAGATGTCGATCTACAGCGATGCGTCTTATCGGGGCGTCTCGCTCGACGATACCACCTTCTCCCTCTTTACCGCTCCCCCGGATGGCGTAAGCCTCGAGGATGCCGAGGCCGCGCTTGACGTTGCGGTTGCCGAATTCCTGGAAGAGGGCGTCGATCCCGAACAACTCGATCGCATCAAGGCACAGATCCGCGCCTCTGAAATCTATGACGCCGACAGCGTGCAGCGGCTCGCCAACCGCTATGGCAATGCCCTGACCTCAGGGCTTACGCTTGAGGATATCGAGGCCTGGCCCGAAGTCCTCGACTCTATCACGGGCGATGAAATCATCGCCGCGGCCAGGCGTGTCTTCGATCGCCGCAATGCCGTCACCGGCTGGGTCATGCCGCCCCCGATTATCGAAGGAGACGTCTCGCAATGATCCGCTTCGCCGTTACCCTGGCCGCCTTCTTCGTCGCGGCGCTGCCCGCGCAGGCGGAAGTCGACATTACGGAGGTTACCACCCCCGGTGGCTTCTCTGCCTGGCTGGTCGAGGAACATTCGATCCCCTTCGTCGCCGTCGAATTTCGCTTCAAGGGCGGCACCTCGCTCGACGCCGAGGGCAAGCGCGGCGCGACGAACCTGATGACGGCCATGATCGAGGAAGGCGCGGGCGAGATGGACGCCATTGCCTTCTCCAAGCGGCGAGAGGAACTGGCGACAAGCATCGGGTTCAGCGTGCACGACGACGCCCTGTCGGTCTCTTTCCGCTTCCTCACAGAAAACCGGGATGCATCGGTGGAGCTTCTGAAGACCGCCCTCACCGATCCCCGGTTCGATCAGACGGCCCTCGAACGTGTGCGCGCGCAGGTCCTGTCCTCGATCCGGTCCAGCGAAACGGACCCAAGCGAAATCGCACAATCCACCTTCAATGCGATGGCATGGGGCAGTCATCCCTATGGCTCTTCCGGCGACGGCACGATCGACAGCGTCACCGCCCTGACGCGGGATGATATCTTCGACGCCCACGCCGCTGCCATTGCGAAGGACCGCGCCGTGATCGGCGCGGTGGGCGATATCACGCCCGAGGAACTCGTGTCCCTGATCGACGAGGTTCTGGGCGATCTCCCCGAAACCGGTGCGCCCCTGCCAGAGATGGCCGAGCTTCAGCTTGAACCCGGTATCACGGTCGTGCCCTTCGAAACGCCCCAGGCCGTTGCTTTCTTCGGTCACGAAGGGCTGTCGCGGGACGACGACGATTTCTTCGCGGCCTATATCGTGAACGAGATCTTTGGCGGCCACGGCCTTGAATCGCGTCTCCACCGCGAGGTGCGCGCCAAGCGCGGGCTGACCTACGGGATCGGCGCCTACCTGTCGTCGCGCGACTATGGCGATCTCTTGATCGGGCAGGTATCGACGGTGAACGGGCGGATGCGCGAAACGGTGGATGTACTGACCGAGGAGTGGCGCCGTATCGCCGGGGATGGCATCACCGCGGAAGAACTCGAAGCGGCGCAAACCTATCTGACCGGTGCCTATCCCCTTCGCTTCGACGGCAATGCCCAGATTGCGCGCATCCTCGTCGGCATGCAGATGGACGATCTGCCGATCGACTACATCGCAACGCGGAATGACAGGATCCGGGCCGTTACGCTCGAGGAGGCCAACCGTGTCGCGGCACGGATCTACCGGCCCGAAGACCTTCAGATCGTCATTGCGGGCGAACCCGAAGGCATCGAGCCGTCGAACTGATTTCACCTTTGAAGAATCGGCGGCAGGCATGCTACCTGTTGTGGTATGCCCGTCGCCGAACCCAATATAAGCATTGATCGCACCCAAATCCGCCGTCTTGACGAGGCGGCCGTCAACCGTATCGCGGCGGGCGAGGTGGTCGAACGCCCTGCCTCCGCCGTCAGGGAACTGGTTGAAAACGCAATTGATGCCGGCGCCCGGCGGGTGGAAATCGACATCGCCCATGGCGGCAAGGGGCTGATCCGGGTTTCCGACGATGGCGGCGGCATCGTGCCGGGCGATCTGCCGCTTGCGGTGGCTCGCCACGCAACATCGAAGATCGACGGCTCCGATCTTCTGAACATCCACACCTTCGGCTTCCGGGGCGAGGCGCTCGCCTCCCTGGGTGCGGTCGGACGGCTCACGATCACATCACGCACGGCTGGGGGCGGCGCCCACCGGATCGAGGTGGACGGTGGCCGCACCGGCGCGGTAACCCCGGCTTCGGGTCGCCCAGGCACCGTCGTGGAACTGCGCGATCTCTTCTATGCAACCCCGGCGCGGCTCAAGTTCCTGCGTACCGACCGGGCGGAACTTCAGGCGGTTGCCGATACCGTGCGCCGCCTCGCCATGGCCGAACCCTCGGTCGCCTTCACCCTGCGCGATACCTCCGCCGAACCTCGCATCCTCCTCCGCCTCGCCGCCGAAACCGGCACCCCGATGGAGGCGCTTCACAGCCGCCTGACCGCGATCCTTGGCCGCGAATTCACCGACAATGCGATCCCGATCGATGCCACCCGCGAGGATCTTCACCTCTCGGGTTATGCGGCGCTGCCCACCTATTCGCGGGGTGCGGCCGTGGCACAGTTCCTCTTCGTCAATGGCCGCCCCGTGCGCGACAAGCTTCTGATCGGCGCCCTCCGCGCGGCCTATTCCGATTTCCTGAGCCGCGACAGGCACCCTGCAGCTGTCCTTTTCGTCGACTGCGCGCCCGAACGGGTGGACGTGAACGTGCACCCCGCGAAATCCGAGGTCCGCTTCCGCGATCCCGGCACGGCGCGCAGCCTTCTTGTCTCGGGCCTCCGCCACGCGCTGGCCGAAGCCGGGCACCGCGCCTCCACGACTGTTGCTGGCGCGGCGCTCGGCGCGTTCCGCCCCGGTCCCGCCGAACCCCGCGTCTACCAGATGGAAAGGCTGCCCCGCGGCCCCGCATTCCCGTCGGGCGATGCACAGGCGCTGACCCAGCTGTTCGAACCCCGCGAAACCTTTTCCGCCGCCACGGAGGCACCGCAACCGGCGGAAGACACCGCGCCCGCAGACGGCCCCCTCGGCGCAGCCCGGGCGCAGGTTCACCAGAACTACATCATCGCGCAAACAGCGGACGGCATCGTCGTCGTCGATCAGCACGCGGCCCACGAACGCCTCGTCTACGAGAAACTGAAGGCGCAGGCGGCGGCGGGCGGCGTCGCCTCCCAGGCCCTTCTTGTGCCCGAGATTGTCGAGATGTCTGAAAGCGACGCGGCAACCCTTTCGGCGGCGGCAGAGGATCTCGCACCCCTCGGGCTCGAGATCGAACCCTTCGGCCCCGGTGCCATCGCAGTCCGCGCGACGCCCGCCATTCTCGGCACGGTCGATGCCCGTGCCCTGATCCTCGATCTTCTTGATGAGTTGTCGGACGGGCAGGGCACCCGCGGCCTGCAGGGCCGGATCGAGGCGGTTCTGTCCCGCGTCGCCTGCCACGGTTCCGTCCGCTCCGGCCGCCAGATGCGGCCTGACGAAATGAACGCGCTTTTGCGCGAGATGGAGGCGACGCCCCATTCCGGCCAGTGCAATCACGGCCGCCCCACCTATATCGAACTCAAGCTGGCCGATATCGAGAGGCTGTTCGGGCGGTCATGATTCAGATCGGCGATCTCACCTTCTCCTTCAGCGAAACTCTCGTGATCGCGGGCGTCGTGGCCGCGGCGCTTCTGGGGCTGATCCTGCTCCTCCTGGTCCTCACCCTCGTCCGTGCCGGGCGTTCGGCGCGCATGGTCGTGCCGCTCGCCACCCATCTCGACGCCCTTTCAACCCGTGTTCAGGGGCTGTCGGACGGCCAGGAAAGGCTCGCAGGCGGTCTCACCCACGTGTCCGAGGCCCAGGTTGCCGCCCAGTCCAACATGCTCAAGCTGATGGAGGCGCGGCTCTCCGAAGTGTCCACCCGCATGAACGAAAACCTCTCGAACAGCGCCACCCGCACCGCGCGCTCGCTCGGGGATCTGCAACAGCGGCTGGAGACGATCGACAAGGCCCAGGCCAATATCGAAAAGCTCTCCGGCGATGTGCTGAGCCTTCAGGATATTCTGTCGAACAAACAGACCCGCGGCGCCTTCGGGGAAATCCAGTTGCACGATATCGTGTCGAAGGCGCTTCCGAGGGACAGCTTCACAATTCAGGCGAAGCTGTCGAACGACCGGCGCGCCGATTGCCTCATCCACTTGCCGAACCCGCCGGGGCCTATCGTCATCGATTCGAAGTTCCCTCTCGAGGCGTACGAGGCCCTCCGCGCCGCCGACACGCAGTGGGAGTTGAACGAGGCGGCCAAGGCGCTCCGCACCGCCGTCCGAAAGCACATCCGCGATATCGCAGAACGCTACATCATCGAAGGCGAGACGGCCGATGGCGCGCTCATGTTCCTGCCATCGGAAGCGGTCTATGCAGAACTCCACGCCAACTTTCCCGAAATCGTGCGGGAAGGCTTCGATCTCCGGGTCTGGACGGTTTCGCCCACCACCTGCATGGCGACGCTGAACACCATGCGCGCGATCCTGAAAGATGCGCGTATGCGCGAACAGTCTGGCGCGATCCGCAAGGAACTGAAGATGCTGCACGGGGATGTGGAGCGGCTGGTCGACCGTGTCGGCAACCTCGACCGCCATTTCACGCAGGCCGCCAAGGATATCTCGGATATCAAGATCTCCGCCGACAAGGCCGGCAAGCGCGCCCGCCGCCTCGACAACTTCGACTTCGAGGAACTGGGCGGAGAGCCTGAAACCCCGGTCGTGGCTCTCGCCCCCAAACAGGGTTGATATCTTCTCCCTTGGTGGTGGATCGCCCCGCGCCGTTCTGAAATAGTTCAGGTAAAACGGAGGGGCACATGTGCTGGAGCGCCACGGCTTCTGTCGCGATGGTCGCGGCAGGCGGGGTTGGGGCCGCGATCACCCTGAGACGCGGCGACCCGGCGGCGATCTGGGCCACGCTCGGCTTCTTCACGGTCATGGAAGGGCTTCAGGCCACCGGTTACGCGGTGATCGATCAATGCGGCAGCCCCGCCAACCGGACGATCACCATCCTGTCTTATCTGCACATCGCGTTGCAGCCGCTTTTCATCAACGCCTTCGCCATGGCAATCGCCCCCGTACGGCCTGGCCCTCAGGTGCGGCGATGGGTCTGGGCCCTCGCGGGGCTGGCCTCGGCGGTGCTGTTTCTGCGTCTCGTCCCGCTTCCGGCCCTTGGGTTCTGCGTCCCGGGGGAGGTGCTTTGCGGCCCGGCCTGGTGTCTGCGGTCCGGTGAATGGCACATTGCGTGGGAGGTTCCGCTCAACGGGCTCCCGACCGCTCTCGGGATCCCGTTTCAGTTTCCAAGCTACATGCTGGCTGTCTTTGCGCTACCCCTCGTCTACGGGGCCTGGCGCTTCGTCCTGTTCCACGCCGCGGCGGGGCCGCTTCTCGCCAGTCTCCTGACGCGGGATCCGAACGAGATGCCGGCAATCTGGTGCCTGTTCTCGATCGGTATCCTTGCCATCGCGCTCAGTCCGTTCATCCGCCACAAGGTGATGCGGGCGCATGTGCCGGGGCCCGCCCACATATGAGGCAGGCAGGCTGGCTCAGGTGGCCAGCCGCTCTTTCACCATCGGCCCGACGCGGCCGAAATCCATCTGGCCCGTGTACTTCGACTTCAACGCACCCATGACCTTGCCCATGTCGCGAATGCTGTCGGCCCCGGTCGATTTCACGGCCTTGTCGATCGCCGCGGCAATCTCTTCATCGTCGAGTTGCTTCGGCAGAAACTCCTCGATGACCTCGATTTCCTCGCGCTCCCGCTCCGCAAGCTCCAGCCGCCCGCCTTCTTCATAGGCGTGCACGCTGTCCTGACGCTGCTTCACCATCTTGCCGAGGATCATGAGGATATCGTCGTCGCCCACGCCCTCGTCCGAGCCATCGCCGCGCTTGGCGATGTCACGGTCCTTGATCGCCGCGTTGATCAGACGAAGCGCGGATAGCCTGCGCTGGTCCTTCGCCTTCATCGCGGATTTGAGCGCCTCGGAGACGCGGGTTCGCATGTCCATAAGAATAACTCGTCGATTCTGGGAAACTGGGCTCTGCATATAGGGGCTTCGCGGCTGATCAGCAAGCGGCGTCCGACTTGACGCTGCGGCGCAGGCCCCATAGACCACAGCCGATTTACCCGCGCGATGGAGCCCCGAAGATGCCTGCCAAGCCGACCGCCTGCCTTGCTCTCGCCGATGGCACCCTGTTCTACGGCAAGGGCTTCGGCGCCACCGGCCTGACCGAGGCGGAACTCTGCTTCAACACCGCGATGACGGGGTATCAGGAGATCATGACCGATCCCTCCTACGCGGGCCAGGTCGTGACCTTTACCTTTCCCCATATCGGAAATGTCGGCGTGACGCCCGAAGACGACGAAAGCGCTGATCCGGTGGCGGCGGGCATGGTCGTCAAATGGGATCCCACAGAACCCTCGAACTGGCGCGCGGCGGGAGAGCTTTCTGACTGGCTGACGCGCCGGGGGCGGATCGGTATCGGCGGGCTCGACACACGCCGGCTGACCCGGGCGATACGGCAGCAGGGTGCGCCCCATGTGGCGCTCGCCCACAACCCCGATGGCGTGTTCGATATCGAGGCGCTGGTCGCCGCTGCCCGGGCCTTCCCGGGGCTCGAAGGGCTCGACCTCGCCAAGGATGTGACCTGCGCCCAGTCCTACCGCTGGGACGAGATGCGCTGGGCCTGGCCCGAGGGCTACACCCGCCAGACCGCGCCGCGCCACAAGGTGGTGGCGATCGATTATGGCGCCAAGCGCAACATCCTGCGTTGCCTTGCCAGCGCGGGGTGCGAGGTGACCGTGCTGCCCGCCACCGCGACGGCCGAGGATGTGCTGGCGCTCCGGCCCGACGGGCTGTTCCTGTCGAACGGCCCGGGGGATCCGGCGGCCACCGGCGTCTACGCTGTGCCCACGATCAAGGGGGTGCTCGACGCCTCCGATATCCCGGTATTCGGGATCTGCCTCGGCCACCAGATGCTCGCCCTCGCACTCGGCGCGAAAACGATCAAGATGAACCACGGCCATCACGGGGCGAACCACCCGGTCAAGGATATCGAGACCGGCAAGGTCGAGATCACGTCGATGAACCACGGCTTCACCGTCGACAGCCAGACCCTGCCCATCGGCGTGAAGGAAACCCATGTGTCGCTCTTCGACGGCTCGAATTGCGGGATCCGGATGGAGGATCGCCCGGTCTTCTCCGTCCAGTATCACCCCGAGGCCAGCCCCGGCCCGCAGGATTCTTATTATCTCTTCGAACGCTTCTCCGAGGCCATGGCCCGCAGCGTCCCGGCCTGATTTTTTCGTAAACCGCGCATTAACGTTAACGGCTTCTTAAGGCTGAGGTCCCCATCAAGGCGGGGTGACCGACCCTTGAGGTGCCCCTATGCCCGATTATCGACCGGACCCGACCCTTGGGAATCTAAGGCCGTCCGAAATCGGCATTGTCGATCTGGCCTCTCCCTTCCCTGGCCAGCGCCTGGGGGAAATCCTCGTGGGGCGCGGCGCGCTACGCCCCGATCGGCTCGACCGGGCGCTCTGGCTGCAGCAAAGCGTGGGGCAGGCGGCTGGCCCGCTCGGGCGCATCCTGCTCGACGAACACCTGGCCACCCGCGACGCGGTTGATGCGGGGCTCGCGCTTCAGCGCGGGGTCTGGCAGGCGCCGGTTTCTGCCGACGGGCTCGAGATCGAGATCATCCACCCGTTCGGCGCCGATCGGTGCCTTCGTCACCGCCTGCTGCCGTGGCGCAGCCGGAACGGCACGGTCATTGTTGCAACCGCTCGGCCGGCCTCGTTCGAGGCGCTGCGGCCAGACCTTGAAAAAGCCTACGGGCGCGTCACCATGGCCATCGCCGACGAAGCGGCGATCATCGACACGCTGGTGGCAAGCTGCGGCGAGGCCCTGGTCGCGCGCGCCGAAGCGCGACCCGAGCGTGCCCACAGCGTACGGGGCTTTTCGCGCCTCGGCCTCTTCTCGGCGCTCCTTGGCGTTGGGCTATGTCTCGCACTCACCGCGTCGGTTGCACCGGTGATTCTCCTCAACTGTCTTCTTGGCCTCGCGGCTCTTGCACTTCTCTCCATGTCTCTGCTGAAGCTCGCGGCCCTTTTCGCCTGCCGCCGTCCGCCGAAGGTGCAGATCGCGATCCCTCCGGATATCGCCCTCCGCCTGCCGCGCATCTCCCTTCTCGTCCCGCTTCTCGACGAGGCGGCGATATCAGGAGCGCTCGTCAAGCGTCTGCGCGCCCTCGAATACCCCTCGGATCGCCTCGACGTGACGCTGATCGTCGAAGCCAGCGATACCGGCACACCGGGCTCCCTGACCCGCGCCACCCTGCCGCCGAACTGGCGGATCGTCACCGTGCCACGCGGCACGGTTCGCACGAAGCCCCGCGCTCTGAATTACGGGCTCGATTTCGCGGAAGGCGATATCATCGGCGTCTACGATGCCGAGAACGCGCCGGAACCCGATCAGTTGCGACGCATCGTGGCGCAATTCGCCGTCGCCGCGCCGGATACCGTCTGCCTTCAGGGCCGGCTCGACTTCTACAATCCGCGCCAGAACTGGCTCGCCCGCTGCTTCACCATCGACTACGCGGCCTGGTTCCGCATCGTCCTGCCGGGTATCGCGCGGCTCGGCCTCGCCGTTCCCCTCGGGGGCACGACGCCGTTCTTCCGCCGCGCGGCCCTTGAAGAGCTCGGGCGCTGGGACGCACATAACGTCACCGAAGACGCCGATCTCGGCATTCGCCTTGCCCGCGCCGGCTATCGCACCGAAATGGCCGACACCACGACGTTCGAAGAAGCGAACTGCCGGGCGATGCCATGGATCCGACAGCGCGCCCGCTGGCTCAAGGGATATGCGCTGACCTGGGCCGTGCACATGCGCCACCCCCTGCGCCTCTGGCGTGACCTGGGGCCACGAAAGTTTCTCGGCTTCCAGATCCTGTTCCTGGGCACGACGCTACTGTTCCTGCTCGCGCCGCTGATGTGGTCGCTTCTCGCTCTGCCGCTGGGCCTTGCGCATCCCGCGACAGCGCTGCCCACGGGGGTGCTGACAGGGATCGTCGCCCTGTTCATCGGCGCCGAATTCATCAATCTCGTGGTGAACCTCAGGGCAGTTCAGACCGCGAAGGATCGCTGGCTCACCGGCTGGACATTGACGATGCCGCTCTACTTCCCGCTCGCAGCGATCGCCAGCTACCGCGCCCTCTTCGGCATCGCGCTCGCCCCCACCCAGTGGGAGAAAACGCCCCACGGCCTCTCCCTCGAAGCGGTCAGGCCACCCCGCCCTGGGATTCCGCGTTCTGACGCAGGCGGCTCTCGAAAGCATGGCTGATATGGGCGCGGAACGCCTCCGCCGCCTTGTCCTCGTCCCGGGCCGCAATCGCGTCGACGATCGCCTGATGTTCGGCCAGCGCCGTTTCCCCGCGCCCCTCGATCGCCAGCGACGTCGTCGCCATCAGCGCCATCGACCGATAGACGAGATCAAGCTGCTGCACGAGAAACCGGTTGTGCGAGGCCAGGTGCACCTGGCGGTGGAACTGGCGGTTCGACCGGGCCAGCGCGGCGGGATCGCCGATCCGCGCCTTGTCGTCCTCCAGCATCCGCTCCATCACCCGCACCTCTTCGGTGGTTGCATGGCGCGCCGCCAGCCGCGCGGCCAGCGCCTCAAGCTCGGACCGCACCATGTAAAGCTCGGCCATGTCGTTATGGTCGAGCGAGGCGACGATCAGGCTTCGGCCATCTCGCGACAAAAGAGATTGCGTCTCCAGCCTCTGCAACGCCTCGCGGATCGGGGTTCGCGACACGCCGAACCGGTCGGCCAGTTCGCTTTCCACCAGCCGGTCGCCAGGGCGGTACACGCCCGAATCGATGGCCTGCAGGATCATCTGATAGGCATCGCCCTGCGAAGATTTCTGTTCCGTCATCGGTCCCGCCGCAATCTTTCGTGTTCTTCGAGGTTTAGGGCCCATGTCCCCGCCGATCAAGCGTTGCTGCCGGGCCCGGCGCAGCCTAGAACCCCTGCCATGGTGGCGCAGAACTTCTCTCACGTGACCCATTGGGTCTTCGATCTCGACAATACCCTCTACCCGCCCGAGGCGCGGCTCTTCGATCAGATCGAGGTTCGGATGACCGATTGGGTTGTCGAAACCCTGGGCGTCGACAGGCCCACGGCCGATCGCCTGCGGACGGAGTACTGGCGCCGGTACGGCACGACGCTGGCCGGCCTCATGGCCGAACATGGTGTCGATCCCGCACCTTACCTCACCCATGTGCACGAGATCTCGCTCGACCATCTCGAAGAGGACCGCGAGCTCAAGGCCCGGATCCGCGATCTACCGGGCCGCCGCATCGTCTACACCAACGGCTCGGCGCCCTATGCCGAACGCGTGCTGGCGGCGCGGGGTCTCTCAGGCCTCTTCGATGCGATCTACGGGGTCGAGCACGCAAACTTCCGCCCCAAGCCGGAGCGTGCGGCCTTCGAGGCGATCTTCACGGCCGACGGGACCGACCCGTCGAAAGCGGCGATGTTCGAAGACGATCCCCGCAATCTTGCCGCCCCGCACGAGATGGGCATGCGCACTGTCCATGTCGCGCCCGAACCCGAGCCTGCGCCCCATATTCACCACCACACCGACGATCTCACCGCCTTCCTCGCCCGGGTTCTGCCGTGACAACGCGCCCCATCCGCAAGACAGCCAACGTTTCGGCACTATCTGCCCCGAGATGATCGAAGATACCGATATCTTTGTCTCGGGCGGCGGGATCGCAGGCCTCGTCGCCGCCGCGGCCTTCGGGCAGGCGGGGTTCTCGGTCGTGCTCGCCGATCCCGCGCCGCCACCGGAAACGATGGAGGCCGAAGGCTCCGATCTGCGCTCCACCGCCTATCTTCAGCCGTCGCGCGACCTCATGGATGCCGCCGCCCTCTGGCCGGCGCTCGAAGCGCACGCAACCCCGCTCGAAGTGCTTCGCGTCATCGACACCACCGGCTGGCCGCCCGTCGAACGCGCGCGCCGCGATTTCCGCGCCGATGATCTGAGCGACCGGCCCTTCGGCTGGAACCTCCCCAACTGGCTCACCCGCAAGGTGCTGGCGGAAACGATCGCCGATCTGCCGAATGTCCGCCTCTGCCTCGGCACAGGGTTCCGGACACTCCTTGCCCGCGAAAGCGAGGCGCTTGTCACGCTCACCGACGGCACGCGCCTGCGCGCCCGCCTCGTTGTGGGGGCCGACGGGCGCACTTCGCCGGTGCGCGAGGCCGCGGGCATCGCATCGACCCGCACGGGTTACGGCCAGCGCGCCTTCGCGCTTGCAGCGCTGCACGAGCATCCGCACGAGAACATCTCGACGGAGATCTACAATCGCGGCGGCGCCTTCACCCTCGTGCCCATGCCCGATGTGGATGGCACGCCCTGCTCGGCGGTGGTCTGGATGAACGACGGCCCAGAGGCCGCGCGGCTCGATGCCCTCGACGCCGACGGCTTCGACGCGCATATGACGGAACGCAGCCTCGGCCTCCTCGGCCGCCTCACCACCACCGGGCCCCGCCGCCTCTGGCCGGTCATCACCCAGACGGCGGATCGGCTGACGGCCCGGCGCACAGCGCTTATCGCCGAGGCCGCCCATGTGCTGCCGCCGATCGGCGCGCAGGGGCTCAACACTTCGCTACAGGATATCGCGGCCCTCGTCCGCCTCGCGGCCGGGGATCCCGCGCATCTCGGCGAAGCGCCTATGCTCGACGCCTACAGCCGCCAGCGCAGCGCCGATATCCACCTCCGCGCGAAGGTGATCGACCTCTTCAACCGTGTCTGCAAGTCCGATGCCCCGCCCGTACAGGCCCTTCGCCTCGCCGGGCTGAAGGCCGTTCACGACATCGCGCCCATCCGCCGCGCGGTGATGCAGGCCGGGCTCGGTCGTCAGGCCACCTGATCGAGCGCGGCCTCGAACCGCGCCACGGCAGCATCGGTATCCATCAGCTTGTCGAGCCCGAAAAGCCCGATCCGGAACGTCTTGAACTCGGGGCCTTCGTCAACCATCAGCGGCACCCCGGCGGCGATCTGAACGCCCTGCGCCAGAAACGCGCGGCCCGACTGGATCTCGGGGTCGTCGGTGTAGGACACCACGACGCCCGGCGCCTGAAAACCCTCTGCCGCGACCGACCGGAACCCGCGTTTGGCCAGAACACCCCGCACGCCGTCGCCCAGCTTCCACTGCGCGGCCTTCAGCCGTTCGAAGCCATAATCCTTCGCCTCGATCATCGCGTCGCGAAACCCGCGCAGGGCATCGGTCGGCATCGTCGCGTGATAGGCATGCCCGCCGCCCTCATAGGCCTCCATGATCTGAAGCCACTTGCCCAGATCGACGGCGAAGCTCGTCGATTGCGTGGCCTTCACCCGCTCCAATGCGCGCGCGCTCATCATCACCAGCCCTGCGGACGGCGAGGCTGACCAGCCCTTCTGCGGGGCCGAAATCACCACGTCGAGGCCAAGCGCCTCCATATCGACCCAGACACAGCCCGAGGCGATGCAATCCAGCACGAAAAGCCCACCCACCTCGTGCACGGCCTCCGCCACGGCGCGCAGGTAATCGTCAGGCAGGATCATCCCCGCGCTCGTCTCCACATGGGGGGCGAAAACGACACCGGGCTTCACCTCGCGAATTCGCGAGGTCACCTCTTCGATCGGTGCGGGCGCAAAGGGCGCGTCGGGCGCGTTCCCCGTCCGCCGCGCCTTCATCACGATTTCTTCCGAGGGAATGCGTCCGGCTTCGAAAATCTGCGTCCAGCGATAGCTGAACCATCCGTTCCGAATGACCATCGCGGTCTGTCCGGTCGCCAGCTGCCGCGCCACGGCCTCCATCGCATAGCTTCCGCCGCCCGGGATCAGCGCCACGCCGTCGGCCTTGTAGACCTCCCGAAGCACTGCCGAGATATCGCGCATTACCCCCTGAAAGGCCGCCGACATGTGGTTGAGCGAGCGGTCGGTGAAGACCACCGAAAATTCCAGAAGCCCGTCTGGATCGACGTCGTTCAAGAGTGCCGGCATATCCTGTTCCTCCTTTGCGGGGCGGTGTCGCCCTAAGCCCTCGCGCTTTCGATCACCGAGGCCACATCACGCGCCTTGCGCGCGAGCGCAGCGGGTGCGCTTTCATCCAGTCCAAACGCCACCGCCCGATCGTAGATCGCATCTGACGTGTAGAAATCATATGCGGCAGAATTGCCCCCACCCTCCCAGAACTCGGTCAGCCAGATCTGTGGGCGCCCGATGCACCAGTCGTCCCAGAGCCGCGGTATCAGGATCTCATCGGGCGCCTCAAGCACCTGCGCGAACAGATCGTCAAGCGGCCAGCCCGCGATCCCGAACATGCAGAGAATGTCGTCGAGAAACGGCTCGGTCCCCGCCACCGTTCGCCGAAGGTAAAGGCGCTGGAACCGGTCGAGCACGGCCCATTCGGCCTTCGACCAGTTTTCGCGACGGCCGGTCTGATAGCGATTGAGGCTTACTTCGATCCCGACCGTCGCCGGCGCGTCGCCCCCGACCGCCAGCACCTCCAGAACCCGCGGCAGAAGATAGGCCCAGATGCTCTTCGGCAGCTCCGGCTCGCACGCCGCGAAGAACCAGTCGTTGAGATAGTGAAGCGGCAGCTCCGCGATCTCCGGCGTGAAGAAATCGCGCTCGATCTCCGGCTCCATGCAACAATCCGTGCACACGCCGGTCGCACCCGGCTTGGGATAGTCGAAGATGCGGTAGGCCTCCGTGATCACCTCGTGAAACGGATGGTCCTCGGTGATCTTGGCCTTCAGCGGCTTTTGCGTTTTCCGCGCCATTCCAACCTAGTCGTGCTGTACAATGACCGCCTCGAAATCATCGGCGCTCGTAACCTCGGTATGGTGTCCCCTGCCACCGGTATCTTCCATAAGCCAGAGATCGCCGGGGCCGATATCGCGGATATCCCCGTCGCTTGAGGTGACGCGCACCGCACAGCGCAGGCAAACAAGCGTCTGGCGGATCGGGGTCGGATGCACCGGCTCGTTCCAACCGGCCCTCAGCCGCAGGAACAGCATGTTGCGCGACGCCCGGCCCTCGGAAATCTCGATCGACTGTGCGGGCGGTGCGAATGTCTTCACCTCCAGCGCTATGTCCACGTCCTTCCACCGGCTTTCACCGCCGGCATCCATGTAGAGGTGATGATAGTGCATGGATCCCCCGTCGCCGGGTTCACCCAATCGGCCCCGGCCGCCGTTCCTCGGAGAGAAGCACATTCGCCTCCACCCCGCCAACCCCCGGCAGCGTCATGATCCGTCGCCGAAGCACCCGCTCGAAATCCGAGATGTCCCGTGCGACCACCCGCAGCCGGTAGTCGTAAAGCCCCAGTACATGATGCACCGCCTGAACCTCCGGGATCGCCGCCACCGCACGTTCGAAATCCTCGAGGCTGACGCGCCCCTTGGTGGCAAGCTTCACGCCAAGAAACACCGTCACCCCGAACCCCGCCTTCTCCAGATCAAGGTCGATTCGCCGGCCTTTGAGAATTCCCGCCTTGGTCAGTCGCCGGATCCGGCGCCAGGCGGCGGGCTGCGACAGCCCGATCTTCCGGCCCGCCGCCCCCGCCGAAAGTGCTCCGTCCTCTGCCAGAAGGCGCAGAAGACGGCGATCGGTTTCGTCGAGGTCGATCATATCGGCAGCCCCTGGGCCGATTTGATCACGGCGACCTGCATCAGCGCCTCGATATCGGCGATATGCGGCAGCGTGAGGATGCGCTCGCGATAGATCTCCTGGTAGTGGCCCATGTCGCGGGCGATCACCTCCAGCCGCACGTCGACGCGGCCCAGGAACGTCTGAATCTCGATCACCTCGGGCACGCTGCGGGCGGCCTCGAGGAAGGTGTCGAAGGCACGGGGATCCGTCTTGTCGAGCGTCACCCGCAGGCTGACCTCCACCTCGTATCCGACCGCACGCCAGTCGATCTCGGCATGGATGCCGCGGATCACCCCGCTCTCCCTCAGCCGCTCGATCCGGCGGGAGGCGGCGGCGGGCGAGATCCCGGCCCTCTGTGCCAGGTCCGTGCCGGTTGCATCGGGGTCCGCAAGCAAGTTGCGAAGAAGCCGCCTGTCCGTGTCGTCGAGCATGAGTATTTGTGCTGTGTCGAAGATCGAGAATGATTATTTCACAAAATAACGGATTTTGTCAAAATCAGCACGGATTCTTCACTGCCACCGGCCTATTGTCCGCCGCATCACGTTTCCAGAAAGGAAGGACGAACCCATGCGCGTCTACTACGACCGCGATTGCGACATCAATCTGATCAAGGACATGAAGGTGGCGATCCTCGGCTATGGCAGCCAGGGCCACGCCCACGCCCTCAACCTGCGCGATTCCGGCGCCAAGAACATCGTCGTGGCGCTGCGCGAAGGCTCGCCCTCGGCGAAAAAGGCTGAAGGCGAGGGCCTCCAGGTCATGAGCATCTCCGACGCCGCCGCCTGGTGCGATCTTCTGATGTTCACCATGCCCGACGAGCTTCAGGCCGAAACCTGGCGCGCGCATGTCAAGGATCACATCCGCCCCGGCGCGGCGATCGCCTTCGCCCACGGCCTTAACATCCATTTCGGCCTGATCGAGGCGCCGAAGGATATCGACGTCATCATGATGGCGCCGAAGGGCCCCGGCCACACCGTGCGCGGCGAATACGTCAAGGGCGGCGGCGTGCCCTGCCTCGTCGCGGTTCACAACGACGCCTCGGGCCGCGCGCTCGAGATCGGCCTCAGCTACTGCTCCGCCATCGGCGGCGGCCGCTCGGGCATCATCGAGACCGACTTCAAGGAAGAGTGCGAGACAGACCTGTTCGGCGAACAGGCCGTGCTCTGCGGTGGCCTCGTCGAACTGATCCGCATGGGCTTCGAAACGCTGGTCGAGGCGGGCTACGCCCCCGAGATGGCCTATTTCGAATGCCTCCACGAGGTGAAGCTGATCGTCGACCTGATCTACGAAGGCGGCATCGCGAACATGAACTACTCGATCTCGAACACGGCCGAATACGGCGAGTATGTCTCGGGGCCGCGGATTCTGCCCTATGACGAAACGAAGGCCCGCATGAAGGCCGTGCTCGACGACATCCAGCAGGGCCGCTTCGTGCGCGACTGGATGGCCGAATGCTCGGTCGGCCAGCCCTCGTTCAAGGCAATTCGCCGCAACAACGATGCACACCAGATCGAGGCGGTGGGCGAAACGCTCCGCGGCATGATGCCGTGGATCTCGGCCGGCAAGATGGTCGACAAGGAAAAGAACTGACCTTCGGGCAACAGGTCTGGGCGCCGGCGGCCATCTGCTCGCCGGCGCCCCATTTCCGCCCGCTGCCCGTGCCAGGGATGGCGTGATCCGTGGTAAGGACAGATCCCATGACGGCAGACACTCCCAATCCTGCGATCGAAATCCGTCCGGCACCGCGCGCGGTGAAGGATCGCATGGCAGCGCTCTGCGAACAGACCTTCGAGGAACACCGCGCCCGCCAGCCGCACGCTTTCCCGAAGAACGCCTACCGCATTCTCGTCGCGCCGCTGGTCGAAGCGGCCTTCTTCGGCACACTGCGCTCGCTGAAGCAGAGCCCCAACGCCTATGCCGCATTCATCGGTGGCGAGTTCGCAAGCTACGTGCTCCTGTCGCACTGGGCGCGGCGGAGCAGGAAACAGATGCCCTATGTTTCGGTTGACGATATCTGTGTCGAACCTGCGTTCAGGGGCAGAGGTGTCGCGCGCGCTCTTCTTCGCCATGTGCGCGCCCTGGCCGAAGAGCGGGGCTGGGACAGTCTCACCGCCCAGGTCTGGACAGGAAACGACGCGTCCGAGGCACTGTTTCGCTCGGAAGGTTTCACACCCGATTACATTCGTTTCAGCGCAGGGCCCGGGCGGCAGGCACGCGACTATCCCAACATGACCGGCCCTTCCCTCGTCCTGCATTGGTTGACGGGCGGCTGGTTCACGCTTGTCTCGGGCGCCATTGCCGGCGCTGCGCTCATGAAGCTCTTCGGATGACAATCTCTCCGGGCGGCGATATCACCGGCCTGCACCGACATTTCTGCTCCGGGCGACCTACATGACATCCGGCACGCCCGACGCGCCCGACGCCTCCAACTGGATCACGCTATTCATCCTCAGCATCGTCTGGGGGGCGGCCTTCATGAGCATGGCCCTCGCGCTCGAGGGCTACGGCCCCCTCACGGTCGCGGCGGGCCGGACGGGGATCGGGGCGCTTGCGCTTCTGATCCTCGGCTCCGCGCTGGGCCAGGGGCTGGGCCGCGTGCCGGGCCGGCAGGGCTGGGCCATGGTCTCCCTGATCGGGCTTCTGAACGTCGCCCTGCCGTTCGCGCTTCTGACCTGGGGCCTGCAATACGTGCCCTCGGCCTTCGCAGGTGTGTCGATGGGCGCGTCGCCGCTCTTCGTTCTGCCGCTCGCCATCCTTTTCTCGCCCGGCGAAAGCGCCGATCTGCGCCGCGTCATCGGCATCGTGGTGGGCTTCGTGGGGGTCATTGTTCTGGTCGTCCCCGGAGGCGAGCTGGCCTCGGGCGGCGAGAACGAGATGCCGGGGCGCCTCGCCTGTGTCACGGCCACCCTCTGCTACGCGGTGGGCGCGATCCTGACACGGCGCGCGCCACCCATGCCGCCGCTCACGCTCACGGGGGGGATGCTTCTGGTCGCGACTGCCGTCCTCGCGCCGTTTGCCCTGATCTTCGATGGTCTGCCCGAGGTCTCGGTCAGCCGCGCCACCCTTGCGCTGATCTTTGTCGGTCTCTGCCCCACCGGGATCGCCTTCTTCCTCAGGGTGCGGATCATCCAGTCGGCTGGGATGATCTTCATGAGCCTCGTGGCCTACATGGTGCCGGTCTGGGCGGTGATCTTCGGCGTGTTCCTGATGGGGGAAGAGCTTCAGCCATCGCTCTACATCGCCGTTCTGCTGATCGTCGCCGGCGTCGCCGCGGCCCAGTGGTCCAGCCTTTCGCGCCTGTTCCGCCGCTGACGCACCCTTGCCCTGCGCAAACGCAGACTTGTTGCGGGATGACCGCCCGCCCACATCGCGCGGCATGACACATCCATCCATACACACCCGCGACGGCTGGCCGGAAGAGGCCGCCACGCTTCTTGCCGATTACCCGCGCGATCTCTGGCCGGGGCATCCGCATTTCGCCCGCTCGATCCAGAACTGGATGGGCGCGCATCGCGGTTTCCGCCAGTTGAGCGGCCTCTTGCGCGACACGGCAGAAGGTTATCTCGATCGTGACATCGCGCCCGAGGCGGCGGCGGGCCGGCTTGGCTATTACGGCGATATCCTCGTGCGCAACCTCCACGGTCATCATACCTGGGAGGACCGGTCGTTCTTTCCCGAGATTCGCGCGGCGGACCAGCGGTTCGACCGTGGGCTCGAGACGCTGGAAAGCGATCATGACGTGCTCGACGAAACGCTGGAGGTTCTGACGGGCCGCGCGAACCGGGTGATCAAGCTGATCCAGCTCGACGAACCGCAGGCGCGCGGCGAGGCGGGCGCGCTCCACGAAAGCGCCAGCCGGATCGAGCGGTTTCTCGACCGGCACCTGACCGACGAAGAGGATCTGGTCGTTCCGATCCTCCTGCATCATCGGATGCGCGGCTGACACGCACCAGATGGTGTTGAAAGGTGTGCCGCCAGCCCTTGCGCATGGCACGGGTTGGCGTCACTCCATGGCCATGCCGCAGCCGTCTCCAGCCACGCCCGGCGCGCTGAACTGGGCCCTTGTCCTCGGTCTCGGCGTTGTCTGGGGCACTGCCTTCATGGGGGTCGAAGTGGCGCTGCGGGCCTATCCGCCGTTCACCGTGGCGGCGGGGCGGGTGCTGATCGGCGCACTGGTGCTTCTCGTCGTCGGGCCGATCTTGGGGCAGGGCCTTACCCGCATTCCCTCGGCCCGCGGCTGGCTCTTCGCCTGCCTTGTGGGGATTGCTGCCGCAGCCGTGCCGTTTTCCCTTCTCTCCTGGGGGCAACAGCATGTGCCCTCGGCCTTCGCAGGGGTCACCATGGGTGCCGTGCCGCTCCTGACCCTGCTGCTCGCGATGTACTTCTCGCGGGAAGAAGGCGTGGGGCCCCGCCGGATTGCGGGCGTCTCGCTCGGGTTCCTCGGCCTCGTGATCCTCGTCGGGCCGGGCGCCTTCTCGGGCGAATCCCCTCTCGTCGGCTGGGGCCGACTTGCCTGCGTTCTTTCGGCCTGCTGCTATGCGGTTGCGAACATCCTCACCCGGCGCGCGCCGCGGATGCCGCCCATCGCGCTCGCCACCGCGGCACTGCTGACCGCAAGCCTCGTTCTCGTGCCCCTCGCCCTCATGATCGAAGGCGTGCCCGACATTCCCCGCGCCCTGCCATCCGCAGCACTGGTCTGGGTCGCGCTCGGCCCCACGGCCCTCGCCGCCCTCGTGCAGGTCCGGATCATCCAGACTGCGGGCGCCCTGTTCATGAGCCAGGTCAGCTACATGGTGCCGCTCTGGTCGGTGATCTTCGGCATCCTGATCCTCGGCGAAACGCTCCCCAAACAGCTTTTCATCGCGCTTGGGCTCATCTTCACGGGCATCGCCTTCAGCCAGTGGAGCGCGCGGCGCCGGCGGTAATCTCAGGCCGCCCGCTCTACCTCCGCCACGATCCCGTCCACCACATCGGCCAGAAGCACCTCGTCCTCGCACTCCGCCATGACGCGGATCAGCGGTTCGGTGCCCGATTTCCGGATCAGCAGCCGGCCCGTCCCCTGAAGCCGTCCCTCAGCGGCGGCAATCGCCGATTGCACCCCGGCCGAAGCCAGCGGATCGGATCCGGCGGCAAAGCGCACGTTCTTCAGAAGCTGTGGCACCGGCGTGAACTGCCGGGCCAGCGCCGAGGCGGGCTTGCCGGTCTGCACCATCTCGCGCAGGAACTGCAGCCCTGCGATCAGCCCGTCGCCGGTTGTGGCGTAATCGGTCAGAACGATATGGCCCGACTGCTCGCCGCCCATGTTGAAGCCGCCGTTGCGCATGGCCTCCACGACATAGCGGTCGCCCACTTTCGTCCGGTGCAGCGATACGCCAAGCGCGCCAAGATGCCGTTCAAGCCCAAGGTTCGACATGACCGTGGCCACAAGCGTGCCGCCGGCCAGCCGGTCTTCCCCGGCCCAGCGCCCGGCCAGAAGGGCCATGATCTGGTCGCCATCGGCCTGTGTGCCGGTTTCGTCCAGAACGATCACCCGGTCCGCGTCCCCGTCGAGGCAGATCGCCACATCCGCGCCGTGGCTCACCACGGCCTCTGCCGCGGTGCGGGTATCGGTCGATCCGCAGCCCTGGTTGATGTTCGTCCCGTTCGGCGACACACCGACCGGGAACACCTCCGCCCCAAGCTCCCAAAGCACCTCCGGCGCCGCCCGGTAGCCCGCGCCATTGGCGCAGTCGATCACCACTTTCAGCCCGTCCAGCGACAGATCCGGCGGCAGTGTCGATTTCACCCGCTCGACATAGCGGAACCTGCCATCGTCGATCCGCTTCGCCCGCCCGATATTCGCGGCGCTAGCAAGCGTGATGTCCCCCTCCAGAATGCTCTCGATCTCGGCTTCGGCGCCATCCGACAGCTTGAATCCGTCGGGTCCGAAGAACTTGATCCCGTTGTCATGATGCGGGTTGTGCGAGGCGGAAATCATCACCCCCACATCGGCCCGCATCGATTTCGTCAGCATCCCCACCGCCGGTGTCGGCACCGGGCCGAGCAGCAGCACGTTCATTCCCGTCGAGGTGAACCCCGCCGTCAGCGCGTTCTCGAACATGTATCCCGAAAGCCGCGTGTCCTTCCCGATCACCACCCTGTGCGCGGCCGACGTATCACGCCGGAAATAACGGCCCGCCGCCGCCCCGAGGCGCAGCGCAAGTTCCGCGGTCATAGGATGGGTGTTCGCCGTGCCGCGCACGCCGTCAGTGCCGAATAGTGTCCTCATGGCTCAATCTGCCTCGTGTTCAGTCCCGTTCGGCGCTCCGTTCAGCGCAAGGTGAAGGTTCATGGCCTGCCGTGTCTGTGCCACATCGTGAACCCGGATGATCTGAACCCCCTGCGCGGCGGCATGAAGTGCCACGGCAAGCGATCCG
Organism: Ovoidimarina sediminis; assembly: GCF_032586175.1. NCBI lineage: Bacteria > Pseudomonadati > Pseudomonadota > Alphaproteobacteria > Rhodobacterales > Roseobacteraceae > Ovoidimarina > Ovoidimarina sediminis. The sequence goes on from NZ_JAWHTE010000007.1 coordinate 150,411, forward strand.
GGCATCCGGTCTTTCGCGGCCTCCGCTCCGCCCAATGTGCCGATGAACCGCTTGCGCGAGGCACCCAGAAGGATCGGACAGCCAAGGTCATGATACACCGCAAGATGGCGAAGTAGAGACACGTTATGTTGCAATGTCTTTCCGAACCCGATGCCGGGGTCGAGGATGATCCGGTCGCGCCCGATCCCCGCGGCCAGCGCCGCCTCGATCCGGGTTTCCAAGTAATCTGCCACCTCCGCCACCACGTCGTCATAGGTGGGATTGGCCTGCATCGTCTTCGGGTCGCCCTGCGCGTGCATCAGGCAGACGGGGACATCGCGCTCGGCCAGAAGCCCGGCCATCGCGGTGTCATAACTCATCGCCGAAACATCGTTCACGATATCCGCCCCGGCGTCGAGCGCCGCCGCCGCCACGGCGGCCTTGCGTGTGTCGATGCTGATCGGTGTTGCGAGCCCTGCCTCCCGGATCGCCGCGATCACCGGCACGGTGCGCGCGATCTCCTCGGTCTCGGGTACGGGATCGGCGCCGGGCCGCGTGCTCTCCCCGCCGATATCGAGGATATCGGCAGCGTACGCCATCTCCCGTGCGCGCGTCACGGCGGCCTCCACGCTCGGCAGGTCGCCGCCGTCGGAAAAGCTGTCGGGGGTGACGTTCAGAATACCCATGATCCGCGGGCGGTCGAGGGCGAGCCCTGCCACCGGGGCCCGCAGCGCCGAAAGCCGGTCGCTTTCCGGTCCCCGAGCCACGGCGCGCACCGCATCCCCGCTCCAGGGCCGCACCGTGTCGAACCAGACATGCGCGCTTCCGGCAAGCGGCAGCGCGTTCAGAGAACGCCGTCCGGATCTGGCAAGTGGTTCGATCCGCGCGCTCATTCGGCGAGCGTCAGCGCCCCGGCGGATACGTCGAGCCTCCGTGCGCCACATCCCTCTGGCGCCGCCGCGCCGACGAAGGCCAGATCCGATGCACCCATCTCCCCGGCCAGCCAGGCCGCAAGCGCCTCGGGCGCGATGCTCTCCGGCGGATCGGCGGCGTCGAGCACCATCTTCGACGGCGCCCAGACGCTGATCCGGCCCTGCTTCGCGGCCCAGTCCAGTTCCGTCCGGCTCTCCACCACCACGCACCGCCGGTCGCGCGCCGCCAGCACCCAGGCGGCCTGCTCGATCGCCAGAAGGTCGATCCGCCGCTGCGGGGCAGGGTGGGCGGCTTCGGGCAGGGGCAGGCCGGTCGCACCGACGCACAGGATCGCGGGCCGCCTGTGCGCCTCGATGTCGTCGAGCCAGGCGCTCAGCCGCGGCGACAGCGCGGCCTCCCGCGACAGGAAGATCACCACGGGATGCGCCATCGTCTCGGCTACCGGCGCAGGCTCCAGGTCCTCTCGCGACCGCACGATCTCTACCCCCAGCGCCCCGGGCCCCAGGTCCAGCTTCTCGATCCGCACGAAGATCCGCCGCGCCTGCGGTTCCGCCAGAACCCGGGCCGCAACCCGCTCCGCCAGCGTCTCCAGAAGGTTCAAGCGGTCGCCCGAAAGTTCTGCCGCGATCGCCTCGGTGATCCGGTCGTAGCTCAGGATCCGGTCGACATCGTCGGCAAGATCGCCCTCCTGCGCCACCTCGACCACCACGTTGAAACAGATGCGCTGGGTGCGCCCGCGTTCCTGCTGAAACGCCCCGATCTCCACTTCCACGATATGATCGCGCAGCGATATCCTGTCGGCGATCGGCTCCGTCTCCGTGGCCCGGGCGCGCGCCTCCGGATGGGCAAAGGCTAGGGCAAGATCACTGGTCATCGCGGGGATCCTATCAGTTTGGCCGCCAGAGCCTCACAGCAAAAGCGGCCCGGGGCGTGCCTCGGACCGTCACCTTGCACGCAGCATACGACGTCAGTTTGACGCGTAGCGTTCGGATTGGCGATAGAAGTGATGCTGACCGATCGTGGCGGTGCGGGCATAGACCCGGCTCCACCGCGGCGCCACGGCCTTCGTGTGGTAATGCGTGGCTCCGTCGGTCAGGTTCGCCGGCACCGTACCGTCAAGCATCAGCCGCGCGATCTTGGCCACCTTTTCGAAGGCTGCGGGCTCGTTGATCACTTCCTTGTGCCCGTCGCAGGTGTAGGTGAACTGGCACTGGTATTTCCTGCCCGTGCCCTGCTTCACCACCCCACAGACAGTGTCGGGAAAGCGCTCTGCCTTCACCCGGTTCAGTATCACCTCGGCAACCGCGAAGATGCCCTTGATCGGCTCGCCCCGCGCTTCGAAATACAGGGCTTCCGACAGGCACGCCCAGGCTTCACCGCCCTTCGCCTTCGGCAATTCGTTCAGGAAGGACCGGTCATAGCTGACGGCCACGGCCTCCTGCTTGGGTTCGTCTGACAGCTTCGACACCTTCGCCCGCGAGATCGCGGAAAAGGCCGCATGCTCGTTGCCGAGCACGCTGGTCACGCTGTCGCTTAGGAGTGCCTGAGGATTGTTGGACTGACTGATCACAACATCCGACGCACAGGCTGCGGTTGTCCCGAACGCCAAAACACAGACAGCCCACAATGTGGGTCGCAAAGTCATGGTGCCCCCTTCGAGCATTATTCTCGCCAGCGGACCCCCGTCCACTGTGTCGCCCGGGCCTTAAAAGATCGAATCCGGAAGGTCCACCCGACCCCCCCGCGCACATGGCCGCATCGGCGGAAGTTCACCGATCCTGTGGAAAACTATAATTAGTCTTGAAACTCAGGCTGGATTGTTTCTGGCGTTGCGATCCTCGATCGCAAGCCGCCCGGCGGCCAGCCTCGCAACCGGCACCCGGAACGGCGAACAGGACACGTAGGTGAAGCCAACGGCCCGGCAGAAGGCGATACTGTCGGGATCGCCGGCATGCTCGCCGCAGATCGACAGAACGATGTCGGGGCGCCCGTGCCGGCCCCGTTCGGCCCCGATCGTCAGAAGCTCTCCCACCCCATCGATATCCAGCCTGTGGAACGGATCTTCGGCGAAAACCCCCTGCTGCACATAGGATCCCATGAACCGCCCGGCATCGTCCCGCGACAGGCCATAGGCCATCTGGGTAAGGTCGTTCGTTCCGAAGCTCAGGAAGGCCGCGTTCTGAGCGATCTCGTCGGCGCGAAGTGCAGCGCGCGGCGTCTCCACCATCACGCCCAGGCTATAGGTGAAATCCGTCCCGGTCTCCACGCGAACGGCTGCTGCCACGGCATCGACCCTGGCCTTCACAAGCTCCACCTCCCGCTTCGCAGAAACAAGCGGGATCATGATCTCCGGCACCACCGGCGCGCCATCCTGGCTGCTTTCCACGGTCGCTTCGAAAATCGCCCGCGCCTGCATGTCATAGATTTCCGGGATCGCGATCCCGAGCCGCACCCCCCGCATGCCCAGCATCGGGTTGAACTCGCTCAACGCCTCGATCCGCCGGGTCACGTCGTGGATCGGCAGGTTCAGTGCCGCGGCCAGATCGCGGATGCCCTCGCGGCCCGAAGGCAGGAATTCGTGCAACGGTGGGTCGAGCAGGCGGATACAGACGGGCTGCCCTCTCATTATCTCGAAAAGCGCAATGAAATCAGCACGCTGCATCGGAAGAAGCCGCTCGAGAACCGCCGCCCGTTCGCCCGCGCTGTCGGCAAAGATCATCTCCCGCATGACGGTCAGGCGCTGTTCGTCGAAGAACATGTGCTCGGTCCGGCAAAGTCCGATTCCCTCGGCGGCGAAGGCTCGTGCGGTCCGCGCCTCCGCGGGCGTGTCGGCATTGGCCCGAACCCCGATATCGCGCGCGGCATCCGCCCAGCCCAGAAGCGTCTGGAACGCCCCGTCGATCGCCGGTTCCAGAAGCGGCGCCTCGCCCGAAAGCGCTTCGCCGCGGGTGCCGTCCAGCGTAATGATATCGCCTTCGCGGAAGATCCGGCCGTCCATTGCCGTCAGCGTCTTGTCACGGCGGTTGAGCCGCATCGTCGACGCGCCCACGACGCAGGGAAGCCCCAGCCCGCGCGCAATCACGGCGGCATGGCTCGTCATGCCGCCACGCTCGGTCAGCACACCGATCGCGGCATGCATGCCACGGATATCTTCGGGCGAGGTTTCCCGCCGGACGAGGATGCAGGGCTCCTCTCGCGCCGCACTCTGCTGAGCCGCGCGCGACGAAAACACGATCCGCCCTGTCGCCGCCCCGGGGCTCGCCGCGATCCCGTTCGCGACCACGTCACGCCGATGCCGCGGGTCGACCTGCTGGTGCAGAAGTTCCGGCAGGGCGCGCGGCTCAACCCTCAGAACCGCCTCGTCCTGAGAGATGATCCCGTCCTCGGCCAGCGCCACCGCGATCGCGACATTGGCCCGCGCCAGGCGCGGCAGGCGCACGGCATCGAGGATCGACAATGCCCCGGCCTGGATCGTGAACTCGACCTGCATTTCCTCGCGAAGCCGCGAGCGGCACATCTTCCCGTGCTCGATCAGCGCGGCGAAGATATCCGGGCACAAATCTTCCAGCGACGGCCCCCGCGGGTCCCGTGTCAGGTAAATCGCCCCTGATTCGCCGGTCACCGCGTCGCGCCCCTGGCTCTGGCTCAGGTAGCGCCCGGTGATCTGCGGCTGGCCTGTCGCGGCATCGACGAACTGGATCACGCCAGATCCGCTTTCGCCGGGGCCGACGCCCAACGCCATTTCCTGCACGACAAGGCCCAGCCCGGCATCCGCCGGCGCCCCCTTCGCCTGCCGCAACAGTCGGGCGCTCGTGCCGTCCCAGGCCCGCGCCATCGATCGAAGCACATCGGTCAGCTGGCGCTCCGGTTCCTGCGGGAACGGCTCGTCCATCTCGTATTCATAGGCGTCGAGAAGTTCGCCGATATCCTCGGTGTCGAAGCTGTCGGGGTCGAGATGCGCAACCTCGACGGCATAGGACTGGATGAACCGCCGGTAAAGCGCATCCGCCGCCGGCGCGCCCAGCGTCTTCGAAAGCGCCGCGTGGCGCTCATCCGTCATCCCGATATTCAGGATCGCGCCGGGCCCGCCCCAATCGGGATCCTGGCTCGACGGGCGCACGGACAGAAGCGGATTTTCTCCGAATTGCCCGATCAGTGCGTTGATATCGGGAAGCTGACCAGAGGCGATATCGCGCACCGTGGCAAAGCTCAGCGCCACGGTATCCGGCACGGGCATGCCAAGCCGGATCAGCCGCTGCAGGCACTTCGCGCGGCCGCCATGGGCGTTCACCGCGATCGGCGCCGTCGGCGTGATCTCGGTAAACTTTGCGATATCAATGTGTTGCTGCACTGCGGCACGAATCCTTCACCGGCAGGATACGGTGTCAGCCTAAGTTTACAAGAGACAGGTTGGCGCGGCCCGGACGAGCGCGGCGCAAGGGATGCGCCGCTGCATCAACGGGCCGTTCGGCCCCGGCCGCGGCCTTAGCCCTCGATCTTCCGAAGATCGGCGGTGGACAGACAGATTTCGCGGATACGGTGCAGAAGGTTCAGCCTGTTCCGCCGCAGCACCTGGTTCTCCGAATTCACCTGAACACCTTCGAAAAACCCGTCGATCGCGGGGCGCAGCCCGGCCATCGCGTGCATCGCCGCGGCGAAATCCTCTGTCTCCATTGCCGGCCCGATCGCCGCCTCGGCCGTGTCAAGCGCGGCGAACAGCGCGCGCTCTTCGTCGGTTTCCGCAAGCTTCGCGTCCGGTCCGAAGGAATACTCCACGCCATCGGCCTCTTCGGCCTGGGTCAGGATGTTGTTGGCCCGCCGGAACCCCTGAACAAGGTTCTCGCCATCCTCCGTCCCCACCACCTCCTGAAGCGCCCGGGCGCGCGCCACCAGAAGCGTCAGGTCATCGGATCCTGGCATCGCAAGACAGGCGTCGATCACATCATGCCGCAGCCCCTCGTCGCGCAGATGCACCTTCAGCCTGTCGTGGAAGAAGCTCAGAAGATCGTCGCTCTTGTCCGGAACGGCCTCGGCGATCCGCGTCACGGATGCCGCGCCCTCGTGACGGTCCGCAATCGCGGCCACCACGGTGCGGATCGCCGCGCCGAACACCCCGTGATCGGCCACCTCGTCGGCGAAGTCCTCGAGCGCCTGAAGCTCCGGCCCCGACGCGCCCTGCGTCTCTAGCGCCACCTTGTGCAGCAACAGGCCCCGATCGAAGAACCGGTCAAGCGGCAGCCTCAACTCGTTCGCTAGAACCAGCCGGATCACCCCAAGCGCGGCCCGGCGAAGCGCGAACGGGTCCTTCGACCCCGTTGGCTTCTCGTCGATCGCCCAGAACCCGGTGAGGGTGTCGAGCTTGTCAGCCAGCGCTACGGCAACCGAAACCGGCGCGGCCGGCACATCGTCAGACGGGCCAAGCGGCGAATAATGCGCCTCCGCGGCCTCAGCGATCTCTGCCGAAAGCCCCGCGGCCTCTGCGTAATAGCGCCCCATCGTGCCCTGAAGCTCGGGGAACTCGTACACCATTTCCGAAGCGAGATCGGCCTTCGCCACCCGTGCCGCATCCCGCGCGGTCGCGGGCGCCGCGTCCACCATCGGGGCAAGTTCACCGGCCAGCAGCGCGATCCGCCCGATACGGTCGGCCACCGTGCCAAGCCGCGCGTGGAACGTCACGTTCTCCAGCGCCGTCAGCCAGTCGCCCATCCCCCCGCGCGCCACGCGCAGGTCGTTCTCCCAGAAGAATTTCGCATCCGACAGGCGCGCGGCCAGAACCTTCTGGTTGCCCGCAAGGATTGTTGCGCCCCCGTCCGCGGCGGCCACGTTCGCAACGGTCACAAACTTCTCGATCCGCCCCGTCTTGGCGTTCCGCACCGAAAAGAATTTCTGATGCTCCTTCATCGAGGTTTGCAGCACCTCGGGCGGTAGCTCGAGAAACTCTTCCCCGATCTCGCCCATCAGCACCGCGGGCCATTCGACGAGGTTCGCAACCTCTGCCAGAAGCCCCTTGTCCTCGACAAGCTCCAATCCCTGCGCGAAAGCCGCGCTCTCCGCGTCTGCCCAGATATGTTCGGCCCGCTCCGTCGGGTTCAGAACAACATGGCCCTTGCGCAGCTTCGCCACGTAATCGTCGAATGAACTCACGGCGAACGGTGCGGGCGCCGTCTGCCGGTGTCCCACGGTCGTGTCGCCCGCCTGAAGCCCTGCGATCTCGAACGGCACGACCTCCGCACCCGCCTCGCTCGTCAGGATCACGAGGATCGACCGCAACGGCCGCACCCACCGCAGATCCCCCGATCCCCAGCGCATCGATTTCGGCCAGGGAAAATTCCGGATCGTCGTGTCGAGCGCGTCCGCCACGATCTCCGCCGCCGGTCGCCCAGGCCGCTCAATCACCGCGAAATAAACCTCGCCCTTCTTGTCGTCCCGGATCTCGAGCGCCGCGCGCTCGAGCCCCGTCGACCGCAGAAACCCCTCAATCGCTTTCTCCGGCGCATCCGTCCGCGGCCCCTTACGCTCCTCGCGCACCGCCGCGCTTTCGGGGCTCAGGCCCTCCACCGCCAGCGTCAGCCGCCGCGGCGTCGAAAATGCCGCCGCCCCGCCATAGGTCAGCCCGGCCTCCACCAGCGCGTCGGTCATCAACCGCTTCAGATCCTCGGCCGCGCGGGCCTGCATCCGGGCAGGGATTTCTTCAGAGCGGAGTTCGATCAGAAGGTCAGGCATCGGGCCACGGGTCCTTGCGGGGTCAGGTCGGCTGTTAAAGGGTTCGGGGGCGGATCACAATGCAGGGGGAAGGGGGCAACCCAGGGGCGGGGCGTTCCCGTCGAACACCTCCGCGCCGCAGCGGTTGATCTGGTCCCACGCCACGGCGCGCCCGTCTGGATAAAGCGCGATGATCCGGTCGATCCCGTAGGGCGTGTTCTCCGATGCGAGAAGCGCGGTCGCAGCCCCGCTCTCCAGATCCGCCCCGATCCCGGCGGCATCGAAACAGTCGAACCACCCCGGCGCGTTCAGGGGCACCGCATCTTCGGCCAGTCGCGCATCTGCCAGAAGCGCTCCGGGCGCCTCCACCGTGAAACAGGCACGAAACCGGATCGGCGAACTGTCCGAATTGATGCCCCGGAAGTCCGCGACGTCCAGCGCCCGCGGCCCCTCCGCCGTCACGATCGACATCCCGGCCTCCTCCGCCGTCACGTCCCGGTAGAAGGCATAGACCTGAAGCCAGTACATCAGCGCCCCGAGGCCAAGCGCCGACCCCACGATGATGATCCCAAGCGTTCGCCCGTTCATGGTTCCGCCCGCCCCGGCCCTCAGGCCGCGGCGTCGCTCCCGCCGGCCACGAAGGCATCGGCACAGCGCTTCGCCAGCGCCCGCACCCGCCCGATATACGCCTGCCGCTCGGTGACCGAGATCACCCCCCGCGCATCCAGCAGGTTGAAAACATGGCTCGCCTTGATGCACTGGTCATAGGCGGGATGCGCCATGATGATCCGCCGCCCCGTCTTCGGATCGGCCTCCGGCGCGTCGAGGATCCGCGCGCATTCGGTCTCCGCATCCTCGAAATGGCGCAACAGCGTCTCGGTGTCGGCCACGTCGAAGTTCCACCGCGAATATTCGATCTCGGTGCGCCGAAACACGTCGCCATAGGTCAGCGGGATGGGCGCATCCGGATCGTTATAGGCCATGTCCATCACGTGATCGACGCCCAGCACATACATCGCCAGCCGTTCCAGCCCATAGGTCAGCTCTCCGGAAACCGGGCGGCAGTCATGGCCGCCGACCTGCTGGAAATAGGTGTATTGCGACACCTCCATGCCGTCGCACCACACTTCCCAGCCAAGCCCCCAGGCCCCCAGCGTCGGGCTTTCCCAGTCGTCCTCGACAAAGCGGATGTCGTGCAGGTCCATGTCGATCCCGATCGCGGCCAGCGAACCGAGGTAAAGCTCCTGCAGGTCGGGCGGCGAGGGTTTGATGATCACCTGGTACTGGTAGTAATGCTGAAGCCGGTTGGGGTTCTCCCCATACCGCCCGTCCGTCGGCCGGCGCGACGGCTGCACATAGGCCGCGGCCCAGCGCTCGGGGCCCAGCGCCCGCAACGTCGTCGCCGGGTGAAACGTGCCCGCGCCCACCTCCATGTCATAGGGCTGCAGCACGGCGCAGCCATGCCCTGCCCAATAGGTCTGAAGCCGCAGGATGATCTCCTGGAACGAGGTGGGTTTGCCGTCCTTGCCTGTCATCTGCGTGCCCCGGTCAAAATCGCGTTCTCATTAAGCAACAGCCTGACGGGGGTCAATCAACGCGGCGCCGAATGGGCGTGCAACCGCCCCGTGAATTGCTAGGATCACCGTCACAGGTGATGAAACGGTATCCGATGTCCTCCCATGCCCTCTCGCGGGTTTCTGCCGCGCTTGTCCTTCTCTTCTTCGCCGGCCTCGCCACCCCCGTTCTGGCGCAGGGCACGGCCTGGGTGCAGATCGAGGCCCGTCCGAACCAGCCCTCCGCCGAAGATCGGGCCCGCGCCTATGCCGCCGAGATCGCCGATGTGGTGGGCTACCGTCTGCGCTCGGGCTGGTACGCCATCGCGCTCGGCCCCTACACGCCCGAAGCGGCGGCGGCGGAACTGCGCCGCCTCCGGGCGCTCCGCGCGATCCCGGGGGACAGCTTCATTTCCGACGGCCAGACCTACGGCGAACAATTCTGGCCCCCGGGCGGCGCGGCCGCGCTCGCACCCGTCCTGCCGGCCGATCCCGCCGCGCCCGGGGCCACGCCCGATGCGGCGGCCGAGCCCGAACCCGCCGACGAAACGCCCGCCGAGGCGCGCGCGGGCGAACGCCGCCTCACGCGCACGGAACGCGAGGAACTGCAGCGCGCGCTCCAGATCAAGGGCTTCTACACCGCGGCCATCGACGGCGCCTTCGGCCCCGGCACCCGCCGCGCCATGGCGAACTGGCAATCGGCCTTCGGGCACGAGCCTACGGGCATCCTCACCACCGCCCAGCGCCGCGAACTGACCGAGGAACTGCGCGCCATGATGGCCAGCCTCGGTTTCGTCCGGGTGGAAGACAGCGCGGCCGGCATCTCCGTCGATCTGCCCCTCGCCATGGTCGAGTTCGACGGCTACGAGGCCCCCTTCGCGAAATACGCCGGCACCGAGGGCGCGCAGATCCTGCTCATCAGCCAGTCGGGCGACCAGGCCACGCTCGCGGGGCTGTTCGAGATCCTCCAGACGCTCGAAATTATGCCGCTCGACGGGCCCCGCGATCTGCGCCGCAACGGGTTCACCATCGAAGGCGTGAACCGCGACATCTCGAGCTTCGCCTTCGCCACCCTCGCCGACGGGGCGGTCAAGGGCATGATCATCGTCTGGCCCCGGGGCGATAACCTGCGCCGCTCCATCGCGATAAACCGGATGCGCGAAAGCTTCGACACGATCGAAGGCCAGGTCCTGCCCGATACCGCCCGCGGCGAGGCGATCGAACGCCCCGATCTTCTCGCCGGCCTCCAGATCCGCCAGCCCGAGGCCTCGCTGAGCGGCTTCTTCGTCACGTCCGACGGTGCGGTGCTGACGGCGGCCTCACCCCTTGAGGCCTGCGCCCGCATCACTCTCGGCGACGATACCGAGGCCGCGATCACGGCCACCGACGCCGCCCTCGATCTGGCGCTCCTCAGGCCCGCCGCGCGCCTCGCGCCGCTCGCCATCGGGCGGCTCAGTGCCGATCTCCCGCGCCTCCAGGCCGAGATCGCCGTGGCGGGCTATTCCTATGGCGGCCTCCTCGGTGCGCCGACGATGAGTTTCGGCACGCTCGAGGATCTGCGCGGTCTCAATGGCGAGGCCACGCTCCAGCGCCTCGCCCTCACGGTCCAGCCGGGCGATGCCGGCGGGCCGGTGCTCGATGCCGATGGCGGCGTGGTCGGCATCCTCCTGCCCCGGCGGGCCGAAAACGGGCGGTCCCTCCCCGACGAGGTGCAATTCGCCACCAAGTCCGACCAGATCGCGAATTTTCTCGACGCGAACGGCATCGCGATCCCGGTGGCCGAGGAGGCCCGCGCGCTCGCGCCCGAGGATCTGGCCCTGATCGGGGCCGACATGACCGTGCTCGTCGAATGCTGGAACTGACCCCCCGGCTTCATGTGGCCTGAAATATCCCGGGGGGCCGACCGCAGGGAGGCGGGGGCAGAGCCCCCTAGCTCGTCCGCCAGAAATTGATAGTCAGGATCGCATAGACCCCCATGATCTCCAGCCGCCCGGTCAGCATCGCGCCGATCAGGATCCATTTCGCCGCGTCATTCAGCCCCGCGAAATTCCCCGCCGGTCCGATCTGGGGGCCAAGCCCCGGGCCCACATTCGCCAGCGCCGTCGCCGCGCCGGACACCGAGGTGATGAAATCGAGCCCCGTGGCCCCCAGCGCCACCGCAAAGATCCCGAGCGAGACGATGAACATCACGAAGAACGCCATCACCGAACTCAGGATGTCGTCGGACACCGTCCGCCCGTCGAACCGCGGCGTGAAGATCCCGTGCGGCGAGTGGATCCGCTGGATCTGCGCCTTGATCGACGAAAACAGGATCTGGTAGCGGAAGATCTTCACCGAACAGCATGTCGAACCGGCGCAGCCGCCCACAAGGCCAATGAAGAAGAACACCGTGACCGCAAGCGGCCCCCAAAGCTGGTAATCGACGCTGGCGAACCCGGTTCCGGTGATGATCGAGGTCAGATTGAAGAGCGCTTCGCGAAAGGTCGATGCAAAGTCCGCCTCGCTGGTCATGAGCCGGTAGATGACGAGAACCGTGACCGAGACAACGACCGTTCCGATCAGCGCCCGAACCTGGGTATCGGACACAAGCGGCCGCGCCGTGCCGGCGACAAGCTGCACGTAGCGCACGAAAGGCAGCGACGCGAGAAACATGAACAGGGTCGCCACGTATTCTGCGATTCCCGCATAGGCCCCCATCGAGGCGTCGCTCGGGGCGAATCCGCCGGTCGACACGGTGGTCATGGCAAGGTTCAGGGCGTCAAAGGCGCTCATCCCCGTTCCCAGGTAGGCCAGCATGCAGGCGACCGTCAGAACGAGGTAGATCGCCGAGATCTGCCCCGCGATCGCGGTCGCGCGCGGCAGGATCTTCCCCATCGTGTCGAAGGCTTCCGAGCGGAACATCTGCATCCCCCCGATCCTGAGTTCGGGCAGAAACACCATGGCCACGACGATGATCCCGATGCCTCCGAACCATTGCAGCATCGACCGCCAGAGCAGAAGACCCGGCGGAAGGCGCTCCAGTCCAACGAAGACGGTCGATCCTGTCGTGGTCATGCCGGACATCGATTCGAAGAACGCATTCACGAATCGCGCCTCGGTCGCGCCAAGCGCGAAGGGGATCGCGCCGAAGACCGGCAGCATCAGCCAGACGCCCGTGGTCAGAAGGAAGGTCTGCTGGATCGACAGGCGCTGGCTCACCCCGTTCGCGCAGGCCAGCGCGATAAGCCCGCCCACCAGGGCGGTGATCAGCGCGGATTCGAGGAAGACCTGCCAGTGATCGTTCCCGGCCAGAAGATCCATGCCCATCGGCACGAGCATCGTCACGCCAAGCGCTGCGACCAGAAGGCCGACGACGTATCCAACGGGGCGCAGATCGATCATGGATGGAGCGTTGCTGTGCCGCCGTCGCCAAGTCAAGGCGACGGCGGCGGTATCACACCGGATAGGGCCCTAATACACAGGCCCCGCTCTGGGGGAAGTTTACCGGTGCGAACTCGTCACACGTCAGCCGACGTGAAACAGTGTTTCGAAGAACCGCGGGTCCAGACTTGCACTTGCAAAGGTCTCGCCCTCGGTCAGCACGCTGACGGCGTCATGACTGTGTAAACTTTCCTGGTGGCTGGCCGCTACCCGAAAATCGCCGATTCGCGGGTCGATCTGCAGAATCTCGGCAAAAAGCCGCGCAGCATCCTCCACAAAAATCGGATTCGCGGCGTTCAGCTCGGCGAAAGCCTGTTCGTCCTCACGCTTCACCATCACCTGGGTTTCCGTCGGCACGGCGCGGCGGCAAAGCTCCACGAGGTCCTCGAACCACAGCACGCCCGCGCTGTCGTCAAGCACCACCGAAACCCGCGCAACCGACCGCTGCGAATGGGGCGTGGCCAGTTGTCCGCGCGTCTGGCGGGCATGTTCGCTCAGTTCCAGCGAGCAGGGGCAGGTCGAGGAATAGACATAGTCGAGATGCAGGATCTTCCGCCGCGCGCCCGCCTGCTCCACCAGTTCCAGCGCGATGTCGTAATACTGCCAGCCCGACAGCCCCGAACGCAGGCTTTCCACCTTCATCGGGAAGGAAATCCGCATCTGGATGCGCGCGTCGAAGCTTTCGAGGTCGCGCTTGTAGTCGTCGAGCGCCGCCTCGATCACGTCGAAGGAAAAGCTGCGTTCGGAATGGCCATAGAACGAGCGCATGATGCGGCTCATGTTGATGCCCTTCTTCTCCGCATCGAGGCTCACCGTGCCCGTGACGGAGGTTTCCAGGGTCAGATCCCCGTTGTCGCGGGTCCTGAAGCGGATCGGCAGCCTGAAATTCGAAATCCCCACATGCTGGATCTCGCGCCGCGCGCCCTTGATCAGGCTTTCGGGGCCGTTCTGAAGATCGGGCAGGTCGGCGCGATAGGCCGCGTCGACGCTGAATGTTTCAGGATAGGCCCGCGCGAGCACCGGGTAATCCGTCCCGCTGTCGCCCGGCAGAACCCGCGCGATCGCGGGGTCAAGCGTGCGGATTTCATCTTCCGTCGCCGCCTCGGCCCATTTTCTCAGCATATCAAGGGCCCGCCGCGCGTCGTCGCGCGTCGGATCACGGTCGATCGAGGGCATATGGATATTCATCGGACAGGAACCTGCGCAGGTTTGGTGAGCCGCACAAATGGGTTTCAACCCCCCTTTGTCCAGCCATCTTCACGCAATTGTACGTATTTGGGAGGGGATCGGATCAGGCTCCGCCCGCTCTCGAACGCCGGATTCGGCCTATGCCTGTTCGAGTTCTTCGAGCCGTGCCTCGAAATACTTGATCGTCCGTTCAAGCCCCTCGCGCAAGGGCACCTCGGGCGCCCATCCAAGCGTTTTCTCCGCCAGCGAGATGTCGGGCCGCCGCTGTTTCGGGTCGTCCTGCGGCAAGGGCCGGGTCACGATCTCCGACCGCGCGCCGGTCATCTCGACAACCGTTTCGGCCAGTTCCCGGATCGTGAACTCGCCGGGATTGCCGAGGTTCATGGGCCCGGTCACGCTCGCATCGGTGTCCATCAGCCGCAGAAACCCCTCGATCAGGTCGTCGACATAGCAGAACGCCCGCGTCTGACTCCCGTCGCCATAGATCGTGATCGGTTCGCCGCGCAGCGCCTGCACGATGAAGTTCGACACCACCCGCCCGTCCGCATGGTGCATCCGGGGGCCGTAGGTGTTGAAGATCCGTGCCACCTTGATCTCAAGCCCGCTCTGCCGGTGATAGTCGAAGAACAGCGTCTCGGCACAGCGCTTGCCCTCGTCATAGCAGGACCGCGCGCCGATCGGGTTCACGTTCCCCCAGTACGCCTCGGTCTGGGGGTGCACATTCGGGTCGCCGTAAACCTCGCTGGTCGAGGCCTGAAAGATCCTGCATTTCAGCCGCTTCGCCAGCCCCAGCATGTTGATCGCGCCATGGACGGAGGTCTTCGTCGTCTGGATCGGATCGTGCTGGTAGTGGATCGGCGAGGCCGGGCAGGCGAGGTTGTAGATCTCGTCGACCTCCACATAAAGCGGGAAGGTCACGTCATGGCGCAGGAACTCGAACCGGGGCTCTCCGTGCAGGTGATCGAGATTGCGCTTCGTGCCGGTGAAAAGGTTGTCGGCGCAGATCACCTCGTGCCCCTGGGCCAGAAGCCGGTCGATCAGGTGCGAGCCGAGGAACCCCGCGCCCCCGGTGACAAGAATGCGTTTCCGGCTGTCGTAAAGATGCGCCACCGCGTCACTCCGTTCCCGATATGCGTCCCGCACGTCTTGAAGCACGGTTTCGCCTCGATGTGCAGCAAAACCGGGCGCAGGGGTGGGCCGGCGTCTCCCGCGTTGCAACAATTCCCCGACCGGCGCGTCTCTGTTCCGGAGAAAACGGGGGCGCTGCCCCCGCCCCTTCGGGGCTCCCACGGGATATTTCCGGCCACATGAAGCAGGCTCAGCGCAGCGATCTGCCCTTGATGATCGCATCCGGCCCGAACCGGTCGCGGATCGCATCGGCGGCACGCTCCGCCCCCGCCCGCGATGCGGCGCCGGGATCGAGAAGGTCGCCCGAGGCATCGGCATTCCCCGACGGCCCGATCTCCGACACCCCCACCCCGATCAGTCGGAACGGCGCGCGGTCGGCGACCGTGTCGAACAGCCCCCGCGCGGTGCGGTAGATCCGGTCGGCGATCTGCGTCGGATCGCGCAGGCTCAGCCGGCGCGTCAGGATCGTGAAATCCGACCGCTTCACCTTCAGCGTCACCACGCGCCCGGCCTGATCGCGTGCCTTCAGCCGGTCAGACACCTTTTCCGACAGCCGCCAGATATGCCCGTCGAGGATATCGGCATCGCCCGTATCCTCGTGAAACGTCGTCTCGTTCGACACCGATTTCACCGGCGCGTTCCGCTCCACCCGCCGGTAATCCTCGCCCCGGGCCAGGTGCCACAACCGGTCGCCGGAGGCGCCGAAGCGCGCGTGCAGATCCGCCTTCTCCCAGCGCAGCAGATCCCCGAAGGTGCGGATGCCGGCCTTTTCCAGCGCCCCTTCCGCCACCGCGCCCACGCCCCAGATCATCCGCACCGGCCGGTCGCGCAGAAACGCCATCGTTTCCGCCTTGCCGATCACCGAGAACCCGCGGGGCTTGTCGAGATCCGAGGCCACCTTGGCGAGGAACTTGTTGTGGCTGAGCCCGATCGACCCGGTGATCCCCAGCTCCTCCTCCATCCGCTTGGTCAGCCGCGCCAGCATCACCGCAGGCGGCGCGTGATGCAGACGTTCGGTGCCCGTCAGATCCATGAACGCCTCGTCCAGCGACAGGGGCTCCACCACCGGCGTCAGCTCTTCCATCATCGCCCGGATCTGTTTCGAAACGCCCACATAGACATCCATCCGCCCGCGCACGACCGTGGCTTCCGGGCACAGCTCCAGCGCCTTGAACATCGGCATGGCCGAACGCACGCCCTTGATCCGCGCGATGTAGCAGGCCGTCGTGACAACCCCGCGCCGCCCGCCGCCCACGATCACCGGCTTGTCCCGCAAGGAAGGATCGTCGCGTTTTTCCACCGAGGCATAGAAGGCATCGCAATCCATATGCGCGATCGACAGATCGAAGAGTTCATGATGCGCGATCACCCGGGGGCTGCGGCAGGCCGGGCAGCGCGGGCCACTGTCGAAGGCGTGAAGGCAGGAACGGCAAAGGGCAGGCATGGCCGGACAGTATCACCAGAGCGGCGCCGGAATACACCATTTGCTTAAGGGTTTTTCGGGCAACAGGGGGGAGTTTACGCGCGCGGTTCCCCTTGTGTCCGAACGCGCCGGAACTCAGATTTCTTCCCGTGTGGGGCATAAGGTCGGGAGCCTTCGATGGACCTGAACGATATTCTGAACGTGATCGGCGGCGGCGGGCTCGTGACCCTGCTCGTTGCCGGCTTCATCATCCTCTGCATCTTCAAGGGCGTGCGGATCGTCTCGCAGTCCGAAAAGCATGTGGTGGAACGCTTCGGGCGGCTCCGGGCCGTTCTCGGGCCGGGCATCAACTTCATCGTGCCCTTCCTCGATCGCGTGGCGCACGAGATCTCGATCCTCGAGCGGCAGCTGCCGAATGCCAGCCAGGATGCGATCACGGCCGACAACGTGCTGGTGCAGGTCGAAACCAGCGTCTTCTACCGCATCATCGAGCCTGAAAAGACGGTCTACCGGATCCGCGACGTCGATGCCGCAATCGCCACGACCGTGGCGGGGATCGTGCGGGCCGAGATCGGCAAGATGGAACTCGACGATGTGCAGGCCAACCGGTCCGCGCTGATCTCGACGATCAAGGCCAGCGTAGAGGATGCCGTGGACAACTGGGGGATCGAGGTGACGCGCGCCGAAATCCTCGACGTGAACCTCGATCAGGCCACGCGCGACGCGATGCTCCAGCAGCTGAATGCCGAGCGCGAGCGCCGTGCCGCGGTTACCCGCGCCGAAGGCCAGCGGCGGGCGGTCGAACTCGCGGCCGACGCCGATCTCTATGCGGCCGAACAGACCGCGAAAGCCCGCCGCGTGCAGGCCGATGCCGAAGCCTACGCCACCGGCGTCGTCGCCGCGGCGATCCAGGCCAACGGGCTTGAGGCCGCGCAGTACCAGGTTGCCCTGAAACAGGTGGAAGCGTTCAGCCAGCTTGGCCAGGGCCAGGGCCAGCAGACGATCGTCGTGCCCGCCCAGGCGCTCGAGGCGTTCTCGGATGCCTTCAAGATGCTCAGGGGGCGGGGATGATGTGGTCCGTTTGGTGGGTCTGGCTTGCGGGCGCGTTGATCCTTGGCGTGCTCGAGGTCTTCGTCTCCGGCTACATCCTTCTGGGCTTCGCCATCGGCGCGGCGATCACCGGGATCCTCCTTGGCATCGGCGGCCCGCTGGCCACGCTGATGGCGGGGTCGCTTCCGGCCACCATGCTCATCTTCGCTGTCCTGTCGCTGATCGCCTGGGCGCTTCTGCGCAAGGTGGTGGGCGTCCGCGACGGTCAGGTGAAGGTGTGGGACCGGGACATCAACGAGGATTGAGCGACAGCCGCTTCTCGAAGAAAAGATCGGGGTAGGGGTCGTCGTTGAAGCGCGCGATTTCCTGCCAGCCGCCCTCGCGGTAAAAGCGCTCTGCCTCTGGCAGGGCGCTGTTCGTATCTAGCCTCAGAACCGCTATCCCAAGCTCCGCCGCCACGGCTTCGGCCTGCGTCATCAGGCGCGTCGCGACACCGAGCCTCCGGGCATGGGGCGCGGTCCAGAGCCGCTTGATCTCTCCCTCCCGGCCGCCATGGCCCTTTACGCCGACGCACCCCATGGGCGCGCCGTCCGACCACGCGACGAGGAACACCCCCCTGGGCCGCATCATGTCGATGGCGCCGGGATCGCGGGCAAGGTTCACGTCGTACCCGGTGTTGAAACGCCGCGCGAGTTCCCCGTAATAGGCTTCGAGGCATTGGCGCGCGGGCTCCGACCGGGGATCTTCCTCGGTCAGCGCAATCCGCTCCCGTCCCAGCGCCGAGGCGATCAGATCCATCGCGGCAAGAAGCTCTTCGGGTGCGGGGTGACGATCAAGAAGCGCCCTGGCCCGGGCGTTCGACACCTCCTCGTAGATTTCGAACTCGCGCTGGCCCGCCTCCGTCAGCTTCGCGATCCGGCGTCGTCCGTCATCGGGATGTGGCACCGTTTCAATCAGCCCCTCGTCCTCGAGGCCCCGCAACAGCCGGCTCATGAGGCCCGAATCGAGGTCGAGGTACTCCCGAACCGTCTGCACGTCCTCCATCCCCTGGCCGATGGCGTTCAGCACCCGCGCAGCCCCAAGCGGGCGGCCCCGCCCGAGAAACGAGGTGTCGAGCGCGCCGACTTCCGAGGTCACGGCACGGGCAAAGCGGCGAAAACGGGCAACGGGATCCTGCATCATGTTATCTGACTTAAGTCAGATAAGTGTCGCGGGCAAGGGTCAAACGGCGGTGGCTCAGATCCGATTGGGCGTCCGCGCCTGCGGCGTGTCGAATTCCGAAAGGATGGCCTGCACGGCCGCGCGGGGGTCTTCCGCCCGGTGGATCGGGCGGCCCACCACCACGTGATCGGCGCCTTCGGCAATCGCCTCCGCCGGGGTCATCACCCGCTTCTGATCGCCAAGTGCGGCACCCGCGGGCCGCACCCCGGGCGTTACGATCAGCCGGCCCGCGGCTTCGGGCAGCGACCGGATCATCGCGGCCTCCTGCGGCGAACAGATCACCCCGTGCGCCCCGGCTTCAAAGGCCCGCGCGGCCCGTGCGGCCACGATTTCCGGCAGGCTTCCCGCACGGATCTGCCCGGCATCAAGGTCGTCCCGGTCCATCGAGGTCAGAACGGTCACGGCGAGAATCTTCATCTCCGACGCCCCGGCTCCTTCCCGCGCGGCCCGCACCACATGCGGATCGCCGTGCACGGTCAGGAAATCGAGGTCGTATTGCGCAATGCCCCGCACCGCCGCCTCGATCGTCGCGCCGATATCGAACAGCTTCATGTCAAGGAAGATGCGTTTGCCGTGCTCGGCCTTCAGCTCGTTGGCCAGCGCCAGCCCGCCGCCCGTCAGCATCCCCAGGCCGATCTTGTAGAAACTCACCGCGTCGCCCAACCGCTCGGCCAGTGCGAGGCCCTCAAGCGCGTTCGGAACATCGAGGGCTACGATCAATCTGTCGTCGAACATGGGGGCGCCTCCCGCGGTTTTCCCTCTACTGGGCCGTTCCCCTCCTTGCGTCAAGCCGGAAGGGCCCGTGTCGCCCATTTGGGCAAATCATGGCAGGATGGGTGTGAAAACCGGCCCGACGGGGCCGCCGGATCAGGAAAGCCATGGCCCGGATCGACAGGTTCACCCACCGAAGGCGCGCGCTGGTGTCTCTTCTCTGCCTGCTCGCGGTGCTTCTTTGCCTCGTCCTTATCGCCGCCCTCCTTGGCCCCGGCTTCGACCGCGGGGGCTGGGATCCCGCCATTGCGGCCGTCTTTTCACTCACGCTCCTCGGCGGCATCCTCCTTCTTGCCGCTGTGATCGTCCGAAACCCGGCCGTACTCGAAATCTCCGCCGACGGGCTCCTCTTTCCCGCAACCTACCGCCGCCCGCTTCGCTGGGACGAGATCCACCGCATCCGGCGCGAAACCGGGCCGCGTCACCTTATCTACGGTGCCCGGGACTGGCTCGTGGTCGATCCTCTCCCGGGCGTCCTTGCCCCGCTCAGATGGCCGGTCTGGCGCAAGGCCGAACTCTGGTTGCAAAGCCAACAGGGCATCCGCATTCCGCTCCACGGGCTGGAACAGGAGGCAGGCGAGGTCATACGCTCCATAGAACGCTTCCGCCCGGTCGCGACCGGGACGGAGAGGACATAGAACCCACCGATGACCGGAACCGCGGCATGAGTATCGAGATCTTCCTGATCCTTGTCACCGCGACCGCCGGGATGATCGGCGCTCTCCTCTCCCGCATCCGCTGGAACCGGCTGTTCTGGGCCCTCCTCGTGGCGGTCGTCGCGGTCTGCCTGCTCTCCATCGCCCTGATATGGCGGCCCGTGAACGACGATCCCTATCCGGCGCTCATGATCCTCGTCATCGGCGTCTACGGTGCGGGGGCCGCGGCGCTGGGCATGGCCGCCGGGCGGCTTCTCCACTCGGTGCTGGGCGCGCGCGGCAGAAGGGACTGACCGGCCTCACGCGCCTCTCAGATCCCGCATCAGATCATCGGACGCCGTCTCAAGCTGCGCCTTCACCGAGGTGTATCCGTGTTCGATCGTTTCGGGAAACTTGGCCCAATCCAGCAGCCCCACCCTCGGCAGGTCGGGCTTCAGGCTCAGCCGCGCCCGCGCCGACATCTCCCTCTGCCGCTTGAGCGAACTCAGCACCGTCGAATTCAGCAGCATCGAAAGGATCCCCGGGATCCGGTACTTCCGCCGCCGCCGCGGCCGCGCCCGGTCGACGAGAAGGGTGAACGTGCCGGGCATCTCGGGAAGATCGAGGCTCCGCTTTCGTTCTCCCAGCAGATCCACGGCAATGGTGTGTGCTGCCCCCACTTCCTCCAGCACGTCAACGGGCAGGTTGTTCACCACGCCACCGTCGACATGCAATTCGCCATTGATGATGACGGGCGGAAGCACGCCGGGGATCGCTTAGGTCGCGGTCAGCGCCTTCCAAAGCGGCGCGCGCTGCAAGACGGCCTGATCCTGCGCGGTGTAATTCGCCGAAAGGCAGAAATACGGGGTCCAGGTATCCTCGATATCGATGTCCCGCCCGGTCGCTTCGCGAATCGCCGCGATCGCCAGGTCGCGCGTGCGTTTGCCCTTCACAAGAGACAGGATCGGCAAGAGGTTCCAGTCGCTCGTCGGCCCGCCGCTTTCGACAAAGACCTTGCACGCGGCCGCGTCGAGCGCCGTTCCGCGAAGCCCCATGGCATACCACGCCGCGACGGCGGCCCCGATCGAGGTGCCCCCCACGATGTCGAAATCCACCCCGGCTTCCTGCAGGGCCCGGATCGCGCCCAGATGCGCCGCGCCCCGAGCGCCGCCTCCGGCAAAGACGATGCCCACCCCGCGCCCCGACAGAAGCCGCCCGACGCGGCCCCGGTCCTGCGCATTGCCCCGCCGCATGTGCAGGTGACGGTCAACCTGCCGTCCGGCCAGCCAGGCTTTCGTGCCGGTCGGGCTTTTCGTCGCATCCGGATGCAGGATCAGAAGCGTGTGACGCGGCAGAACCGCGCCTTCCGCACGTTCGATCGCCGTCTCGCCGGGCGCCGCCTCGGGCCCGTCGCCCGCATCGACGATCCGCACCACCTCGTCGGCTTCGCTCACCGCAAGGGCCAGCCACGCCGCATCGTCGAGATCGGCCAGGATGAACACGCGCTGGCCTGCCCGTTCACCTTCGTGAATCTCGCGTCGCGCCGCCTGCGGATCGTCGGTCTTCGACACGATCCGCACCGGCCCCCCGGCCTCCCGGGCAAGCAACTCGGCGGTTTCCGCCAGATCGACCGCCTGGCTCGCGCGCAGAAGGCACAGGGTTTCGGGCACGAACCCCGGATGCCGCGGCCCCGCATCCCGCGCCGCCCGCGAAATCAGCGTCCGCGCGATCGCGATGCTCAATGTTGGATACTTCCCCAGAAGCCCGTGCAGCGCCTTCGCGCTCAGCCGCGCCACCGTCGAGGTCCGCGTCGCCCGCACCGTTGCGCCGCGCGGGGCCTCCATGATCACGCCGGTTTCCCCGATCGTCTCGCCCCGCCGGATCTCGCCGAGAAACACCTCTCCTTCGGCCGTCGCGGTGCTCGCGCAGAGCCGCCCCTGCAACAACACGTAAAGCGCGTCCGAAGGCTCTCCCTGCGTCATCAGCGTCTCGCCGACGGCCACGTCCTTGATCACGATATCGCGCCGAAGATCCTCCAGGATATCCGCATCATCCGGGGAAATTCCGAACACATCGCCGAGGGACCGGGCGAGAACTATGTCGTCTTTGACCATCGAAACCTGGCGAGGGACTGGGAACTGAACGGTTAATTGATCAATAGGGCCCCCAAAAGCGCCCGAATTCAACAAAAAACGCCAACTCGCGGGATCTTGAACCCTCCGCTTCGCCTGCCCATCTCTAGCGAGAGGCCCAGACGGGGCGTGCCGCCAAGCGGGCGCTGACCACACCGGGCGCTTGATAAAGGAGAGACCGATGAACTTGGAGAAGTTCACCGAGCGGTCGAAGGGCTTCTTGCAAGCCGCGCAGACGATCGCTCTGAGGGAAAGCCACCAGCGGCTTGGGCCCGAACACCTGCTGAAAGCACTTCTGGACGATGAAGAAGGCCTCGCGGCCAACCTCATCCGCCGTGCGGGCGGCGCGCCCGACCGGGTGCTCGAATCCACCGATCTCGCCCTGGCGAAGATGCCGAAGGTGTCCGGCGATGCGGGCCAGATCTACATGGACGGCCAGACCGCCAAGGTCCTCGACGAGGCCGAGAAGATCGCGAAGAAGGCGGGCGACAGTTTCGTACCCGTCGAACGCATCCTTACCGCGCTTGCCGTCGTGAAATCCAAGGCGAAAGACGCACTCGAAGCAGGCGCTGTCACGGCACAGGGCCTCAACTCCGCGATCAACGACATCCGCAAGGGCCGCACCGCCGATACGGCATCGGCCGAGGAAGGCTATGACGCGCTGAAGAAATACGCGACCGACCTCACCGAACGCGCCCGCGACGGCAAGATCGACCCGATCATCGGTCGCGACGAGGAAATCCGCCGCGCCATGCAGGTCCTCAGCCGCCGCACCAAGAACAACCCCGTGCTGATCGGCGAACCGGGCGTCGGCAAAACCGCCATCGCCGAGGGCCTCGCCATGCGCATCGTCAACGGCGACGTGCCCGAAAGCCTGAAGAACAAGCGGCTCCTTTCTCTCGATATGGGCGCGCTCATCGCAGGTGCGAAATACCGCGGTGAGTTCGAGGAACGGCTGAAGGCTGTGCTCTCCGAGGTGACAACGGCGGCGGGCGAAATCATCCTCTTCATCGACGAGATGCACACGCTCGTGGGCGCGGGAAAGGCCGATGGCGCGATGGATGCCTCGAACCTCCTGAAGCCTGCGCTTGCGCGCGGGGAACTCCACTGCGTCGGCGCGACCACGCTCGACGAATACCGCAAGCATGTCGAAAAGGACGCGGCGCTGGCCCGCCGGTTCCAGCCCCTGATGGTCGAGGAACCGACGGTCGAAGACACGATCTCCATTCTCCGTGGCATCAAGGAGAAGTACGAGCTTCACCACGGCGTCGACATCTCCGACGCGGCGCTGGTGGCGGCGGCGCAGCTTTCGCACCGCTACATCACCGACCGCTTCCTGCCCGACAAGGCCATCGACCTTGTGGACGAGGCCGCCTCGCGGCTCCGGATGGAGGTGGATTCGAAGCCCGAGGAACTCGATGCCCTCGACCGCCAGATCCTCCAGATGGAGATCGAGCGCGAGGCGCTGAAGAAAGAGGACGACAAGGCCTCGATAGACAGGCTCGCCAAGCTTGAAGAGGAACTCGCGGGGCTGAAGGAAAAGTCCGACGCGATGACCACCCAGTGGCAGAACGAACGCGACAAGCTCGAAAGCGCCCGCGAGGTGAAGGAACAGCTTGAGCGTGCCCGCCACGATCTCGACCAGGCCAAGCGCGAGGGCAACCTCCAGCGCGCGGGCGAACTGACCTACGGCATCATCCCCGATCTCGAAAAGAAGGTCGCGGCGGCGGAAGAGGCCGAAGCGAACCAGATGGTCGAGGAAAAGGTGAGGCCCGAGCAGATCGCCGAAGTCGTCGAACGCTGGACGGGCATCCCGACCTCGAAGATGCTCGAAGGCGAGCGCGAGAAACTCCTCCGCATGGAGGAAGAGATCGGCAAACGCGTCATCGGCCAGACCCGCGCGGTCCGCGCCGTCTCGAACGCCGTGCGCCGGGCACGCGCAGGCCTCAACGACGAGAACCGGCCCTTGGGCTCGTTCCTCTTCCTCGGCCCCACCGGCGTCGGCAAGACGGAACTCACCAAGGCCGTGGCCGAGTTCCTGTTCGACGACGACAGTGCGATGGTCCGCATCGACATGTCGGAGTTCATGGAAAAGCACTCCGTCGCCCGCCTGATCGGCGCGCCTCCGGGTTATGTCGGCTATGACGAGGGCGGCGTCCTGACCGAGGCGGTACGGCGCAGGCCCTACCAGGTCGTCCTCTTCGACGAGGTCGAAAAGGCGCACCCCGAGGTCTTCAACGTGCTCCTCCAGGTGCTCGACGACGGTGTTCTGACCGACGGTCAGGGCCGCACGGTCGACTTCAAGCAGACGCTGATCGTGCTGACGTCGAACCTCGGAAGCGAATTGCTTTCCGACATCAGCGACAATGCGGATCTGGCGAAAATCCACATGGATGTTAGGGACAGGGTTCGCGCACACTTCCGTCCCGAATTCTTGAACCGGATCGATGATCAGGTGATCTTCGACCGCCTGACGCGCGCCGACATGGATGGCATCGTGGAGATCCAGCTCGACCGGCTCGGGAACCGTCTGGCGCAGCGGAACATCCGCCTCGATCTCTCCGAGGATGCGCTCGCCTGGCTCGCCGACGAGGGCTACGATCCGGTCTACGGCGCCCGGCCCCTGAAGCGCGTCATTCAGCGCGCGCTGCAGGATCAGCTGGCCGAGATGATCCTTGCCGGCGAAATCGCCGACGGCGCGACGGTCAGCGTCAGCGCGGGACCGGACGGGCTGATCGTGGGCGACCGGGTGTCAACCTCGAACCGCCAGCCGCCGGAAGACGCGGTGGTGCACTGATCCGGCCACCGGCAGAAACCTTGAACAGGCGGCCCCCGTGGCCGCCTGTTTCTTGTGGAATACGCCCGCGCTATAATTGCGCCATATGACCGACACCGCCACCACCCCGGCGCGCCGGCGCGTCCCCTGGCTCCCGATCGGGATCGGCCTCCTGATCTTCCTCATGGCGGGCTTCATCTGGCACGCCATAACCTTCGGTCTCACCGGCCTCTTCGGGCCGCTCCCTGACAGCTACCTCTACCGACCCGGCGGTACGGTCGGGAACGGCGCCATGTCGCTCCACATGATCCTCGGCGGCCTCATCACCCTGATCGTCAGCTTCCAGCTTCTTCCTGGCATCCGCGCCCGGCGTCCCGCCCTGCACCGCGCTATGGGCCGGGGCATCGTGCTCGCCGCCTTCCTCACCGCCGCCTTCGGCCTCACCTATATCGCGCTCCGGGGCACCAAGGGCGGGCCGGTGATGGATGCGGGATCGATCCTCTACGGTCTCCTCACCCTCCTCGCCGCGGTCCAGACCTTTCGCCACGCCCGCGCCCGCGACATCCGCCTCCACCGCGAATGGGCGCTCCGCCTCTTCGTCCTGATCGTCGCCTCCTGGGCCTACCGCTTTCACTACGCGCTCTGGTACATCGTCACAGGCGGCCTCTGGTCCGAGCTTCCGGGCCATACCGGCCCCTTCGATCTCGTTCAGAACTTCGCCTTCTACCTTGTCTACCTCGCGCTCCTCGAACTCTGGTTCATGCGCGAGCGGCGGGGCAGGGCGGTCTGACCCAGATGCAGCAACAATCAATCCTGAAGAGCCGCACTGTTTCCAATTCGTGGCCAATATTGCCTGGAACCCTTCACGGGTTGGGCGCACCGGCGAAATCGCGCTACCCTGAACCCCGGCCTGCGGAATGTGTGCTCCGAGTGTCTGGGCCATTGGTAAAGAGTGAGTTTGAGTATGAGCGACGGTCTCCCCCTCGCGCGCCCGAATTGCCGGGCCGCCACCCAAATGGATCTGATGACGCTTCTGGCGGCGGTAAGCTTCCTCGCCCTCGCGACGATCTATTCCGTGGGCGAATACACCCGTGCCGCAGAGATGGCCGTCCTGCCGCTGATCACCGCCCCGCGCTGATCGGGGGGCCTCAGCCGCCCCGAAGCGCGGGCAGCCCCACGCCCGTTGCCTCGAACCCGCCATCGGCGGCGATCACCTGCCCGGTGACATAGCTCGCCTCCTCCGAACAGAGGAAGACGATCACCGATGCGATCTCCCCTTCCGCGCCATAGCGGTTCAGCGGGATCGCGTCGTGATAGGCGTCTATGATCTCCTGCGTGTGCACGGCCATGGCAAGCTTCGTCCTCACCGGCCCGGGCGCCACGCAATTCGCACGAATCCCGTATTCGCCGTATTCCACCGCCTGCTGCTTGGTCATCTGGATGACGGCGGCCTTCGACGTCCCGTAAGCCAGCCTGAGGGTCGAGGCCCTGAGCCCCGAAATCGACGCGATGTTCACGATCGCCCCCCTTCGTACCTTCAGCGCGGGCAAAAGCGCCGAAGTCACGAAATAGGGGCCGTCGAGGTTAGTGGCCATCACCCGCCGCCACATGTCGTCGTCATGGGTCTCGATCGGCCCGAACTCCGCCACGCCGGCATTGTTGATAACGGCGTCCACGCCCTCGGCCCATGTCGCGGTTTCCCGCGCCACCTCCTCGGCCCCGGCCCGGGTCGAGATGTCGATGATAAGGGGCAGGGTGCCGTCCAGATCGCGGGCCGCTTCCAGCAGCGCGGGCGCATCCCGGTCCACCATCACAACCCGCCAGCCACGGTCGAGGAATAGCTTCGTCGTCGCCAGCCCGATTCCCCGGGCCGCGCCGGTCACAACGGCGGTCTTCGTCTGGTCTGTCATGCTCCTGCCCCTTCGCTTCGCGGGGCGGACCATAGGGGGCGGCGGGCGCCGTGAAAAGCGCCCGCCGCCGTCATGGGCTCCGGCCTTAGCCTTCCGGCAGGATCACCTGGTCGATCACGTGGATCACGCCGTTCGAGGTTTCGATATCGGCAGTCACGACATTGGCCTCTTCCACGGTCACGCCGCCTTCGGTCATGATCGTGACGTCCGAACCCTGCACGGTCGCGGCTTCCATGCCGTTCGACAGGTCGGTCGACATCACTTTGCCGGGCACCACGTGATAGGTCAGGATCGCGGTCAGCTGATCGCGGTTCTCGGGCTTCAGAAGCTCTTCGACCGTACCTTCGGGCAGGGCGGCGAACGCCTCATCCGTCGGTGCGAAAACGGTGAACGGGCCCTCGCCCTTCAGCGTCTCGACAAGGCCCGCGGCCTCGACGGCAGCGACGAGCGTGCTGAACGAACCGGCCTCTACGGCCGTGTCGACGATATCCTTCGAATGGCCGCCGGCGAAAGCCGCGCCCGAGATCATCGTTGCGGCGGTGAGTGCAAAGAAAGTCTTACGCAGCATAGCGTGTAGTCCTCCGAAATTGGTTACGGATGCCGGTGCGTGGCATCGGGAGGGTCTACGCGCTCTCTGGCGGTGCGGATCACCATCAAATCCTTGTTTTTAAGCCGAAAACGCCCTTGACCGAAGTGCCGGGCGCGCTAAGCCGCCCCGCTCCGCTCGCGCCAGTAAAGAAAACGTTATCGGTAGGATTTCGCCGGCCAAATACGTCAAAATCCCACGACAACGTGAGAAGGTGTTGGTTGGCGCGGACGAGACACTACCCTTACCACTGTCCACGCAACGCGAAGGAGCACGAAAACCAATGGCAGGCCGCTGGAAAAACGATCTTAGGTGGAGCGACGTGACGCCGCTTCCCGACTACATGAACCGCCGCCAGCTGTTGGCCGCGGGCACGGCGCTCGCCGCAACCGCCGCCACCCCGGCCATCGCCTCGCGTCGCGAGCTTGAGCCGAACTCCTTCGAAGAGATCACGAGCTACAACAACTTCTACGAATTCGGCTGGGACAAGAGCGATCCGAAACGCTACGCCGGCGCGCTCACCACCGATCCCTGGGCGATCACCTTCGACGGTCTGGTGGAAAATCCGGGCACCTACGATCTTGCCGATATCCTGAAGGACAAGTCGATCGAAGACAGGCTCTACCGCTTCCGCTGCGTGGAAGCCTGGTCGATGGTCATCCCCTGGAACGGGTTCGAACTGAAGGATCTCCTTGATCAGGTCGGCGTCCAGCCTTCGGCGAAATACGTCCGCTTCGAGACGCTCCTTCGCCCGTCCGAGATGCGCGGGCAGCAGGGCGGCAGCATCGACTGGCCCTATGTCGAGGGTCTGCGTCTCGACGAAGCGATGAACCCGCTGACGATCATGGCCACCGGTATCTACGGCATGCCGATGCCGAACCAGAACGGCGCGCCGATCCGGCTCGTGGTGCCGTGGAAGTACGGGTTCAAGTCGATCAAGTCGATCGTCCGCATCACCCTGACGGAGGAACAGCCCCTCAACACCTGGCAGGCTTTGCAGCCGCGCGAATACGGCTTCTATTCCAACGTGAACCCGAACGTCGATCACCCGCGGTGGAGCCAGGCGACGGAACGCCGCGTGGGCGGCGGGCTTCTGGCCCGGCGTCAGCCGACGCTCATGTTCAACGGCTACGAAGAAGAGGTCGCGGCCATGTATGCCGGGATGGATCTCGCGAAATACTACTGACACGCAGCGCGATGGAACTCACCTCTGAACTGACCTGCCCCGAATGCGGGGCCACGCATGTCGAAACCATGCCGACGGATGCGTGCCAGTTCTTCTATGAATGCCCGGCCTGCAAAACGGTGCTGCGGCCGAAGCCGGGCGATTGCTGCGTCTATTGCTCTTACGGCACCGTGGCCTGCCCGCCGGTGCAGGCGGGCGACGGGTGCTGCGCGTGACGGATCTCGTGCAAAACGTGAATGGCGCGCTCCGGCGTGTGCCGACCTGGCCAGTCTACCTGATCGGGGCGCTCCCGCCTCTGTGGTGGTTCTACCAGGGGCTGACCGGCGGCCTCGGGCCCGAACCGATCAAGACATTCGAGCATCTGCTGGGCGAGCTTGGCCTTCAGATGCTGATCGCCACGCTCGCGGTCACGCCGCTCCGCCGGTTCACCGGGGTCACGCTTTTGAAGTTCCGCCGCGCGCTCGGGCTTCTCGCCTTCTACTATATTACATGTCACCTGCTCGTCTGGCTGGTGCTCGACGTCCAGATCCTCAGCGAGATCTGGAAAGACATCCTCAAACGCCCCTACATCACCATTGGCATGGCGGGGTTCCTGCTGCTCGTCCCCCTCGCGCTGACCTCGAACAACCTTTCGGTGCGCAGGCTCAGCGCCCCGCGCTGGCGGCGGCTCCACCAGCTTTCCTACCTCGCGGCCGTCCTCGGCGCGGTGCATTTCGTGATGCTCGCAAAGACGTGGCGGGCGGAACCGCTCGTCTACCTCGCGATCGTCCTCGTGCTCCTGCTCGCGCGGGTCCGGGCACGGCCGAAACGCGCGCCGGCCTAGGTCCCCGGAAACGGCCCTATATCGTTCGACCGGTGATGCACCTGGAAGACGTGGTTATAAAGCTGCGCGATCCACTGCTTGCCTTCCACCGTTTGCTCCAGGTGGCTCAGCGCCGGGCCGATGAAGGGGTGCACCATCTCCCAGAAGAAATCGGGATACTTCTCCAGCACGTCG